>JAFGQY010000124.1 GCA_016935395.1 Parachlamydiales bacterium
AAAAGATCTTTCTTTTAAAAAAAATAGTAATAGTGAAGATTTAAAAAATGCTCATTTCCATTTTTTTGATATAAGCAAAATTCCGAGCCTTTTTTTTGACTTTATAAATCAAAATTTTTTAAATGTTTATCACTACGTGCTAACTCCAACACTCAATTATTTTGAAGATATAGTTTCTGATTTCGAAAGAGTTCAATTAAAAAAATATTGGCAAAAAAAATCAAAAGATTCTTCAAAGGCAGAAGAGCTCGATGGTTATTTAAAAGAAAGAAATAGGTTTTTAGCAAATTTCGGGAAAATAAAAAGAAACTTTCAAAAGGTTATTTCTTCTTATGATTGTTTTAATGAACATGAAAACTTTCAAGCATATGGTGAAAATGAAAACTTTTCTTTGTTAAATCACTTTCAAAATGATCTGTTATTTTCAGAAAACAGCAAAAATGTAAAGCCAATGGCACTTGATGATTCAATTGAAATTCATGTAGCTTGCTCGAAATTTCGTGAAGTTCAAATTTTACATATGAATATTTTAAAATTGCTAAATAAGGATAAATCTTTAAAACTTTCAGATATTCATGTTATATCAGCTGACATTGAGTCTTATGCTCCATTTATTCATGTGGTTTTTAATAATTTAGAAAATTTTGTTGAATACAAGATTTCAAACATATCTTTAAAAAATGAATCGTCACTTGCTGATGGATTTTTAAAACTTTTGAACTTATACGGCAGTAGATTTGAAAAAAACGATTTATTGGATTTATTTGAAAACCCTTGCTTTCAAAGAAAACTAAATTTCACAAAAGAAGAAGTTGACTTGATCTTTTTTGATTGGCTGGAAAATGCAAACATTGAATTTGGAATTGATGAAGATCATATTTCAGAAATTTTAGAAAATGATTCAGATCATGTATCAGCTAACACAAGAAGTTTTAAAACTTTTTTTTCAAGGATATTGTCTAGCATGACTTTTTTCTTTAATGAAAACCATATGTCAAGCAGCTTTACATTTGATCTTCCGGTTGAGGGAGTTGAATTAAGTCAAAGTCAGACAGTTGAAAAATTATTAACATTTTTTAAAAATATTATAGAAGATTTCGAACTGATTAAAAATGAAAAGAATCTTTCTCTTTGTCATATTAAAGATTTTTTAAAAAAGATTTTAAATGACTATTTTCAAATAGATAATAGTCAGATTGAAAAGTCATGCAAAACTAAAATTCTAGATTTTATAAATCATTTGGGAAAGACTATCTATAATTTTCAAAACGAGATAGTTTCCTTCGAGTTTGTTTTCAAACTTTTGAAAAGTTTTTTAGAAACGTCAAAAACATCTTTTAATCAAAATGAAATTGAAGCTATTTGTTTTTCATCCTTTGATATATCTGGAATTTCTAAAAAGGCTATATTTGCGATAGGTCTTGATGATAGTTTTCCTCCTTTAGCAATTGAAAGTTCGATAAAGCTGGTTAAAGCAAAAGAAATACCTCAAAGTTTGGATATTTTGAAAGATGGATTTTTAAATTTATTTTTATCCGCTCGAAAACACCTTTTCTTTAGTTACACCGAGAAACATGATCAAAAAGATTCAATGTCTATTTTTTTGCATGAGTTTTTATCTTGTTTAGATGATTTTTATTTAGTTGAAAACAACCTTCCCTCACAAGTTCTTATAAAAAATCATCCTGTTTTAGCATTTGATAAAAGTTACTTTACTAAGAATAACGGTTCATTTTCAAAGTCAGATTATTTAGCTGCAAAAAATTATTATATTGGAAAAAACTCATTTTCATTATCTAAGCCGACAGATGAAATAACATTGCCAAAAGTTATTGATATCAATCAACTAACCCTTCTTTGCAAAAACCCAATCAAATTTTATTTAACCAATGTCTTAGATGTTTTTTTAGAAGAGACAAAAGAGGATAATGATTTTGTTTTATCTTTTTTGGACACATTTTTACTAAAACAGGCATCAATTAAAAATGATGTTGATGCGCTAATTAGCACATACGAAAAAAAAGGTCTTTTGCCGCACGGGATATTTAATAAAATTGCAAAAGATAAAATTTTATTAGAAATTCAAAACTTTTTAAAATCCTTTCAAAATGTAAATATTGATAGAAATGAGATTAGCAGTTTAGAAGTAAATGAAAAATTTACAAAGTTTGAAAAGATTGATGAAAAGAATTATGTGGCAGGGCCAATTGAAATTGAAATCAATAATGAAAAAATTAAAATAGTTGGAAAAATTGAAAACATTTCAAAAAATTCACTTATGATTTTTTCTGACGACACATCTTTTAATCGAATTAAAAATTTTCCAATAATTTTAATCTACACAAATTATTTTTCAAATAATGTGACATTTTTAAAAAATGAAAAAACAGTTGAGTTCAATATTAAATCCCCAAAAGAAGCGCTGAAAAAGCTTGTAGCTTATTATCTGGAATGCTTTAAAAAGCCATCTTTTTTAATAAAAGAGTGGCTTGTGCCAATTATAAAAAATGATTTACCTCTTCTTCAAAAATCAATGAACAATACCTATTTTGAAAAAGATCAGTTTTTGGATATCTATTCAAAATGGTATTTTAAAAACTTTGAAAGACCAAAAGCTCAAAATGTTTTAGATGATTCAAGAAAAAATTTTGAAGAAATTTTTAAACCTATTTTGGAGGAAATTTGAGTTTTAATGTTTTAAGTGATTCTACAGACATTTTTTCCAAAAGTGTTTTAGAGGCCTCTGCTGGAACCGGAAAGACATTTGCTATTGAACATTTAGTAGTAAGGTTACTTCTTGATGATAAAAATGATTTGCAGATTGATGAGATATTGGTTGTAACCTTTACAAAAGCCGCAACAGCCGAACTTAAATATAGAATTAGAAAGAACATTGAAAAGGCTTTGAAAATTTTAAAAAATCAAGATTTTGAAAAGATCAAAATTTTTGATTATTTATCCTCTTATATAAATGATCCTCAAAAATCAATTTCAAAATTAGAAGAATCTTTACTTTTATTTGATACGGCTCAAATATTTACAATTCATGGCTTTTGTTTTAGGGTTTTGAAAGAAAACTTTTTTGAAGCAGATGTAAATTTTTTAGAAATTGATGAAATAGAAAATTTATCTGAAAAACAAATTTCTTTTATCGAAGACTTTTTAAAATACTCAATTGATATAAAAAAGTTTTCATCCGTTCAAATATCTCAACTATTAAATAAGCATAAAAATGTAACAGGACTTGTTAGAAAAATTTCTGCTTATTTAGATAAAGATATTGAAAACCCCAAAAATATTGATATCGAAAATTTTTATAAAAACTTTCAAAGAGAAATCAAAAGTTTTGAAAATATTGATATTCCAAAAGCTTTTGCTGATTTTGAAGATTATTTTCAAAACTTTAAAAAAAGTTCAAAAAAATTTGAAAAAGAATTTTTACAAGAGCAGCTTTTTAAACTTTTTAAAATTATTAATGAAAAATTTTGCTCTTTTGTTGACTTTGAATATTTTTTACAAACGAAGCTAAGTGTTTTTGAATTTTTAGATGAAACCAACAAAAAGGTAAAAACAAAAAATTTCTTTGAACTGCCAACCTATGTAAAGCTAATAAAAGAAAAAATATATCCAATAATAATAAAGGCGGTTGATACAAAAAATATTTTCTATTATTTGGTAAGTGAAATATCAGAAAAATTTAACCGCTATTTAAAAAAAGAAGATATTTTTTCATTTGATAAAATCTTAACACAAATGCAAAAAGCCATTTTCGACAAAAGTTTTTTAAACAAAGTTCAATCAAAATACAAAGCTGCAATTATTGATGAGTTTCAAGATACCGATCCTGTTCAATGGGATATTTTTGAAAAACTATTTTTAGATAATGAAAAAATCTTGGCCTTTTATTTAATTGGAGACCCAAAACAGTCCATTTATAGTTTTAGAAGCGCTGATCTTTATACGTATATAGATGCAAAAGAGAAGATAAAGAATGTAAAGCATCTTGATGTTAATTACCGATCTTCAAAAAACCTGGTTGAATCATTAAATTCACTATTTAATGAAAACTTTTCTAAAAAATGGTTGAAGCTTCCAAGGATAGACAGCTTTATTTCGTATGTTCCTATAAAATCCGGATTAAATATTGATATTGATTTTCAAGATCAAAAATCAGCCATTCATTTTTTTGTCGAAGAAAAACAAAGACTCAAAAAGTGGCCAACAGATGAGATGGAAGAGAGCTTTTTTAATTTCATATCCAATGAGATAATAAGGCTTAAAAGAAAACACAGTTTTGATGAAAACAGTTTTGCTATTCTTGTTAAAGACAGATTCCAAGCACAAAGACTTCAATCATTTTTAAGTAGCAGAGCTATTAATTCAATAACTTTAAAATCAGTTTCATTAAAAAAATCTTCAGCTCTTTCGGCACTAAAAGAGTTTTTTGATGCAGTAATTTTTCCAAGAGATTTTAATAAAATTAAAATTGCACTTAAAGGTCCATTTATTGGAGCCGATGAATATAGATTAAAAAATTTTAATCTATTAGAAAATGATCCTTCAGTAAAAACCTTTTATCTTTTAAAAAAGAGCATAGCTAATAAAAATATTTCAAACTTTTTTAATCAGTTTTTTTATGAACCGCTGTTTGAAAATGAATCTATCCTATTAAGACTTGCCAGATTAAAAAAAATAGATCTTTTAGAAGATGTTTATCAAATAATGTCGCTTCTTTTAATTGAAAAAAATATTTCTGAAGAAAAGATTTTATCTTTTTTTAGAAAAATTGATCTTTTAGATGATGAAAATGAAAAGATTAAAAGAAAAAACATTTTTAAAAATGGAGTTCAAATTTTAACAACTTTTATGAGCAAAGGGCTTGAATATGATATTGTTTTTGCACTTTCTTTGGCATTTAGTAAAAAGGATAGTTTGGCTGAAAATGTTGACGAGATAGATGCCGAGAAAATGAGAAACTTTTATGTAGCTTTAACAAGAGCAAAATATAGAACATACGTACCTATTGCAATAGATACTAAAGAAAAAGAAATTGAAAAAGGAACTTTTTCTGAAACAGACTTTTTTTTATCTCAAATTTTAAATGACAATATTATTAGAAAAGAGAGTCTTTTTCAAAAGCTGGACTTGTTAAAAGAAAAGGGTAATATTTCATATGAGTATATTTCTGAGACTGATCATTTAATAAATGATCAAGATTTAGAAAAAGTTGATTTAATTGAGCCTGAAAAGATTCAAAATTTTGAAAGGCTTAAACAAAACTCCAAAAAAATACTTTCTTTTACTAATTTGATGTCATTTACTGAAAACCAACAAATTCTTGAAAATAAAAATAACGATTTGCCAATTGGTCCTGAAATTGGAGTTTTATTTCATCAGATTTTTGAAAGAATATTTAAAAGAAAGAGCTTTGATGTAAAGCCAGCGATTAAAGAAGTACTCAGTTATTCAGAATCTTACAAAGATTATGAAAATCAAATTTTTGAAATTGTTAATAAAACAATAAATATTCCGCTTTTAAATTTCGGGTTTTCTATAAAAGATCTTGATTTTGAAAAATGTTATTCGGAAATTGAATTTTTGTATAAAGATCAAAATGATTATATGAAAGGTTTTATTGATCTAGTTTTTGAATATAATGGTAAATTTTATATAGTTGATTGGAAGTCAAATTATTTAGGACAAAATCCTCAAGACTATGAAATAATAAAGCTGGAAAATGCAATGCATACGCATGATTATTTTTTGCAAGCAGCTATTTATCAAGAAAGTTTGAAAAGATATTTAAAAATTCTAAATAAAAATTTTGAAGAAAATTTTGGAGGAGTTTTTTATATTTTTTTAAGAGGGACTTTATTTGACAGAGGAATTTATCATTTTTTTCCGAATATAAATGATTTGAAAAATTTTTAACAAAAATATTTTTTTGATATGAAAAATTGTACATTTTTAAAAAGCGTCAATAAACAAAAATATTTTTCAAATTTGGATATTTGTTTTGCTGAAAATTTTTCAAAAGATTTATCTTGCGAAGATGAAAAAACATTTTTAGCCTATTTATTTTTAATATCTAGAAATGGATATATATCATTATATATAGATGATGATAAGAAAATTTATCCCGATCCCAAATTTTTTAATTTTGATAATGAACTTTTAGATGATGCTTTTTTTAAAGTTTTGAAAAATAAAATATTTTTAGGATCAAAAAGCATTTCGCTAAGTCTTGTAAATCACTTTACTGACAAACATTTTTTCAAGCCTATTGTTAAATTGGACAATTGGTTTTATCTTCAGAAAAATTATGTTTTTGAAACTGAAATAGTCAAAAACATCCAAAGATTGATTCAAAATAAAAAAAGTGAAAAACAAGAAAAAGAGCTTTTTTTAAAGATTTTGTCCGAAGAAGATTGTTTAACAATTGAGCAAAAAAACGCTATTGAAAAGACTTTTGAAAATAATTTAAGTTTTATTTTAGGAGGTCCGGGGACCGGTAAAACTTATACGGCAGCTTATCTAATAAAAATACTTTCTAAATATTACATAAACGCAAAAGGTAAAACAATTAAAATCGCACTTACTGCACCAACCGGAAAGGCAACTTCTCAATTACAGGAATATATTAATACTCCAAATTTTGAGAATGAATGTATATCCAAAACCCTTCACTCTTTATTAAAAATGAGAGAAGGAAAAACGAAAAAATTCAACTCATTTAAATTAGACTATGATTTTATTATTGTTGATGAAGCTTCAATGATAGATATTAAGTTAATGGCTTACTTTTTAAATTCAATTAAAGATGAGACAAAAGTTGTTTTTATCGGAGATCCAAATCAATTGACTCCCGTTGAAGGAGGGAATGTTTTTTCAGAACTTATTAAGTCCAAAGAAATTGCTATAACTTTTTTGAAGATGGCCAAAAGATTTGAAAATGAAAAGATTTTAAAACTTGCCGAGATAATTAATTCAGAAGATGTTTTATCATTTAAAAATGAACTGGAAAATTCTGTCGAATTTTATGATATTGATGATTTATGTAAAGCCAAAGAGTTTTTATTTGAGCAAATAAAAAAGTATGGTTTTTCCCCTGCTTTTGAAAAGCCGAATATGGATGATATTTTAAATAGAATTAATGATTTTAGAATTTTATCTTCCATAAAACAGGGTCCTTTTGGAGTTGATAATTTGAACTTAACTTTTTTAAAAGAAATTCAAAAAAATACCGAATTTGGCAAATATATGATTTTCCCAATAATTATTTGTGAAAATGATTATTCATTAGATCTTTATAATGGAATGATTGGAGCTTTGGTATACCCAAAAAAATCAAAGGATTTTTTTGAAGGTGCTTTAGCTTATTTTAAAATTGAAAACGAAATAAAATCTTTTCCGCTTTTTCATTTGCCAAAGTATGAATATGCTTTTGCAATTTCTGTTCATAAAAGTCAGGGAAGTGAATTTAAAAATGTTTGCGTTGTTATAAATTATAAAACTCAAAATTTATCAAAAGAGCTTCTATACACTGCAATAACTAGGGCTAAACAAAATATTTCAATAATTTCAAAAAAAGAGGTTTTGTGTGATATCTTAAAAAATAATTTTTTTAAGATATCACCACTTATAACTAGGCTCTTCTAGGATTTGGAGGTTCAACAAAAAAATCTACTACAGCCCTTTTTGTTGTTGTCCAAACTATTCCAATAAATTTTTTACCGCCATATAGAGCTCCACTTACACCAAATGCACTGATGCAGGAGTCGGTTGATATAAAATCAAATTTCCATAATAAACTAGATGCTAAAATAGTAGAAAGTGCAAGACCATTAATTTTAGAGCCTGTTTTTCTGGATACAAAATCGATAGTTTTAAAGGGAAGAGAAATCGTCCATATAAAATTATCCCAAATAGGATGATTTTGCTTAGGCTTTACTATTTTGAAATTTCTTCTAAGTGCATAGAATTTTGATTCTCTTGAAAGTTGAGCTGCATATCTTTCTTGAGCGCGTGAAAGATTATCAACAACTGATTGTACATCTCCGTCTGAATCATCCTTTCCAGGATAGTCTGCAAAAATTCTTAAAGAAGAAAATTCTTTATCAAGAGCATGCAGCTGATCGGTAAATCTTCTAGTTTTTTCAAAAAAGATTTGGTAATTATCTCTCTTAACAGTTTCTGCATTTAATAAATGTCCATTTAAATTGACACCTTCTAATGCAGTTAAAACGCTATTTATTGTTGCAAGGGATTTAGTTGCGCTAGCAGCTGAGGGAGGATCAAAGATTCCAGCATTAGAGGGCGTTCTTCCTGTTACAGTTATTGCTGCCATAATTTTTCTCCTTATTTAGCTAATAATTTCGAATATTTTGCTTTTATTCTATTTGCTTTATTAGGTTTAAAGATGTTTTTCTTAACACCTTTATCAACTAAGCTAAAAATAGTGCTTAATTTCATTGAAGAATTTTTAGCATCTTCTTTAGTTTCTAAAGAAGTCAAGAAAGATTTTAAAGCAGTTTTAGTTTTAGCTTTGAACGTTTTGTTATTAGCTTGTCTTTTTATGCTTTGAGTAATTCTTTTTTGAGCTGTAGGTATTTTTTGTTTTTTCTTTTTGTTTTCTTCTTCTGCCATTTTTCCTCTTAAAATTATGGTTTTAAATAAATATTTTTAATAATTGAGATAGTATTATAGACAAATTAAATTTTTTTTCAAAAAAAAAACGATTTTTGTGATTATATTAAAAATAAAACAAACCAAAAAATAATTTTATGAAAAATTTTAAATATAGTTTTAGCTGGATTTTAGTATTTATTATAACTTTTTCTATCTGTATTTATTTTAGTGCTGTAGCTATTAATAAAGTATATAAATATTTAATTTTAAATGAAAAAACCTATGCTGTAGATAAAAAATTTGAAATAAAAAATAAAAACGATGATTACTTTTATGTCGTTTTATCTTTTGAATACGAGGCTTTTAATAAAAAATATTCAAAAAATGTTTCTTTAAAAGGAAAATTTTTAAATCAGTTTTCAGCTAAAGAGTTTATTGATAAGTCTTCAAATAAAAAATTATTAATTTTTTTTAACAAAAAAAATCCTAATATTTTTTCTATAGAGAAGAAATTTCCCTATAAAAATTGCATATACGCTTTTATTACTATTGGAATTTTGATATATTTTTTGATACTGAAAGCATATATTTCGAGGATTGAAAAAAACTAATTTTAATTTTTATTCCTCTAAATCATTAATTTTGATATAATTAGTGTTGAATAGTCATATTTTATCATTTAAATTTAAAAAAGAATTGTATGAGTACATCATTAAATGAATTTTCAGATCCTAAACATCAGCAAAAAATAGAAGAGCTTGTAACTATAGCCAAAGAACAGGGCTATATTACATATGAAGAGATTAACGATATTCTTCCTATGAGCTTTGATACTCCTGAGCAAATTGATCAGGTGTTGATCTTCTTAGGAGGACTTGATATTCAAGTTCTAAATCAAGCTGAAGTTGAAAAGCAAAAAGAGAGAAAAAAAGAGGCTAAAGAATTAGAGACTCTTCCGAAAAGACCAGAGGGAGCTGCAGATGATCCTGTAAGGATGTATTTAAAAGAGATGGGATCGGTTCCCCTTCTATCAAGAGAAGAAGAGGTAGAGATATCTAAAAGAATCGAAAAGGCTCAGTTTCAAATCGAAAGAATTATTATGCGTTTTCGCTACTCTACAAGAGAGGTCATCTCTATAGCAAATTATTTAATCACTAATAAAGAGAGATTCGACAAGGTTGTAGCTGAAAAAGAGATCGTTGACAAACCTCACTACATGAAAATGCTTCCCGAACTTTGCGAGATAATGAAAAAAGAAGATGATTATTTAGAAAGTTTACTTATTCAGCTTCGAGACCCTAGTCTGAAGAACGAAACTAAAGTAAAGTTAAATGAAGAACTTGAAAAATGCAGAATCCGCTGCCAGGCATATTTAAGGTATTTTAGTTGTAGATATAATGTTATAGAAGATTTCGGTGAAGTGATTTTATCTTCATACGAAAGATTTTTATCCCTTGAAAAAGAAATTGAAAACCTTCGTCCTAGAGCAGAAAAAAATAAATTTGCAGCTGCAAAGCTCAATGCTTCTGAAAGAAAGCTTTTGAAAAGAGAGCTTGCTGCCGGAAGAAGTACCAGTGAGTTCAAAAAAGATGTTAGAATGCTTCAGCGCTGGATGGATAAAAGCCAAGAAGCCAAAAGAGAGATGGTTGAATCTAACCTTAGACTTGTTATTTCGATTGCAAAAAAATACACTAACAGAGGTCTTTCATTTTTGGATTTGATCCAAGAAGGAAACATGGGTCTTATGAAAGCGGTAGAAAAATTTGAATATCGAAGAGGTTATAAATTTTCAACTTATGCAACATGGTGGATTAGACAGGCTGTTACAAGAGCTATTGCAGATCAGGCGAGAACTATTAGAATCCCTGTTCACATGATTGAAACGATCAACAAAGTTCTAAGGGGTGCTAAAAAGCTAACTATGGAAACCGGAAAAGAACCAACTCCGGAAGAACTTGCAAAAGAGTTAGGGCTTACACCTGAAAGAGTAAGAGAGATATATAAAATTGCTCAGCATCCAATATCATTGCAAGCGGAAGTCGGAGATAGCGGAGAATCCCAATTCGGAGACTTTTTAGAAGATACTGGAATGGAATCGCCTGCTGAAGCAACGGGATATTCAATACTTAAAGATAAACTTAATGAAGTTTTAGAAACTTTGACAGATAGAGAAAGAACAGTTCTTATTGAAAGATTTGGACTATTGGACGGAAAACCAAAAACATTAGAAGAAGTTGGAATACGTTTTAAAGTTACAAGAGAAAGGGTAAGACAAATTGAAGCAAAAGCACTTAGAAAAATGAGACATCCAACTAGAGCTAAACAACTTCAAGCATTTTTAGATCTTATTGAAGAAGAATAGTTTTTTTTGTTTTTTTATATAACACAAAGAATGTAAAGCTGTTTTACATTCTTTGTTTTCAATTTTCCTCATTATTATTTTTTATTTTTTTTAAAAACATCTTTTATGAAAAGTAAAACTAATCTAAATTAATATTTTTAGTTCAACGTAGTATTTGCATGAGAAGAACAAATTATTTTCCTTATATTTTCTTAAGTGTGTTTTTGTTTTTTTTAATGAGCCTGTCACAAAACGCAAGCGATGGTCTTAGAAATTTTGCTGTTAGCTCAGTGTCTCCTATTTGGTCAAAGTTTTATTTTGCCGAAGCTTCACATTTTAAAATTGAAAAAAACAATTTTCCTAATCTGAAAGATTTTAAAAAAATGGAACTTGAAAATGAACTTTTAAAAACTCAAGCTGAAAATTTTTATGAATTTTTAAATTTCGATCAAAAAATTGAAGAGCAATTTGAAAGATTTAAACAGCTGTCAGAAAATAATACGGATGATATTTACTGGAATGATTTTTTTAGAAGACGAGCTGAAGAGACGAAAAAAATATTAAAAGTTAATCTGCAAGCTGTCCCTGCTAGAATAATTTTTAGAGATCCGACATCTTGGAGCAGTAGCGTTTGGATTAATATTGGTCACAAACAAAATGAATCATTGGGAAAACCTGTTATTTCAAAAAATTCAGCTGTTGTTTTGGGGAAAAATTTAATAGGGCTGGTTGAATATGTTGGTTACAAAAATTCCAGAGTGCGTCTTATTACAGACGCTGGACTTGTTCCATCGGTTAGAGCTATTAGAGGATCAACTCAAGATAGAGCTCTTTTAAGTATTGTAAGAGCTTTGAAAGATCATGTTCATGCAAGAGATGATCTATTTGAAGAAGATCAAAAACAGAGTTTTTTAAATGATCTATTTCAATTATCTCAAAAGTTAACACAGAATAACGAAGATAAATATTTGGCAAAAGGAGAGCTTCATGGATCTTCTCTTCCACTGTTTCGCTCAAAAGGACAAGTTTTAAAAGGTGTTGGTTTTAACTATGATTATGCTGATATAGAAGGAGCTCAAAGAGATTTAAGAAAAGGAAATGTTTTGCAAGATAATATTCAGATAAAAACGGATCCTTTATTAAAAAAAGGAGATCTTTTAGTAACAACAGGTATGGATGGGATATTTCCAGCAAATTTACATGTTGGTATAGTTTCAAAAGTTGAAGATTTACAGGATGGAGATTTTGCATATGAAATTGAAGCCAAGCCTATGGTTTCTAATCTAAACGAATTGGAATTTGTTTTTGTTATGCCGTCTTTAGACTTTCAGGAAAAGTAGTAAAAAAATTAACTAAAACTTTTCAAAATAGATTTTTTTATTTCATTTAAAGAGCGGTTTTTGCCAAAGGTATAAAGGTAGATCTCTTTTTGAATGTCTGTAAAATTTTTATAATTTTTAATCTTATCTTCAATAAAATCAAAAATATCGTCCCATTTATCTTTAGGGATTTGAATGCCGCAATTGAAAAGGTGATGGGTTGGGCTGTTTTTATGATTCCTATTCAAATGATCTAAAAAGAACATGGGTTTTTGAAAGTATAAAAAGTCATAACCGACTGATGAAAAGTCACCAAGGTAAATATCGCATCTGTTTAAAAGAGGATAAATAAGCGGAAAATCGGATAAGTAGATAACATTATCTAAAGATTTTTCAGAATATATTTTATAAAATTCTTTAGGGTTTCTTTCTTCTAAAAGAGGATGTAGTTTTACAATTAAGTTAAAATTTTTTGATGAGATTTTGTTAATTAATTTTGGAAATATTTTGAAAAATGAGGTGGAATTTTCCAAATCTTTCCATGTAGGTGCATAAAGAATTGTCTTTTTATTAGATTTAAATTTTGAAAATATTTTTTTTTCGATTAAATCATCATAAAAATTTTTAAATTTTAAATAATAGCTTAATCTAAAATTTCCGATTACTGCGTGGGATTTTAATTTATTGAAAACATTTTCCTTTTTCAAACTGTTGATCATGTGATCACCGTATAGCAAAACAGAGTCTTGGGTGATATATGATTGAGAAATCTCCTTTTCTATAAATCCCTTATCTGAATTTCCATGAGGGCAGTAAATTAATTTAAGATTTTTGTTATTTATTAACTGAACCTCCTTGGCAAAATCAATGGGTTGCATATTCCAGAATTTACATTCAAAAAGAAGATCATAAGAATTAGCTATTTTATAAAAATCCAAAGGATTTTGAAAAGATGCATCAACAAAGGGGTAAAATTGTTTTATAAGATCAAAATTCTTTTCATCTTCGGTAATCAGCGGGCAATTTAATGTATATGCAAGAGGAGCAATATGATCTATAAGCTGAAGGGCTGTGAAATTCAAACAAATCGGTTTTAGTCTTTGCATATTTCAAAAAGTTTTTGTTTGATTTTTTTTGGACTTGAGCTATCGAATGTATATAAATAAAGATTTTTCCTTTTTTCTTTCAAAAGAGAATCATTTTTTAAATTTCTTTCTATAATATCAATTATATTATCTATCTCATCTAATTTAATTTCATGTCCATAGGAATATAAAAATCTTTTTTTATCATCCTTTTCAAGTCCAAGAGTATCAAAGAAAAACATTGGTTTATTGAAAGCTAAAAAGTCATAACCGACTGATGAAAAGTCACCTAAGTAAATATCGCAGTGGTATAAAAGAGGATAGATTAAAGGAAAGTCGTACAAGATTTTAATGTTTTTTGAGTTTTTATGCTTTTCCATTAAATGAATGATTCTTCCCATGTAATCATCGTATAGTCTTGAATGAAGTTTGATAATTAGATTATATTTTTTAGGAATCTGCGTTATTAACTTTTCATACAGATCAAAAAAAGAGCTGGAATTTTCGTCATCTTGCCAAGTCGGAGCATATATGATGGTCTTTTTTGAAGGATCAAAATTTTGTGAAAAAACCTCTTCTTTTACAAAATTATTATAAAAATCAAAATTTTTGATGAAAAAATTATATCTTAGGTTTCCGATTGAAATGTAATTTTTAAATTCTAGGTTTTGTGCTTTATTTTTTATAAAGTCGAGCATTTTATTGCCATATACTAAGGAAATATCTTCAGACAAAAATTTTTCCATTATTGGAAAATGATGTCCTTTGTCTGAGTTACCGTGCGGCATAAAAATAGATCTGAAATTCTTTTGGTATTTTTGTTTGCTGCTATGAAACATCAAATCAAACTTTTCTTTATCCCAAAAATTTGCATGAATTAATCCGTCAAAATTTTTTACAAGAAAATCAGGCGTCAAATCAGAGATACTTTTATAAAATAGCTGGCTTTTAGGATAGTACTTTCGGGCTATTTGAAAATCTTCTTCAGTTACAACAAAAATAGGCGCTTTAAAAATATCGCAAAAAGGAACGATATGATCTAGGTAATTAAAAGAGTCTGGTTCTATATATCCGGCAAGTTTCATAAAATTTTATCAAAATTTAAAACGTTATCAAAAGTGTAAGTATATAAATTTCTTCTTTTTTTGTGATATATATGATCTGATTTTAAAAAAAATTTAAAATTTTTAAAAATCAGATTGTTTTGAGCTGCTTTACCGCACTCAAAAAGATCCGAAAATATTTTTTTTGAACTTTTGGATTTTAAAAAAAACATTGGTTTTTTAAAAAAGGTTAAAAAGTCATATCCGACTGAAGACATATCACCTACATAAATATCAACAAAATCCAAAAGAGCATAAATAGGCGTAAAATCATTTAAAAATAAAATATTCTTTTTCTTGTTTTTCTGGATAAGATTTTCAATTTCAATTTCATTTGTAATCACCATATTGGGGTGTAGCTTTACAATAATGTTGTAACAATTTGATACGGGATCAAATGTTTTTTCAAAATCTTTATTAAAAGAAGATAAATTTTCGCTGTCATCCCAAGTAGGTGCATATAAAATAGTTTTTTGTAAAGGGTTCAATTGGATATAATTTTTGATAACTTTTTTATAAAATTTTTTATTTTCCAAAAAATACTTATATCTGTAATTGCCAATTCTATGCACTTTTTTAATAGTATGAAAAACATTTTTGTCTTTTAAAAAATCGATCATTTTTTCTCCATATACAAGAGCTGTTTTTTGATCTTTTAAAGCTTCCATAAAAAAAGTGGTTTTACCTTTATCGGAGTTGCCGTGAGGACACCAGATTATTTCAATTTCTTTATTCAAACAATCCTGATGAAATCTAAAATCAATATCGAAAAGATCTTTTGTAGTGCAGGAAATAATCTTTTTGAAATTTTTAACTAAATAGAAGTTAAATTTTGAGTTATCAATATAAATGCAATGAACATTTGGGTAAAAATTTTTGATAATTTCTGAAATTTCCCATTCATTAGTTACAATCGGTATTTTTAAAAAAAAGCAAAGAGGAGCTAAATGATCTATATAATGTTTGTTATTGCCGTATATTAATGCGCATGCGTTCATCCCTTAATTTTATCTTATGGTCCTTAAAAGATAAAAGATAAAAAAAAATAAAAGATTTTTTCACTTTTCCAAAAGTTTTAATAAACATTAAAAATATATAAAAAAAAGAGCTTTTTTGAAAAAATACTCAATAAGTATAGGGTTATTATGGATAAAAAGTTAAATATTTTACATTTAGAGTCTTCTCCTGGCTGGGGTGGGCAAGAGATCAGAACCTTGAAAGAGTCTTTAGGTTTTATAAAAAGGGGACACAAGGTATTTATCGCTGTTGAAAAAAATGGTGGGCTTTACAAAAAGGCATCACAAGCTAAAATAAAGGCATATGAAATAAGATTTAAAAAAGCTTTTTGGTTTTTGGGGATTTTCAAGCTTATTTGGATTATAAAAAAGCATAAAATAAATTTAATAAATACACACTCTTCATCAGATTCCTGGCTTGGAGGAATTTTGGCAAAAATTTTTCATCTGCCGGTTATCAGAACCAGACATTTATCAACTCCTATAAAAAAAGGGGTTAACAGCAAACTGCTTTATGGTTTTTTAGCTGATTATGTTGTAACGACATCAAAACAAGCCGCTGATATTGTTATTTCTCAAACTAATAAAGATATTGCATCTTGCAAGTCAATACCGACTGGACTTGATATTGAAAATATAAAAAACATCGAAACTCATCAGATTGAAAAATTTAAAAATGATTTTAATTTAAGTAAAACGGATTTTTTAGTTGGAACGGCATGTTTTATGAGGTCATGGAAAGGAATAGATGATCTTTTACAAGCTGCAAAACTTCTTGAAGATGAAAAAGATATTAAAATATTAATCATTGGAGGGGGGCATAAAGAAAAGTATATTCAAATGGCTAAAGATTTGAATTTAAAAAATGTGATTTTTACAGATCATCTTGAAGATCCCTTAACGGCAATTGCTGCTTTAGATGTTTTTACTCTTTTAAGTACAGCTCATGAAGGAGTGTCTCAAGCGTCACTTCAAGCGGCATTTTTAAAAAAACCTTTAATTGCGACTCCAACTGGAGGATTAAAAGAGATATGCGTCGATAATGTTACGGGAATTCAGGTTCCTATTTTTTCACCTGAAAAGGTAAAAAATGCAATTTTAAAAATAAAAAATGAAGAAATGCTTAAAAATAATTTTTCAAAAAATGCACATGAACTCTCTTTGAAATTTTCTATAAAAAGCATGTTAGACCAGATGCAAGAGGTCTATAATCAGCTTTTTTTTTCTAAATAATTATCTAAAAATCAACCGCTATTTAAAAAAAAGAGTTTTTAAAAATACCTTAAATTGCTACATATTTTAGAAATAAATTTAAATAGAAGAGGTCCTTTATATATGAAGAACAATAAACCTAACAAAGAAGATTATAGGATAAACAAGCATTTGCTGTGGCTTTTAGAGAGAAGAAAAGGCTTTTTTTCTATTATAGCTATCATTACATGTTTATCTATCATTGCTTATAGAGTGGCTCCTTTATTTAACACTAATACAGTAAAACAAGAATATCTTTTGAAAAACAAATATGAATCTTTAAAAGAAACACCTTTGAGAGATGAATCTAAAATAAATGAGATAAAAGATCTTTTGAAGAAAAATCCTCATTTAAAACCAAAATATGAAGGTCTTTTTTTACAAACAATAGTTATGAATGATCAATTTTCAAAAGATGATTCAAATATAGCAAAATCAGCTATCGCAAGAGTAAAAACTGAACTTCCTTTATATGGTGAATTTGCTGAAGCTTCAATTTTGATAGCCCAAAAAGAGTATGAAAAAGCTCTAGAAATTTCAAAATCGTTAAAAAATAAAATGCTCAATGATTTAAGTTTTTTAAAAGAAGAAATTTTACCTGCAGGATGTGTTTTATATTCATTTAACTTACTTAGAATTGCTTGTTTATATGGTAAATTGGAAAATAATAAAGAAGAGGTAGTTGCCTTAGATGAGTTAATGAGTTATTTGAAAATTGGATCTAAAGAAAAAGTTAATGAAAATATAAAAAGAGCTTCTGATCTTATGAAAAAAAGCTTTAAAAGAAACAACATGGAAATTGCAGATTATATAAAATATAAAAAACAATTGCTTGAATAAAAAATAAAATCGAAATAGAGCTATTAAGCCAATAAACAATATAATAAAAAAAACATAGGAATAAATTGTGGTATCTTCTGTCCTGTCTTTAAAATCTTATGCTGCTGCAAGTGTTGTAGATTCTCAGGTGGCTTGGGAAGAACAACCTCTACCAGAACCATGTGCAGAAAAAATTGAAACTTATAAAAAATGCAAAAGAAACACAAATGGCATTTTACAAGCAGCTAAAATAGGTGACGCTGATTTTATTCATCTATTTCATAATAGAGACCTCAAATATCATAAAGATCCTGATAATTATAAAGATCCTTATAAAATCCAAAAAAGAGATAAAAATGGCTTGAGTGCTTTGCACCTTGCCGCTCTTTCTGGAAATCCAAAAGCTATGAGAGCAGCTCATGAATTAAATCCCCAATTAATTAATGCAAGAGATATCCACGGCTGGAATACTATGTTCTTTGCTGCTAGATCGGGGAGTGCAGAAGCAATTGAAACAGCTCATGAATTAAATGAAGAATTAATTAATGCAAGAGATATCCACGGCTGGAATACCATGCATTTTGCTGCTAAATCTGGGAGCTCAAAAGCTATGAGAGCAGCTCATAAATTAAATGAAAAATTAATTAATGGAAGAACAAAAAGTGGCTGGAATGCTATGCACTCAGCTGCTTGCTCGGGGAGAGCAGAAGCAATTGAAACAGCTCATGAATTAAATGAAGAATTAATTAATGAAAGAACAAGTAGTGGCTGGAATGCTATGCACATTGCTGCTAGAGTAGGGAACCCAGAAACCATCAAAGCTGTTCACAGATTAAATTCCAAATTGATTTATGAAAGAGATAATAAGGGCTTGAATGCTTTGCACTTTGCAAAACTTTCTGAAAAGATAGAAGCAATTAATGCTGTTCGAAAATTAACCAATCGAAATAACTTTTTTTCTAGATTAAATAAAACCATATTATCTTGTTTCGAATAGAAAGTATAATTTATCTATTATTGCAGTTATTAAGAAAATGACATTTTTAAAATTTGTAAATTTTTTCGAAATAATTTTAAAAAACATCAAAAAAACTTATTGAATAAAAAGATTTTTGAACTGGCAATTCAAAAAATTACCAGTTCAAATTAATAATATTATTCTATTGTATGATGTTCTTCTTCATTAGGTAGGTGGTGTTCTTCTTCTTCCTTTTTTACATCTTTTTTAGAAAGAAGATGAAAAGCTTGACCCGCTAGAAGCCCAATTTCTGCAAAAGTAATAAATGGTACAAAAATAGCTATAACGATTCTGACGATACCGACAACTATTTCAGTAGATTTATCTTTTTTAAAAGCTATCATTATAAGTTTTCTTAAAGCTCCTTCTGTCTTTTCTGGAATAGCGATGCTTACGATAGCTCCGATGCCAGCAAAGAACAGACTCCAAGAAGGACCTGTAAAGAACCCGAACGCACTTGATATTGCAGCGATGATGATTGATAAGATCAAAAACACTTCAGTTGTGTATTTTCTGGCAAGTTTTTCTAGTTCTTCAACAGAAACGCCCTCTTTAATCTTTTCTCCCACTTTTTTAGCCATATAGTTTTTCCTCTCTTTATCCCTCATTTTGAGGGAGTTAGTATTTAAAATCCCCTAAATTAGGGATAAATCATTTTTACTTCCTTATCATTTATTAAAATATTTAATTTAATTTTTTGCAATAAATGAAAATAAGCTGAATTTTTTTCTCGGATTCTTTAGAATAACAATCCTATTTTTTTGTTTAAAAAGTAAATATAAAATGAAACCGATTAAATTATTAAATAATATTTTGAATTTTTTAATTTTATTAATATTTATAT
>JAFGQY010000125.1 GCA_016935395.1 Parachlamydiales bacterium
ATAATTAATTTAGCGTATTTTACAACTAAAGATCTTGTGATATTTTCTTCAAAGAGGATATCTAGAGTTTCACCGAGAGATCCTGAGTAGACCTTTTGAACAATACCGACGCCGAAGGTTTTATGAGAAACTTTTTGTCCCGGATGAAAAGAATCTGCTATATTATCAATAGAAGATTTTTCTTCTTCTGAATCCAAAGAGTAAGAAGCGTTAACTTTATTCAAGTATTTTTCAGGAAGCTCTTTTAAAAACCTGGATTTTGCAGTAATTTTAATTTTTCCGAACATATATCTATATTGAGCGGATGTTAAATGAAGATATTTTTTAGCTCTTGTCATTCCAACATATAGAAGTCTTCTCTCCTCTTCGATTTCTTCAAAACTATTTTTAGAGTTTACGTGGGGAAATAGATCTTCTTCCAGGCCAACAATAAAAACAGATTCAAATTCAAGGCCTTTTGAGTTATGTAAGGTCATCATTTTTATTGTTGAGGTTTTGTCTGCATCTTTAGTAGTTGTTGTAATTAGTGTTAATTCTTCTATAAACTTTTCCAAACTATTTTCATTATCTTCTAACCACTTGGCTGCTTTTGAAATTAGTTCATCGATATTTTCTTTTCTATCTTCAAAAGTTTCAGGGTCTTCTTTTAAGTAATCAAAATAGTTAAAGATTGAGATAACTTCTGTTATCATTTCGTCTAAATCTAGATTTTGCAAAAGTATTTTTTTTAACTTTTCAAAATTATCCAAATAGATTTTCAAATTAGCCATTTGGGTGGAGTTGAGTTTTATTTCATCAAAAGATTTTGGGTTTTTTATAAGCATTTTTAAAAGTTTCATAATTGGAATTACTTTTTTTTCTGCTAAAAAAAACAGGGTATCGAGAGTCTTTTTCCCAAAGCCGCCTTTAAAAATATTGATTGTTCTTGAAAAAGACAAAAAATCACTATCAGAAATTATCAGCTTTAGAAAGGATAAAATATCTTTGATCTCTTTTCTTTGATAAAAGGAAATTCCTCCATAAATTTGGTAGGGAACATTTTGGCTAAGTAAAATATCTTCAAATTTTCTTGATTGAAAGTTTGTTCTATAAAAAATTGCTATTTCATTTGGATCAATTTTTTTTACATGGATATATTTTAATATTTTTTCAACAACATAATTTACTTCCATGTCGTCATTTTCAGCAAAGAAAACAGAAATATTTTCGCCTTCACCTAAAGTACTTTGAAGGTTTTTTTCTAATCTGCTTTTGTTATTTTTTATAAGTTCATTAGAAGCATTTAATATGGTTGAAGTTGAACGGTAATTTTTTTCTAGTTTGATAATCTTGACGTTTTGTGAAAAGTCTTTATCAAAGTTTAAAATATTTTGATATTTTGCTCCTCTCCATGAGTAAATCGATTGATCGGGATCTCCCACAACGCAGATATTTTGATGTTTTAAAGATAAAAGTTTAGCAATGGTATATTGTGCAGAATTTGTATCTTGATACTCATCGATTAAAATAAAAGACCATCTTTTTTGATATTTATTTAAAATTTTTTCGTTAGTTTTGAAAAGTGTTGCAGTGAGATAAAGAAGATCATCAAAATCTACAGCGTTAAAGCTTTTTAATTTTTTTTGATATAAAGATAAAACATCAATTTCCTGTTTTTCAAGTCCTGCTAAACAGTTTATGTCACTTAGATCTACAAAGTCATTTTTTAGAGATGAAATTTTATATCTAACAGTTTTTAAAAAGCCTTTTTCATCTTTGATTTGAAGATTTTCCAAGCAGGATTTAAAAAGTTTTAAACTGTCTTCTTCGTCATATATAGTAAAATTGTTTGAATATCCGAGTTCATGAATTGATTCTCTTAGAATTTTTGCACCAAGAGAATGAAAGGTGCATGTTAAAACATTTTTGTAAGTTAATTTTCTAATTCTTCCGGCCATTTCGTCGGCAGCTTTATTGGTAAATGTTACAGCTAAAATATCGGAAGGAGGAACTCCAAGTTCGATCAAGTTTGCAATTTTATGTGTTACAACTCTTGTTTTTCCAGATCCGGCTCCTGCCAGTACCAGAAGAGGTCCTTCGATGTGGTTAATAGCCTCAATTTGTTCTTCATTCAATGTTATATTTTTCATAATACCGGCTTTCTAAGTTCTAATTCACGGGCTCCTAAATTACCATATCTATCATAGTTATAGGTGATTGATACCTCTCTAATATAATGTAAAAGTTCAAATCTACCGTTTGCCAAAACCTCGTCATCTATTAAGCAGCAAGCGCTATTTGCACATGCTTTTTTTAATTCTTCAGAAGCTGGGGGAATGACTCTTAATCTTTTTATTTGATTTGATCTAACCCTTTTTAAAAATTCTTCTTTAGATTCTTCAAGAACATTTAATATAGGCAATAGATCTATCCAATTCAAAGCTTCAATTTCCTTATTTCCTGACCAGCTAATTTCAAGAGGCATATTGCAAGTAAGAGCTGCAGCGCAAATTCTTAAGGCATCTAAAGCAAAAGAATCTTCTTCTAATCTTAAAGTAATCAATTTTCTGGGTACATATCTTATAATGTTATCCTGCCCTAAAATTTTACAGGTATCGTAGTCTTGTTTTAATTTTTTCCACCAGTAAGCGTAGTTGGAAACTGACACGTACCAAAGACCTAACTTTTCTGCGGAAAGATCAATTTTTTCTAAAAATGCCGTTAAGCTATTTACCCATTCATTAACAGGCAATTTCTCTTTTGGCAATCCTATTTGTTCAATATTCATAAAATGCAGTAGGTAGTTAGCTCCGCCGGCTTTATATTCTTTTCCAAAAGCGCTTTCCTTGTAGCCGCCAAAAGGTTGTTTTTTAATTTTAGTATTTGTGATTTTTGTATTGATAGATAGATTTCCAGCTTGAATCTTCTTTTGCCATATATACTGTTCTCTTGGGTCTAGACTGAAAAGACTGGCTGCAAGACCATATTTTGAGGTATTAGCAAGTTCAATTGCATGTTCTAAATCATTTGCTTTCATAATAGACAGTATTGGAGCATAAATTTCATGATTCTTTGTAAAGCTTTTAGAAGTTACACCAAGTTTAATTCCAGGAGTCATAACTCTATTATTAACAGAGTCAATTTTTGGTTCTAAAAGCCAACTTTCACCTTTTCCTAAATGAGTAAAAGCCTTTTTTACATCAACGGATAGATCATGAGCTAATGGGGTTACAGTAGCGTCAATTGTTGTCGGCTGATCGACAATTAGATTTTGAGCTGCATTTTTCAATTTGCTTAAGAACTCTTCATCTTCATAAACTTCTTTTTCTAATATTAATATTGAGGCTGATGAAAATTTTTGACCTGAAAACTCAAATGCTGAACTGATAATATCTTGAATTGCCTGTTCTTTATCGCAAAAGGCGCTTACTATTATTGAATTTATACCACCGCATTCTGCTGAAAGCTCAAAACCTTCTCTTAGTTTTATCAGTTTTTTAGCATTTTGCGAATTTGTAGAAATAATAACAGAATTAATTCTTTTATCTTTCATTAATTTATTATGAAAAAGCAACTCATTGCAGTTTAAAAACTGAAGATATTTTTTTGAAATACCTGCTTCCCAAATAATGTTTGCTATTTCATAACATATATGGATTGCTTCTTTTGGAGGTATTAAAATGACTAAATTATTAGTGATTAATGCTCCTATAATTTCTTCTATTGCTACAGAAAGAGGAAATCCCCAAGGAGGAATAACGATAAAAGTTCCTTTAGGCGTAAATTTAATATCTTTTATTGAATATAAATGACGTATCTGTTCTTTAAAATAATTGATAGAATCAATTGCAGAAGATACTTCTGTATCAGCCTCTTCAATATTTTTTGCGATATCTACCATGAGGGATTTGATTAGATCTATTCTTTTTTCTTTAATTTTTTTAATTATTTTATCCAAAATTAAAAACTTTTCATCTAATGGAATTTTTTGCCAGAGGGGTTCATTATCTTTTGCGCATTTTATAGCTTTTTCAATTTGAGCTTCATCAGCTAAGCTATATTGATATAAAGTTTTGTCTAGATTGCAAGGATCGATTTTAGTTCCTTTAACATTTGTTTTTATTGTTTCAAGATCGATTACTAGGGGAATATGATTTGGTTTATATAAGCTGGCATCTTTTGCGATTTTACAAGCTAAGTCTCTATTTTCTTTTAATGTAAAATCTGTTGTTGCCTCATTGTCAGATAAGTAATTTCTCAAAATAGTTTCTATGTTTTTTTGATAAGCATATTTTGGCTTTGATGAAAGATTTTTCATTTCATTTATAGAAAGCTCAAAAGACTCTTTTAACTCATCAAATTTTAATGAATTGTTGCTGAGGGTAAGTACATTTGTTATGAAGTTTTCCAGATTTGAGGTTTCGTCAATAACTTTTAATATGAAAGAGGGAGCAACTTCATAGTCTTTTTTATTAATTACATTAATATTAAGGTAAGTATTTTTATAAATTGAACTGATAGCTTTTCTGTAACTTTCAATTTTCCCACTGTTTAAAAATAAAAAAACGAAAGGTTCAATGTCGTTTTCATAAATTAAAAGTAAACTATATGAGATATCAAAAACATTTAATGTTGAAATATGAATATTGCAAACCTTTGCATTTTCTTTTTGGCAGGATAGATGTAGCATTTTTTTAAAGTTAGCATCTGTTTCATATTTTTTTATAAAAGTTGGAGAAATCCAATTATTTTTAGCTGCATTAATTTGCTCTTCGTTAAAGCTCGATCCTTTTTTAATTTTTACAATAATAGCGGAAAATTGATCTTTATCTCGTTTTTTTGAAAATTCAATAAGATCTTTTAAAATTTCTAAAGATTCAGGAAAGTAAGCGCAAAGCGTTATGCCTAATTTTAAATTTTTAAATTCTAAATCAGAAGCAACACTTTTGAAAGCTTCTATAGAAAGTTCATAATTTTTATAATAATTTGAAGTTATAATAAGAGTTTTTGGTTTTTTTTCTGATGAGTATTTCAAAGCAAATTTAAATAGTTTGCTTAAGTTTTCTTTTAAAGTTTTTAATGCTGAAAAATAACTTAATGCATTTTTTTCTGAATAAAGAGCGTCAATATTAATATCAATATAGTCAATGAACGGGGTAGAGATTAAATCATAATAATAATTCAAGTTTTGTTTGATATTTTTTTTACTGAAGCAAAAGCCTGTTATTAAAGAAAATGAATTATATTTTTTTTTAGTTTGTAGATATTTTTTTAAAAAGGGTTTGTCGGCATAAATTAGAGTGTGTGACAGCTCTTTTTTTAAAGATGTTTGTATTAGAGGAACTAAGATTTTAGGAAAACTTTTAGCAAAAATCTTGAAAAGAAAAAATTTGATTTTATATGTCCAGGGAAACAGCGATTCTATTTTGCTGACACGAAGTAAATAAGAGATTTGATTAGATATTCTAGATAAGTTAGAGGTTCTAAAGCTTTGATCTATGATATTTGAAAAAAAAGCTTTGCCCTTTAAGTCTAATAAAAGGTTTATTCTATCGGTCAAAACAGTTTTTTGTTCATCCTGCAGCATGATTTGGTTTAATCTCAAAATACCTTCTGAAATTTCTATAGCTTTTCTAGCTCTATCTAATGTAGATAAAGAACTGTTTTTGACAGAAGAGAGTAGATCGAGTATCTGATTAAGTTCTGAATTTTTTTCTTGCATGGTTATCAAATTTATTTTTTTTTTGAACATTCATTTTATGAAAGCTTGTGTTATTATTTAAGGATTATTTTATGATTTTTTAATAAAATTTACTTAGTTGACTCAAAAAATGGGTTTTTTTAGACTTTTTTAAAAATATATATGGAGCAAAAAATGTCGAAGTTAATTTTATTCGATGAAAAAGTTAAGAATTCTTTGATAAACGGATTAAAAATATTATCAAAGGCAGTCAAGGTAACTTTAGGTCCTAAAGGAAGAAACGTTATAATAAAAAATGAAAATTTTTCTTATTCTACAAAAGATGGGGTCAGCGTTGCAAAAGAGATTAATTTAAAAGATAAATTTGAAAATATGGCAGCAGAAATTATTAAAGAAGCTGCATTAAAAACATCTCAAATTGCAGGCGATGGAACAACAACTTCAATAGTTTTGGCTGAAAAAATTTTTCTGGAAGGAGTGAAACATCTAACATCGAATAGAAACCCACTTTTAATAAGAAAAGGAATTGAAAAAGCAATAAAGCACATAATCGAATATTTATCTGAATTATCAAAACCAATTAAAACTAATGAGGAAATTAAGCAAGTAGCAAAAATATCTTCGAACAATGATGAAGAAATCGGAAATATTATAGCTGAAGCTATGAAAAAAGTTGGATCTGACGGGATTATTACTATTAATGAAGCTAAGACAACCACAACTTCATTAGACATAGTTGAGGGGATGAAGCTAGATAGTGGTTACTTATCGCCCTATTTTGTAAACAATCCTGAAAAGATGACAGTTGAATTGGAAAATCCTCTGATTTTTATAACAGACAAAAAAATCTCTTCAACAAAAGAGATTGTATCGATGCTTCAAAAAGCTTTAACTCAAGAGTCAAAAAAATCCATTTTACTTATAGCTGATGATATTGATTCGGATGCATTGACCACTTTAGTTGTAAATAAATTAAAAGCAAATTTGCCTGTTGTAGCTATAAAAGCACCTGGTTTTGGAAATAGAAAAAAAGATATTTTAAATGATATTGCAATATTAACCAATGCAAAGATTTTAACTGAGGAAAGAGGAAATAAGTTAGAAGATTTGGATGCATCTTTTTTTGGAACGGCTAATAAAATAAAAGTTTCTAAAGAAGAGACCGTTATTATTGATAGAGCTCGGGATAGAAAAGAAATAGAAAAAAGAATTTTGCAAATTAAAACTGAAATAAAAAACTCAACATCCGATTATGAAATTGAAAATCTTGAGAAAAGGTTGGCATCTTTTGCTGGTGGTATTGCTGTTATTTCTATTGGAGCTGTATCTGAATTAGAAATGAAAGAGAAAAAAGATAGAGCAGATGATGCTCTTCATGCTACAAAAGCGGCTACAAAAGAAGGGATAGTTCCCGGTGGAGGAGTGGCTCTTTTAAGATGTGCTTATCATCTAGATCAGATTATGGAAAATCAGCATAACCTTTCCTCTGACGAAAAAATTGGCTTTGAAATTGTAAAATCAGCCTGCTTTTCTCCTTGTATTATCATAGCAGATAATGCCGGTAAAAAAGGGGAGATTATAGCTGAAAAAATTTATGAGAAAAAAGGATCATGGGGCTATAACGCTGTTACAGATACGTTTTGTGATCTTGTAAAAGAGGGTGTTATTGATCCAACCTTAGTTGTGAAAAATGCAATTATTAATGCAGCTTCTGTTGCCTCTTTATTACTTACAGTTGAGGTAATGATTACTGAAAAGCCTTCTTCCAAAGAAAAAGGCGCGCCAAAAATGGATCCATCTATGGGTATGCAAAATATGCCTGGCATGGGGGGATTTCCCGGAATGGGAATGATGTAAAAAAGGATTTTGATTATGGCAGCAATAATAGCAAGAAATATTATTTTCCCAGCGCCGCTACTATTAGCTAATAAAAATAAATATTATGTAAATTCAGGAAGATACAATCTTTTAAATTATTACCATGCAAATGAAGTTGATATACCTACAAAAGATGGCATTAAACTAAACGGTATATTCATACAAAGAGAAAACAGTTTTTCAAACTTTTTTAAAAAAAGAAAATTATATATTTATTTTCCCGGCAACGCAGAAGCTTATGAACATTTAAATTTTTTGGAAATAAATCGAATCAGACAATTAGGTTTTGATATTTTACTTTTTAATTTTAGGGGAGTTGCAAAAAGCGAAGGAAGTGCAACGGTAGATGGTCTTATTAATGATGGAATAGCTGTATTAGATTTTTCTAAGAACACATTGAAATATAAAGAAGAAAAAATAGTTGTTAGAGGAAAATCATTAGGAGCCGCTCTTGCAGCCAAATCAATAGCTGAAAATAGATCAAAAGTTTCTTTTATAAGTGACAGATCATTCTCTTCCATAAAAGCTGTGATTGATACTTTTAAGACTTATGGCTTTTTTAAATGGATTTTGAAAATATTTTTAGATTTTTCAGGGTGGGATATTTCAGTTTTGAACGATTTTAAGAAAATCGAAGGTAAAAAATGTATAATTTATGCTCCTGATGATGAGATTATTTTACCAAATGCTTCGCTATATAAGGCTTTAGAAAAAAGCTCTAATATTGCAAATGAGAAAGTTTTAACACTTCCTAAAAGAATTTTTCATAATGATGCTTTGGCAGCTGATGAATTCAAAGCTGCATTTCAAATGGTAAATTAATTTTTTGATATTGTAATTGTAAATTTTTTTTCTAAAACATTTTAAAATTTTTTTAATATATAAAATTAAAATTATAAATAATAATTATGAAATAATTTTTATATAAATGTTTAATGATTA
>JAFGQY010000126.1 GCA_016935395.1 Parachlamydiales bacterium
CCTTATTGATAGGTTTTTTGGTATAGTATTTGTGTGAATTATTTTAAAGAAAAATTTGCAATATTTTTAAATAATCTTTAAAAATCTATCAATTTTAACAATAATTTTATGAAAACTGATATAAATAAAATAAAAGGGGTCTTCTTATGACTTATTTTAAAAGTCTGGTAATTAACTTTTTAACAGTTTTTTTTGTTAATCATGTCATACCCGGTGTTGAAATAGCATATTATTCAAAACTTCCCCATATAGGTGGAGACTTGATTTTTTCTTTCTCTTTGGGCTTTTTAAATTCCTTGATTTATCCGGTTATTATTCTTTTAAAGATAAAACCTACCCACTTTAAAGTTGGGCTTTCTTCATTTTTTATTACTTTTGGTTCCTACTCTATTGTTAATTTACTGCCCGTTGATATCAAAATCACTTCTTCAGGATCTTACATCTGGAGCTCTTTAATTATTTGGTTTGTGTCTTATTTAACTAATCATTTAGAGCTTAGAAAATATTTAAAAACTAAGGATGAAGATTCAAAAGATAATAATAAGGAGGATGAAAAATGACCTATTTAAGATCATTATTTTTTAACTTTTTTGCTGTTTTTTTTGTTTTAAGGGTTATGCCCGGTATAAGAATAGATTTTTTTGAAAATGTCCCTAATATTGGTGCCGATATTTTCTTTTCCTTTATAGTAGGTCTTTTAAACTCTCTTATTGTCCCATTTCTGTTTTTTATAGATTCAAAAATCACCAATTTTAAAATTTTTGTTTTTACTTTTTGCATTAGCTTTTTATCTTTCATTATGATCTCTATTTTTGATATCGGAGTTCAGGCTTCTGTTTTAGGTGTGTTTTTAGGAGGAATATTTATTTGTGTATTTGGTTTTTTTACCAACTATTTGGAATTAAAACATTTTCAAAAATAAAAAACCCCTTAATCAAACTTAAGGGGTTTTGTGTGTTTTTTTTAAGTTTTTTAAAAAAAAATTACACTCTAGAAATTATCCAAGCTATAGCGATTCCCGCAATAACAGCAACTGTTGTTTGATTGCAATAAGAAGTTACTCTTTGAGCAAGAGATTTTTTTACTGCTGCTGGAGCTGATTCAGCAGGTGCTTCTGTTGCTGCTTGTTCTGCTGCTTTTGCTGCTAGTTCTGCTGCTGATTCTTCTTCTGCTTGCTCTTGAGGGGCTGCAGCTTCTGGAGATAAAGGTGCAGCACGAAGTTGTTCATCAGCAACTTCTTCTTCTTCTTCCGCTGCTTCTTCTTCCCTAAGTGTTTCTAATACCTCTCCTGGCTCAAAAACAGAACCTCTTCTTACTAGGTCAGGCTTTTCTGTTGCAATAGAAGCATAAGCTCCTACTGAAGCATGTTCTTCTTCTTGTCTTGTTGCAAAATCCACAACTGCTTTTGAAAGAACTTCTGTAGCTTTTGCATTAAGAGCTTCAGCTACGTTGCTCCAATTCATATTCTTTAAACGATTAAATCTATCCTTATGACCAATAAATAGAACCTCTGTTAATCCTTTTCTTACAATCATTGCATCTGGATCATTACCATCAAGTTGCATTTCACCATCAAGTACTTGACAATAAGATTTTCCAGTTACTCCAGGATTTTTATAAGCTACAACGTGGTATTCTTTTCCACCAAATTCCCAAGTTGATGCATGTACATTTCTTACAAGTACTTCCCCCGCTTTTACTGAGTAATATGCTTGAGCATTACTAGCTCTTAAGCATGTTGCTGAGGGTGTTGCTCCTGTTGCTGCTGCCATAATTTTTTCTCCTTATTTTTTAGTTAATTAAATTTATGAACAATAAATTACTCTACATCTTCCATTATCGTATTGCACAAAAACTCCCTCACCATTTTTATCAAAAATCCCAGTGGGTCTTCCGGTCTCTTTGCAAATAGGAGCTGATTTGAACATATTGCTTCTAAATAACAGTGTAGCTAAACCAAGTGAAATTAAGAATTTAGATAATTGGGGATGTTTTTGCATTTCGGTGTGTAGTTTCTTCGCTGCATTTGTTGCTTTTTCTTGTAAAACTTCGATTTTAGTTTGAACAGGTTTTACGTTTTTCAAAATCCAATCAGCTTTAGCTGTAGCGCTTACTCGAGGACAATCTGATGGTAAATCTTTCCAAGCAGCTAGATCAGTTCTATATTTAACTTGGTCATCTCCAGCATATAAAGCTTGAGCTTTTTCTGCTGTTGGTAGAATTTTTGTTATAATTTCATCTTGATATCTTTCGCCATCAAACAAAAGCACTCTTGTTCTTTTCCCATCAAATGCAACAACTTCATCTATATTATGATTGTCAACATCTTCTGGATTTTGATGAGTTCTTACAACACCATTATGTATAATACTCATGATTTTGACTCCTTTATGTTTATTACTTAACCCCTATTAGAAGTGTAAAGTAAAATTTTTCCTTTATGTTTGTTTAAAAAAGTGCAAAACATATACCACAGAAGCAAATTTATTAGAAAATTTTTTTTTAAAAAAAATATTTTTTTTAAAAAATTAACAAAAAGTTAGCAATAGATTGAGTGAAAAAATAATTTTAAAAGAATGTTAATTTTGAGGATCACACCAGTAGAGTTTTTTGTCCGACCCTTCAAAGATAGGCTTGTTATTAATAAAAAGTGTGGTCATTTTTTTAGCATAATTGCAATAAACTTGATGGGGTTTTAACCATTTGAAAAATTTGTAGCTAATAAAAAAAGTTAAAAATGTTGTTGCCAATAATGTAAATTTAGGAAAGCGGCTACTTACTTTTTTATAACCATGATGAAGTGTTTTGATGTTCTTTTTACTTAAAGAGTAAGATAGATAAATTAAATTATGCTTATAAAAATAAAATGGATGATCTTCAATAAATTTTGATATTTTCTCTTCATGAGAAGTGATTTTAACATATTTTGAAGCAAGAGGCTTTAAAGCTTTTTTTGAAATAGTCCATTTTTGTGTTCCATCTTCAAAAAGAATTAAATTATCAGCTATTTTCGGTGATATTTTGTGATTTTCATTAAAATAATAGTATCTAGGAGCATCTTCATGAGTAATAAAAAAAAAAGTTTGTTTTTTCCCAATTGTAATTATAAATTCATTCACCGTCATATTAAGATCACCTAATACATCATCTGGTATGGTATCTAAAATCTCAAAGTCTATTTTATTGATAGGAGCTAATCTTTTATCAATAGAATTAAAAATAGCGCTGAAAATACTTCCGACTC
>JAFGQY010000127.1 GCA_016935395.1 Parachlamydiales bacterium
AATTTTATTTCTTATTGAAAAATAAGTATAATTATTTAAAATGCTTTTTTTGGGAAAATTTTTAAGGAGATAAAAATATGGCAGCAGCGGCTAGAGCAATTATACCAATTATTGTAACTCCAGATGAAAAAAAAGTTGAAAAATCTTTAAGAAAAGAACTTTGGGGTCTTTGTGGAAGAGTCACAGCATTAAAAGCAGATCTTGCTCGAGATAAAGAAACTTATAATACTATAAATGGAGAAGGTTCTTGGAAAAAAGGCTGGGAAGGATATTTAGCAAATCCAGATGCACATATAGCTGTTCCTGAGGCTTTTATGAATAAACATTTACTCAAAATGGAAAGAAAAGAGTTTAAAGCAACTTTATGTCAAATAGGTGAGATTTTATCTCAAAAAGAGACGACAAAAAAATTTAAAGTTCTTAAAAAAGAAATATATAAAAGAGCCGCAAAAGAAACTGATTTAAAAGTAAAAATTCATGAAGATAAACAGAGAATATATGGTACAAAAGAAACAAGAGGGGATCAATGGAAAAGAGATTGGAAAGAATATAAAAAGAATAGAGAAGCATTCGTCTTTTCAAGCGAAGAACATAGAAAGCTATTTTTATTAAAAGTAGAGTTACATGCAAACAGAGATGCGATAAAAGAATTAGCAAGAGAATTTTTATTTCTCTGTCAATCTAGATAAAATAAATTTTTATAAAATACTATTTTTATTAGTGTGCTTAGTATTGAGTGTTTTTTAAGAATACTTTGTGATAATAGTCTAAGTTCTATTATCACAAAAGTATTTATATGATTTTAAACTTATTAAGAATCTTTAATCTTTTTTTCTTAAAATTTCTTTCAGATCTTTTTCTAAGTCTTTATGATTCAAAATTTCTTCAAAACTTGGTTTAAATCTATATGTCCAATTAGTTGGAAGCATTGTGCCGGGAATGTTTATTCTTTCATCATCAGGGTCAGGCCAGGAAAGTTCCGGATAGAGATTTAAATATTCTTGAAGAAGGTTAATATGAAAAAAACTGGGAGTGTGATGAGCATTATAAAGAAGCTCTTTTCTTTGAGAGTAGGAAAGTTGTATATTGTAGTGCCAATTCATGAATTTTGCAAATTTTGTAGACCCTTTTTGGTATCCTTCCCACCACTGTTGAAAAGTGTCAGAATCATGAGTTGAGAGCATTGTAACGCTAAGTTTAGGGTAGTTTGAAAATTTTATATACCCAAAACGATTCGTTTCCCAAGGAACAACTTTAGAGCCGCAAATACCCAAATTATCTAAAGTTCTATAAACGGTTTTGGGAATAAGACCTAAATCTTCAGCAATAGGCAAAAGAGGGCTTGAATCTAACATCATTTCAAGTTTTTCTCTTCCTTTTTTAGTCCAGTAAGCAGGATCTTTTGGTAAAAATTTTCCTTGCACCGCATCTTCATCAGGTAGCATCGCCCAAATTCTAAAAAAACCTACCACATGGTCAATTCTATAAATATCATAAAGATCTTTTATGGAATTTAATCTTCTTTTCCACCAGTAATAATTATTCTGTTTTAATTTATTCCAATTAAATAGAGGGAATCCCCATTTTTGCCCATAAATGCTATAATTGTCAGGTGGAGCTCCAGCAACATGGGTGAGATCAAAAACGTCTCTATTAAACCATACATCTGCACTATTTCTAGATACTAAAATTGGAACGTCACCTTGAATTAAAATGCCTTTTTCACCTGCATATTTTTTAACCTCTTTTAGCTGCTTAAAACAAAAATATTGCATGGCAAAATGAAAATGCATATCCGGATGATATTTTTGTACTAATTTGGGAAGGTTTTGTTTTGTTGGATTTTTTTCCATTTCAGGCCAATCATCCCAGACTTTGTAATTTTGTTTTTCTTGAATGGCTCTAAAAAGTGCGTACTCTTCAAGCCATGGATTTTCAATTAAAAACGTTTCAAATTCTTTATCTTTTTTTAGCTCATCATAGATATAATCGTAATACTCATGTAAAAAATTTTCCTTTAATTTTTTTAAACCAGCATAGTGTATTCTGTGATATGAGTTAAAAATTTTGAAATCTTTTAACATTTCTTTTAAAGAAGTGTTATTATCAATTCCGGGCAGTTTATGTAGTGTTAGATGCATCGTATTTAATGCGCAAGATGAGATTGCATTATAAGGGGAGGGGTCTTTTCCTGTTTCATTGAGTGGAAGAAGCTGCAATACATCAAATCCAATATTTTTGAGCCAATCTATTACTTGAAATAGATCAAAATATTCTCCAATACCTGAGCTTTGTTCTGAGCGTAGTGCAAAAAGAGGAATTAAAACTCCATGATGAGAATTAAATCCAATTTTTTTCCAGTTAGGATAGGCTTTTGTATTTTTTAAAAAGTTTTCGATATCATTCATTGTTTTGATATTGGGGCTGATCTTCCTGAATCTATAGCTTCTTTCCAATTTATACATGAATCTACAAAAAGAGTTAAAAAGCTAATTAGCATCTCTTTTGTTAGGGGTCTTAATTTTAGTTTATTATGAAGCGTAAGCTCAGTAGTTTTAGTGGAAAAACCAAAAATTCCAATATATGGAAATTTATCATTTTCCTTTAAGGCTGAAAGTAGAACATTTTCTCTAAATGTTCCCGGAGGTATTTGGCAGATTGGAGAAAAGATGATTAAACTTTTATCTTCTTCATTAATCTCAAGCTGAACTGTGATTATACCATCAAACAAAATTGAACAAGATTCATTTTCATCTATAGATAATGTTGTGTCAAATTCTATGGCAATATCTGTTAAAAGTTCTTCAAATGAAGTTTTCATTCTTCTTCTTCCTCCAGCTTTTCTTCTAACTCTTCTAATGATTCTATTATTGCAGCTAAAACTTCCTGACGATGCTTTTCAGATTTATATAATCTTTGGGATGTATATCTTGTCGCATCTCTCATCTGGGTATAGATGATAATCTGAGCGGCAAGTTCTTCAGAAATCCCAAGTAGTCTGCTAAGCATTAAAATTTTATCGGAAGATATGTATCTCTCTTTTAAAAGAGACATGAACTGCTTTGATAAAATCTCAAAATTTAAGATGTTAGGTTGTATTAAACCAAAGTGTTCAAATTGAGATGAAATAAGGTTTTGTCTAGATCTAAAAAATCTATAAAGACCAGATATTGCTTGTAAGATCTGAGTTTCATCCATAAGCCTTATTAATTCACCTTTGGAGATAGATGGACCTTTTGATTTTAAATCAGAGCCAAGTGAATGAAGCAAAAATCTAATAACCATTTTCATAGAATCATAAGAAAATTTGGAGGTAAGTTGATCAAATAATTCATGTGGGGAAACAGGATTGCCGGTTATCTCCCTATACATATCTCTAAGAAATGTAGGAGTTCCCATCCCTTCTTTTGAAAAAATCTGAGCTTGAAGGTTAATATTTCTACCAGCAACAATTTCTCTTTTGTAATTTGCATTTAAAAATTCTTTTGCTTGCAAAACTCTTGTATTTAATGGGCCTAAAGTTGTTTCAAGTAAAAAATCTAAAGCTTCGTCAGCTAAAGTATAATCAGGATAAAAATCTAAAACTTTCCTTAAAATGTCTTCAACAGTATCGTCGTCTGCTATTGTATCTCTAAGAAGAAGTAAGGTTTTTATCTTTAATTCAAAATTTCTTTTATTAAATCTAGTTGCAGCTTCTTCTGCTTTTGCTGTTTCTTCAATTACTTGCACTTCATCATCAGCATTTTGAGCTTTGGAAATATGTCTTTTTCTTTGTTCTTGCAGCGTTTTAAAATTCTTTTGTATTGCAACTTGATTAAATCCTGTTTCTTCGTACTCTTCCGAAGCTTTTGCTTTTGCTATTTGATTCGCTTCCCTTCTATATTGCTTGCCCTTTTGTATTGCTTGCTGCCTCATTATTCTTGATGAAGCTGATGCTTTTGATATATCTGTCATAATTTTTTAAGATAGTTGTATTCTTCCAAGTGGTTGTATTCTAATTTCAGGAACAATTTCTTGATAAGAAACAACAGGTAAATCAGGAAATTCTCCTTCAATTAATTTTCTTACAAACCTTCTGACATCGATGGCTGTAAGCATTACTGGAGGCTGTCCTCCAGGCGGTGTTGGCACTATGGTGTTTCTCATAGCATGAAGTATCATCTGTACTGAATCTGGATCTAAAGCTAGATAAGATCCGGCAGAGGTCTGCTTAATAGCTCCTCGTACCATATCTTCGATTTCCGGATCTAATAGATAAACACTTAAAACAGTCTGGCCTTGAGAATATTTATATGAAATATATCTTTTCAAAGAAGATCTAATGTATTCAGTTAAAAGAACTACATCCTTTTCAGTTTGTGCCCATTCGGATAGAGCTTCTAATATGGTTCTAAGATCTTTGATAGAGACTTGTTCTTGAACAAGTCTTTTAAATATGTCAGTAAGTTTTTGAAGAGGAACCAATCTAGTGACTTCTTTTACAAGATCAGGGAAAGATTTTTCAACAAATTCAATGATAGCTCTGGCTTCTTGTACTCCAATAAAATCAGAAGCATAGTTTCTATAGAATTTAGATAAATGAAGTATTACTACTTCAAGAGGAGCCCAATATTTTATTCCGGCTTTTTCTAAAACATCTTTATAACTTGTCTCAATCCACAAAGAAGGGAGGTTTAAAGTGCTTTTTGTTGTTGTATATGGTAGATTGTATCTTCTTAGTGTTTCTTCATTTTCATTGGTCAAAAGGTGATTAATCAAAACTTTACCCTTAGTAATCGGCACTTCATTTAAATGAATGATATATTCATCATCTGCAATTGAAGGGGAGTCTGTTCTAACATGCACCCCTGGAAACCTAACCCCTAAATCCTGATAAAGAGCATGCCTCATTTTGGGGATCATTCTATCTACAAATGTTTGACCCTGTTTGTCTTTTCTAATAAGTGCAGACAGTCCTTTTCCAACTTCTAAAACTATTGGAAGTGTAAGAGTATAGTCTTCTTTTCCACCTGATACTACAGCGTGACCTTCTATTTCTTCAACAGCTCCAATTCCAGTTGCCAATTTTGCTTTTGCCTTTTTTTGTGATAGAAAAACTACAAATCCAACAATTCCAATTATAACACCTAGCATCATAAATGGTACTGGCGGAAACCCTGGTACCCAAGCCATTAAAAAGAGCATTCCTGCGCCGATCATAAAAGCTTTAGGCTGCTTTAAAAGCTGCTCCGTAATCTCTTTTCCTAAGTGATCATCTTTTTTCTCTGATGAAACCCTTGTAGTCACTATACCTGCAGTGATAGCTATCATAATAGATGGTATTTGTGATACTAAACCGTCACCAATAGATAGAAGCGAATATGTTTTTGCTGATACTGCAAGTGACATGCCATGCTGAGCTACCCCAATAATAAGTCCACCGACAATGTTAATAACGGTGATTACTATTCCGGCAATTGCATCTCCTTTTACGAATTTCATGGCACCATCCATGGCTCCGTAAAGATGGCTCTCTTTATTCAAAGCTAGACGAAGTAGTCTTGCTTGATTGGTATCAATTATTCCCGATCTTAAATCAGCATCAATACTCATCTGCTTACCAGGCATAGCGTCCAAAGTAAATCTAGCAGCAACTTCAGCCACCCTTTCAGCACCTTTTGTAACAACTATAAACTGAACAATTGTAATAATTAAAAATATTACACCACCAACTACATAGTTGCCACCGACTACAAAGTTTCCAAATGCAAAGATAATCTTACCGGCGTTCGCATGGAGAAGAATCTGGCGTGTAGATGAAATATTTACAGCAAGGCGATATAAGGTAGTAAGTAGTAGTAAAGATGGGAAAACCGATAAGTGAACTGCTTTTTGTAAATATAGGGCTACGAATAAAATTGTAATAGAAGCTGTTAAGTTAAGTGAAATCAAAACGTCGATGACATGAGGAGATACAGGAAAAATAAGCATCAGAATAATACTTATTACAAAAACAGCTAAAAGTAAATCACTCGAACGCATTATCGTTGATAGCGCTCTTTCTCCACCTAAAGATCTTGCTAAACTATCTAAAAATTTTTTCATTGAAATATTCCTATATTAACATCTGGCATTTCTTCCATAGTTTCAAGCCATTTTAAAATTTCTGCTACTGCTTTGTAAGTTTCTTTGGGAACATAATCACCAACTTTGCCAACATTAAATAATTTTCTTGCTAATTCTACATTTCGCATAATTGGTATATGATTTTCAACCCCTAATTTTATAATTGTTGCCGCCATTGATCCCTGTCCCATTGTTAAAATGGTCGGAACGGGATCTTTTTCTTCTTCAAAACCCAAAGCAACGGCAATATGCGTCGGGTTTGTAACAATAGCTCTAGCTCTTCTAGCAGCTGAAGGTCCTTCTGAATATGCAATCTCTCTAAATCTTTCTCTTCTTTTCCCTTTAATCATCGGATCACCTTCAGTATCCTTGTATTCCTGTTTTAACTCAAACTTTTCCATCATCATTTCTTTACCAAACTGTCTTTTTTGAAATGACAAATCAAAAAGTGCAACTAAAAGAAAAAAGATTCCAACTTGAATTGTGACTCTTTTTAAAAATTCATCAATGATTGTAGCACTGCCTATAACAGGTAGTTTTACTGAAGTGATAACTTGTGGAAGCATGCTTTTTATAACTAAATAAATTATTATTGCAGCACCAGTTATTTTTAATATCGATTTTAAAAGTTCTACTAAAACTTTTAATTTAAATTTTTGTTTTATCCCTTCAACGGGATTTAATTTTTTTAAATCAAACTTCATTGCTTCAAATGAAAAAAGAGGTCCAATAATCAAAAAATTGGCTAAAATGCCTACCATTGCTACAACAATTACAATTGGAAAGCTACATATCATGATAACATTGATAGCTTCCATTAAAAATCCGCCAGCGCGATGTTGAAGATCTATATTTCCTGCTGCTGCTTTAAATGTAACAAGGATATAAGTTGCCAGCTGTTTATATAAATAACCCGAAGCCATTAATGTTCCAACAATAGCTGTCACAAATGTAAAAGCAGATGGAAAATCTTGCGATTTTGCAACCTGACCTTTTTTCTTTGCATCGCGAAGTTTTTTAGGCGTCGCTTTCTCGGTTTTTTCTGCCATCTATATCTTAAATTTTGTTGACTTTCATAGCCTTTATAATTCTTTTATACTTTATTTTTGCTTTATTAGAAACATTTTATGTTTTTTGAAAAAATGGTTTAAAATATTTAAAAAAATATTTGTAACTTTTTTTAAAAATTAAAAAGTATTTTTTTTTGAAGAATGTTTTTTTACTTTTCAAAATTAATTATGAAAAAATAATATAACATCACCATCTTTAACAACGTAATCTTTTCCCTCAACTCTAGCTTTTCCAGCGTCTCTTGCTTTCGCTCTAGATTTATATTCAACCATATCTTCAAAAGAAACTACTTCAGCTCTAATAAATCCCTTCTCAATATCTGTGTGGATTTTTCCCGCTGCCTCTTTTGCTGATATTCCTTTTTTTATTGTCCAGGCTCTTGTCTCTATTTCGCCGGTTGTTAAAAATGTAATCAGATCTAAAAGATTGAAGGCTGATTTTACTAAAAGATTTAATCCTGATTCTTTAAGCCCAGCTTCTTTTAAAAATTCTTTTGCTTCTTCAGGATTAAATGATGCTATTTCCTGCTCTAACTTCGCACAGATGGGTATTACATGGGAATTTTCTTTTTTAGCAAATTCTTTGACCTGTTTTACATATTCATTATCTTCCAAGTTTTTTAAAATATCTTCTTCTTTTACATTTGCAACGTAGATAACTTTTTTAAGTGTCAAAAATGGCCAGATTTTTAAAATTTCTTTTTCTTCGTCTGTAAATGATATGTTTTTCAACATAATATTTTGATTTAAGGCTTCTAATATTTTTTTTATTAGATTTACTTGATCTTCGAGATCTTTATTAAGCCTTCCTTTTTTTTCTATTTTTGAAAAAATATTTTCAGCTTGTTGAAGATCTGCTAAAATCAATTCTAAATTTATTGTCTCAATATCAAAAAGCGGATCAATTTTCCCCTCAACATGTATTGTCTCTTCATCTTGAAAACACCTAACTACGTGTATTATTGCATCAGTTTCTCTAATATTTGTTAAAAACTTGTTTCCAAGGCCTTCTCCTTTGGATGCGCCTTTTACTAGACCTGCTATATCAACAAAGGATATAGTTGCATAGATAAGTTTTTTAGAGTTTGAAAGCTTTGATAAAACTTCTAACCTGGGATCAAATACCTCTACAATACCAACATTTGGATCAATAGTACAAAAAGGATAGTTTTCAATTGGAACATTTTTTTTTGTGATTGCTGTAAAAAGAGTAGATTTTCCAACATTTGGAAGTCCTACTATTCCACATGATAAGTTTGTCGACATTTTTTCTCTCTTAATTTTCTTTTTAGAAGTTTATTTAAAATAGTATACTCTTTTTTCAAAATTTTTTCTCTAATTAATGTTGAAGAAACAGTAATGGTGCCGATTTTTGTTTTGGGAATATATTTTAATTTGAAATTGAGCTCTTTTTGAAGCGGCTTTAACGCTTTTTCTTTCCCAATCCCATTATTACCAAATTTCGATCCTTTCCCTAGTACTAAAGTAGAAAAATTTAATTTATTTTTTAAAATTTTTAAAAAATCATTATATGATAATTTTTGAAAATCTTTTGTAAATTCTAAAACTATAACCATATCAATATTATGTTTTTCAAATAATTTGAGTCTTTCTTCTAAAGAATTGACTAACATAATTTTTTTTGTCGGATTAATAATAGATTGTGGGTGATTTGAAAAAGTAATAATACAGGATTTACCATCTTTTTTTATTTCATTGAGCTTTTTAAAAAGATTTTGATGCCCTATATGGATACTGTCAAAAAATCCAATTGTTATTGAAATTGAACATTTTAAAGGTTTTTTGATCTGATCAAAATTATAATAAACTTGCATGTTTTTTTAAAAAAATTGTTTTTTATAAAATAGCGCAATAAAGTTTAGTTATTTTTCTTATATCGGCTACATCAGATTTATTATTTGTGTAAATTACAAATTTAGTTTCACTAGAGATATCTTTTGCAGTAATTGATTTAGAAAACTGCGCTTTTCTAACCCTCACGCCCTTAAAAAAGAAAGATTCTTTGTCAATCTTACCAGTTGTAAATTCCCAAGAAATAATTGTTGCAGTTGTAGTATAATTATCATCAGAATTTAAAACATACGCAACTATATAATTTTTTTCATGCAAATTATTTTGTATAAATCTTTGGCTTCCGGGATCAATTTTTGCCTTTATTATCATGTTTTTTTTAAGTAGTTTTATGTATTTTTTTTAAAAATTAGTTGTTAGTTGTGATAAATGTTTCTAGCGGAAATATTGTAAGCTTATCTTGATCTATAGCATCTTTAATATCAAAATCACCACACTTAGTTCTTGTTAAAGAAGAAAGATAAGCGCCGGTGTTTAATTTTTCTCCGATATCATTTGCAAGAGTTCTAATATATGTTCCTTTAGAACATTTTACTCTAATTTGTAAAAAGGGATATTCATATTTAAAAATTTCCAATTTAAAAATTTCAATATCTATAGGCTCTCTTTTTATGGTAATACCTTTTCTGGCTAATTCATAAAGTTTTTGACCATTTACTTTTTTAGCAGAAAACATTGGGGGGATTTGCTTGATTTTACCTTTGAAATTGTCTAAAGCTTTTTCAATTTCATCTATTGTAGGAACTTTGTCTGATACAAATTCTTTTTCTGATTCTGTATCAAAAGTATTTGTAATATATCCTAAGTGCAGCTTAGCTAGATATTCTTTATCTTGATTTAGAAAAAGGTTTGATTGTCTTGTGTATTTTTTCCCAATTAACATTACCATAAGACCATCGGCAAAAGGATCTAGCGTTCCACAATGACCAATTTTTTTAACTTTTAAAACTTTTCTTAAGATTGATACAATGCTAAATGAAGATTTGTTTTGAGATTTGTTAACAAGCAAGATCCCTTCGAAGTTATTCATCTTCTTCAGGGGTATTTTTTTTTATTTCAGATAATATTTTTTCGATTTTCATGTGTTTTTCAACAGAAGTATCTAATTCAAATGTTAAACTTGGAAAATATCTTATTCGAATTTTTTTAGAAGCGTGTACAGAAATAAATCCAGCAGCTTGATTTAAAGCATCTATCGATTTTTTTCTCTCTTCATCTGTTCCGATCACAGAGATAGACACTTTAGCATATTTTAAATCGCCGGTTACATCAACATTTGTAACTGTTATAAATTTTGCAAGATGAGGATTTTTAACATCTTGCATAATTACTTCGGAAATAACTTCGCGAAGAAGAGAATTTAATCTTTTAATTCTTTTAGTTGTCATAGCTCTTGTTCCAAATAAGTAATATCATAAGCCTGAATGATGTCATCTTTTTGTACGTCAGTATAATCAGCCAGTAAAATTCCGCATTCGACTCCGCTTTTTACTTCTTTAACATCTTCTTTGACACGTTTTAAAGAATTAACTTTTGTTTTTTTGACAACTTCGCCATTTCTTATTATTCTAATTAAGCTGTTTCGTTTGATAGTTCCGTCAGTAACAATACAACCCGCAATTAATCCAAGTTGAGAAGCCTTAAATAAAGCTATAACTTTAGCAGCTCCGGTATCATGTTCTTCTGGAACTTTATCTAAAATACTTCTCATCAGTTCTCTTACTTCATCTATTACATGATAAATAATGTCATGTTGCTTAATTATAACTTTTAATTGTTTTATGATCGGTTCGGCATGAGATTCTATTTTTGTATGAAATCCTAAAATTACAGCTTTTGAAGCATATGCTAGTCTAATGTCAGATTCGGAAATCTCTCCCACTTCAGCAGAAACAATATTCAAGTCAACCTTTGTAGATTTGATTTTTAAAAGGGATTGTTTTAAAGCTTCTAAAGATCCTTGAACGTCAGCTCTTATCATCACATGGAAAATTTTCTTTTCTTTTTTACCCAGACTTTCCAAAGAAAATATTTTTGCTTTTTGAAGAGCTTGGGTTTTCATTTTTTCTCTTCTAGCCTCAGCTAACTCTTTTGCCTCTTTTTCATTTGCAACTACAATAAATTCAGATCCAGCTTCAGCAAGATCAGAAAGACCGGTTATTTTAACCGGAATGGAAGGTCCGGCTTCGCTTATCAAGTTATTATACTGATCATGAATTGTTTTAACTCTTCCCCATTTATCGGAAAATACAATTGAATCATTTGCTTTTAATGTTCCATTTAGAATTAAAACTGTTGCAACAGCTCCAAGTCCTTTGTGCATTTGTGATTCTAAAATCGATCCTCTTGCTCTTGTATTCTTATTTGCTTTAAGTTCAATTATCTCTGATTGAAGCGATATCATCTCTAAAAGAGTATCAATTCCTTCTTTTGTTTGAGCAGAACACTTAACACAAATTGTAGTTCCACCCCAAGGCTCCGGTAGAAGATCATGATCGGCAAGTTGGCGATATATTTTTTCAGCGTCAAAACCAACTTTATCACATTTGTTTATTGCTACAACAATAGGAACGTTTGCCTCTTTTGCCTTGCTTATAGCTTCCAATGTCTGATCTTTAATTCCTTCATCTCCGGCAACAACTAATATTACTATATCTGTAACATTCGCTCCTCTTGATCTCATTTCAGAAAATGCTTCGTGGCCTGGTGTGTCTAATATCGTAATAGCCCCAAACTTAGTCTTAACGTTAAATGCTCCAATATGTTGAGTTATTTGGCCTGCCTCTGCTGCAGCTATATTTGAGGACCTTATAGCATCAATTAAAGAGGTTTTACCGTGATCAACATGTCCCATAAATGTAATGATAGGAGGTCTAGAACTTAGATTTTTTTCATCAGAATCGTGTATCTCTTCTTTTATAGACATTTCTGTAATTTGAAGTCTTTTTTCTTCTGCAACGTCTATATCAATTTGGCAATTAAACTCATGTCCTAAAAGTTGAATAGTTGTTTCATCTTCTAAATAATCATTGATAGTTACTACTACACCTTGCATAAAAAGCTTTTGAATTAATTCAGAGGCTTTTAACTTCATATATGAAGCCAAATCCTTAATAGATATTGGGATTCTAACTTTTAAGTGACTTGGACGTATTACAGGTATTTCTTGAGCTTTTTTCTTGTGTTTAGCAACTCTTTTCTTTCTCCACCTTTCTTCATCAAATGAACGGAGTCCTTGTCTTGCTTGAGAGTCAAAAGATTTGAATGTTTCAGGTTTTTTTGCAGCTTTAAAATCTTTTGGAGTCTTAAAAGCTTTTTTGCTGGTTATTTCTTCATCTTCTTTAATTAAGGCTTTTGGCTTCTCAATTTCTTTTGGCTTTATTGGCTGTTCAATTTCAATTTTTTTTGGCGTTTCAACTTCTTCTTCTTCTTCTTCTAAAAACTCTTTTTTCTCAATTTTTGTTGGTTGTGTTTCCTCTTTTATTTCCTCAGTTTTTTCAGCAATTTTTGGTTTTTTTTCTTTTGCAGTAGTTTGTTCTTTTATCTCTTCAGCTTTTGGTGTTTCAACTTCTTCTTTTTTTACTCGAACTTTTGCTTTGGGCTTTTCTGCTTCTTCGATAGGTGGTTTTTTAGCAGGAGCTATCCTTGCTTTTCTTTTTTTCGGTTCTTCATCAATTTCAACTTCTTTTTCTTTTTTAGTTCTTGTAGTTTTTTTTACTGCAGCAGGTTTCTTGCTGAATTTTTTTAAAGCCTCAGCTATTTGCGCATTTTTGATGTTTAGCTTGATATCTTTTGCCAAAGTTTTTTCCTACTTAATTTGTTCTAAAATTTTCCCAGCTAAATCTAAATAATTAATGCCTGGTACTTTTGTAATAAGTTCATCAGGTTTAGCTTGAAGTATTTTCCTTATCGTATCATATCCTGCAGATATTAAACCATCAACTAAAAGTGAAGAAAGACCTTCAATTTTTAATGGTTCATCTAATTTTGTGTTATCAGATTCTGATAATTCTGCCATTTGAACTATTGTTAGTTTTTCAAATTCTGAAAGCTTTTGGAATTCAATTTCTGTGTCGAGTAGTTTGCCGAGCAGTCTTGCATTCATTCCTTTTTTACCAATAATTATTGGATAGTCTTCATCATTTATAATTACTCTTATTTTGTCTTCTTTTTGTATAATTCTTTGCAGTTCAATAGGGGAAAGAGCATTTTCAAGTAATGTTATTTTGTTTGAAGAATAAGGAATAACATCGATTTTTTCATTATTAATCTCTCTAATAACATTTTTAATTCTAGTTCCTCTAACACCTACGCATGTTCCAACAGGATCAATTTTAGGATCTGTAGAACTTACTGCCATCTTTGTTCTATATCCAGGCTCTCTAACAATTTTTTCTATTTTTACAATGTCATCAGCAAGTTCGGGAACTTCTTGAGTAAATAATGCTGCTACAAACTCCGGATGAGCTCTTGTAAGTATTACTTCAGCTCCTCCAATGTCTGTATCATGCACTTCATATAAAAGTGCTTGTATTCTTTCTCCAATATGAGTTTTTTCACCTCTTGGAATATTTTTTTCTGGAAGAAAGGCTTCAACTTTTCCAAGATCAACAACAAGAGTTCTTCCACGAATCGATTTTTTAATTGTTCCTGAGATTATTTCTCCAATTCTATGACGGTACTCTTCATAAATTACATCTCTTTCTGCAACCTTAAGTTTTTGGGAGATAATTTGTCTTGCTGTTTGAGCTGCGATTCTTCCAAACTCACTCGGAGGAATATCAATTTCAATCCTTTGGCCCACTTCACAGTTCGGTAGTAGTTTTTTTGCTTCTTCAATTGAAATCTCTTCTTCAGAATCTTCTACAACATCAACTATTGTTTTAGTTACGTAAACATCTATCTCTGCAGTTTTAGGATCAATGCTTACATCAACATTTTCTTTAGAACTTACAGTTTTTTTAGCTGCTGCACGAATTGAATCTTCTATAGCTTTTATTACAAGTTCTCTTTTGATTCCCTTCTCACGCTCTAAATATTCAAAAATTGCTAGTAAATCTTTATTCATCGATAACCTTTGTAAAATTTTATAAAGCCGAAGGATTTTTTATGCTCATTCGGCTTTTTCTCTTAAAATCTTTAAGAGTATTATTATTCTTTTGTTGTTTTAGATGAACTGCTGCTTTTTTTTGATTTTTTGCTAACAACAATATCATCCTTTCCACCGTCGGCTTTTAATGAAAGCGATATCTTTTTGTGTTCAGAATCAATTTTTACAACTTTTGCTGTAACTTCATCACCAACAGATACAATGTCTTCAACTTTGCCAAATGGTTGGTCAGAAAGCTCAGTTACATGGATAAGTCCTTCAATACCATTTTCAAGTTGAACAAATATTCCAAAAGCTGTGATCTTTGTAACAATACCTTTTAGATATGATCCAATTGACATTGTCTTTTCAATTGATTCCCATGGATTTTCTGTAAGTTGTTTTATGCCAAGGGTAATTTTTTTACTCTCTTTGTCTACAGATAGTATAACCGCTTTTACTTTATCATGTTTTTTCAATACTTCTGATGGATGAGAAACTTTTTTCGTCCAACTAAGATCAGATATGTGAATTAGCCCATCAACGCCTGGTTCTAACTCAACAAATGCACCATAGTTAGTTAGATTTCTTATTTCAGCTTCAACAACTTTACCAACAGGGTATTTGTTATCTACAGCTTCCCAAGGATTTCTTTCCGTCTGTTTCATTCCAAGTGAAATTTTACCTTCATCTTTTTGAATGGAAAGTACAATCGCTTCAACTTCATCACCTATATTAACCATTTCGGAAGGTTCTGTGACATTTTTTGTCCAGCTCATCTCAGAAACATGGATAAGGCCTTCAATACCTTTATCTATTTCAATAAAAGCGCCGTAAGATACTAGATTAGTAATCTTGCCTTTAACTTTTGTTCCAGGAGGGAATTTCTTTTCAACTTCTTCCCAAGGATTTTCTTCTTTCTGTTTTAGGCCAAGAGCTACTCTTCCTTTTTCTTTGTCAACACTCAAAATCATTACTTCCAGTTCTTGTCCCAATTTTACCATTTCTGAAGGATGTCTGATTCTTTTCCATGTCATATCTGTAATATGTAAAAGGCCATCAATACCGTCTAAATCTAAAAACACACCGAAATCGGTTATGTTTTTAACTATTCCCTTTCTTAAATCGCCTTCTTTAATGTTATCTAATACTTCAGATTTTTTTGATGCTCTTTCTTCTTCTAAAATTTCTCTTCTAGATACAACGATATTTTTTCTTTCAATATTGATTTTAAGAATTTTGAAATCATAAGTGTTATTTACAAATTCATCTAAATTCTTAATTCTTTTATTGTCGATTTGAGATCCTGGTAAAAAGGCTTCAACTCCAATATCTACCATTAAACCGCCTTTAACTTTTCTTATAACGGTTCCTTCAATTATTGAGCCTTCTTTGAAATTTTCTAAAATATCTTCCCATCTTCTGAATTTTCTAGCTTTTTCAATAGATAAAACTATTTGACCATCTGATCCTTCTGCTTTATCTAAAAGAACTTCAACTTCAGATCCTAAATTTAATTCTTTAGGTGCTCTAAATTCAGCTAGAGGGACTAATCCTTCTGATTTTAAACCAACGTCTATAACTGCAAATTCTTTATTTATTTCAACAATTTTTCCTTTAAGAAGTTGACCTGGAACCATAGTAGGAACTTCTTCTTTTGATTCTTTGATACCAAGTAAAGATTTAAATTGTTCTTTTTCCTCAAGTTTGAAATCGACGTCGTCTAAAATATTATTATTGCCCCAATCGTAGGTTGTTTGTTTCATTTAAAAGTTTCTCCCTTATTTTTTGTATAACTTAAAAGTTTAACAAACAAAGTTAATTATATCAACTATTTGTGGTTTAAAATCTTTGGAATAATTTTATTTAGGAAAAAAGCTTCAGATTTTTAAAATATTTATTAATAAAAAAAGGTTATTTTTTTAGGCCTTTAAAAGGCGTAAAAGAATTTTTTCATGCCAAGGTCTTTTTATTTCTTCAGGACCTAAATATAAATTATTTTTTCCATATATTTCATCAGGTTCTTGTGGTAAAGGATTATTTGGAAATGATGTTGTGAATTGTTCTTTAGTATAATAATCCGTTAGCGATGGTTGTATTTCCCATTTTTTTCTAACATAATAGACTAAATGAATCAGCTCTCTTAACCAATTAAATATTTTAGTAATTGCTGATAATGAGGGGTCTTCTAAAAGTTCATCTGAAGAAAAATATAGTTTATCAATTGTTTGCTCTATTACTTTTATGCTTTTTCGATCTTTAAGGCTGTATTGCCAATTTTTCATTAGTGGTGCGAAAAGAGACATTGCTTTTTTTGCAACATTATCCAAGGACTCGCATCCTTTTATAGAATCAACTGAAACATATCTGCCACCCAGTCTACTTATTGAAACTGAAGCTTTTTCTAAAAGATTAGATAATTGATCTATCGAATTAATATCTCTAAGTTTTATTTGTAATGGGTTCATATTGTCTCCAAATATAAGAGCTAGATTGTAGCGGGTTTGTGAAGAAAAATTCAATAAGAATGATTAATAAAAATATAGATAATAAATATTAGAAATAAAATATTTTTACTTGATTATTGAGTTTTAGTAGTTTTTGTATAAAAAGAATAATCTATTAAAGTTTTAATAGATTATTCTTTTGTTTAAAACTAGTTACTTAAAGCTTCATTAAAATCTTTCATAAATTCATTATTTGGGATGTTTTGAGGAACGTTAGTCCATATGAAAGGTTTTTGAAAATTTTCAAAATTTAGCTTTAACTGAGAAGCTACTTTTTTGTAAATCCATACTGCAGCTTGTCCTCTAGTTGGATTTTTGGGAAAATCGCTGTAAAATCCATCTTTTTGTTTTTCGTCGTAATCAGGATCTGTAAGCTGTGGATTTTCATAAGCTATCATATCAAAAAAACCTATGCTTAGTTTTGATGGACCTTTAACGGCATCAATCCATAGATTGATTCCATAATTTTTATTATCTGCGTCTAGATAAAACTGAGAATTACTATAAAGCATTAATCTAACTCCATCGACATATGTATCAAAATTATCAAATATTGGCTTTAATGGGCCGTTTGGACCTTTTGTCGTGTCTCCTAAAAGTGTTAGATATATTTTTTTGTTTTCTTTAGCTAAAAGAGATTTTAAGGTTTGAAAGAAAGTTAATATTTTATCCGATCCGTTTGTCATGAATCCTTCAATATTTTCTAAATCGAAATCAACATCTTGAATATTATAGGCGTTCATGAAATTCACTAGATCTAAAGCTGCTTTTTTAGGATCTTCATTGAAGGCATAATCTAATGCTGAAGCTGCAGCACCTCCTAGTGAAAGATCTATTTTAATATTATATTTTGTGGATGCATAAGATAACATGTACTGTAAAATATTTAGATCACTTAACGTTGATGTTTCAGCATTAAATATTGGTTTGTTATATGCTAAATTGGGAGGGGTTCCGTACATTAAGACCTCTAAAACTTTATCAGATGGAGTATAGCTTCCCTTAGCAGTTAAAAGATTTGCTATATCACAAATTTGAGCAAAACTTAAACATATTTCATCAGATCCATCTTGATTTAAAGCTTTAAAAATTGCATCAAACGCTAATTTTAATTCACTTTCATCATAATATCCATAAGGGAACTGTTCAGTCCCGGCTTTAATAGCATCATGAAAAACATTTTCAAATTGCGCCAAGTCAATATAAACACTATTTTTTTTTGTATTTATTGGATAGGGTTTTGGAGGGGTTGAGGGAGTTAATGGAGCTGGCTTCGGACCTGTTGATGGATTTAAAGGTTTCATTTGAGGATCAATAGGTTCTGGGTGAGGTTTATGAGAAGGTGTTAATGGTTGTGGCTTTATGACATTATTAAATACCTGAGCTACTTTAGCAACATAAGCATTTTTAGGATTACCGTCTTGTCCTTGTAAATCTCTATTGCCATCCCATATCATCAATCCGGCTAGGTTTTTATCCTTTGCATACTGAGCTAAAGTTTCGCAAGATTGATCAGATCCGGTTAAAGGACAATCTTCGCCTAAATCATCTTTTCCAGGCATAATCCCTAAAACAAGTTTAGAAGCTGGAGTTTTTTTCAAAAATTGCTCTACTTCATCTTGCGCTCTTGTATAACTAATGCCAGTTTTATTATAGCACATAATCTGTACTAAATCTAAATCGTCTATACAAGTTTCTAATATTTTTACAGCTTGATTATAGTTTTGATCTTGTGGATAATCAGGAGCTTTATCATCAACGCCGTTTGGAAGAGCTGTGTAACTTATTAATTTATGAGAATCTGGAAATCTTGTGTCTAATTCTTTTCTAAGAGCTTGTATTAACAAAATAAATTTAGTTTGTCCATCCGGGAAATCTACCATATGTTCATCATCTAAATCCACTCCGTCAAGATCATGTTTTTCGATAAAATCAACAATATTTTTAGCTAAAACTTGAGGGTCATTTATCTGAAATTGATCAGTAGCGCCACCAACTGATAAACATATTTTTTTACCGTTTGAATGCATAGTTTCAATGTCAAGATCCATTTGAACTAACTGAGCTTCTGTCATATATGAAGAGATGTTTAACGTGTCATCTTTTGTTGTAGCAAATGCTATATTATAGATAGTGTATTCATCTGAAATGTCGGTTATTCTGGTTTGCCAGCAATTCCAATCTTCCCAGTATCCCACGATTTGCCTAACGGGAGTTGTTGCGATAGGATTTGGATCAATAACAGAATAACGAGGGGGGGTACCCTTAGAATAAGGAGGGGGAGGAAGATCTTCTTTAACGGCTCTTTCAGTTATTTCTTCTTGCAGTTGATCGTAACCTTGAGATCTAACTCTTCGATCGTGAATAAAATCTTCTATTTTATGAGTTAATTTTTGCGCCTGTCTTTTAAAGCCACTTAAAAAAGCAAAACATCCTGGTGTTTGATTATCAGTTCTTATTGGATTAACCATAATTATTATCTCCTAATTATTTAAATAAATATTATTAATATTTTAATTAATTTATTATAATATATTTAATAATTTAATTAAACTATTATAATAATTGATATAATAACGCAAAACGCTGTAAATAAGTGCTTTAGAGTAATTTACTTGACTTTGGGCTCTGTACACGACAAAAAATAATTTGAAGAAAAAAACTCACTAAAATGTCATCATATCTCGTTGGTAATCAATCATCGAGGTATTA
>JAFGQY010000128.1 GCA_016935395.1 Parachlamydiales bacterium
GTGCATCGTAAAACATCTTTGTCTGGCTCCCAGAAGCCCTATTCTTTTTCCCTCTAGAAACTCTTTTTTGATAAAGCTCTTTTTTCTTTTGTGTCTCTTTTTTTGTTTTCTTTAAAAATTTTTGTGCATCAGCAAGTTGCCTTTTTTTGGCATCTTGTTCAATCTGTTTTTGTTCATAATAATAATCGTAGTTTCCACCATAAGTTTTTAAACCTAAAGTAGATAGTTCTATGATCTGATCCATTAAATTCAAAAGTTTGCGATCGTGACTTATAACAAGCATTCCTATTTTTAAAGAATCTAAAGTTTTATAAAGTAGTTTTCTAGATTCAATATCAAGATTATTTGTTGGTTCATCCAAAATTATATAATACCAATTCCGATAAATAAATAATAAAAACATCTACATAGATTTTTTTCTTAAAAAAAACTATCCTATTTTTTTAAAAAAGAAAGGATAGAAAATGAAAAAAAATGGACGACCAGTATCAATACCAAAAAAATTTTATGACTTTGATTTCGCAGAGGAACTAAAAAAATCCCCAACTTCAAAAATAAAAATGAAACTTTTAGCTTTAAAAAAACTACAATCCGGGGCTTATTACTATCAAATTGAAAAAACATTTCAGATATATAAAGGCTCTGTAAAAAATTGGATGAAAAGATTTTTAGAAAAAGGAATAGAGGGATTAAAAGATCGACCTGGTCGAGGAAGAAAAAGTATATTGCCAAAAGAATTATACGAAAATTTTAAGCAAGCAGTAATAGACCTACAAGCAACCAGGCCAGGGGGCAGAATTAATGTTGCCGATATAACTGAAATGGCTAAAACAAAATTTGGAGTTTCTTATAAAGTAAAGGGTATGTATGATCTTTTACATCGATTGGGTATGGTTTGGATTAGTTCTCGATCTGTGCATCCATCCAGCAATAAAAAACTGCAAAATGCTTTAAAAAAAACTTTAAGCAAGAAGTTCAAAAATGCTTGCCAGAAGGAAAAGGTCTTGATGATGCAGAAATATGGTTTCAGGACGAAGCGCGTGTGGGTCAACAAGGAACGATAACCCGCATGTGGGCACCAAAGGGAAGTCGGCCACGAGCTTTAAAACAACTACAATATGAATATTCATATATATTTGGAGCTGTTTGCCCAAAAAAAGATTTGTCTGTTGGATTAGTCATTTCAGAAGTTGGAATTGATGCTATGAAAGCCCACTTAAAGTTGATTTCCGAAAAAGTGTCGGAAGGTAAAATTGCTGTTATAGTGCTTGATAGGGCATCTTGGCATACTTCAAAAAAAATAAATACTTTTCCAAACATTCGTATCTTGCCGTTGCCCCCAGTTTCTCCCGAATTGAATCCCGTGGAACAATTATGGCAACATCTTCGAGATAAATATCTTGCTAATAGGGTTTTCAAAAATTGTGATGAAATTGTTAGCGCTTGCTGCGATGCTTGGAACAGATTTACTCAAATTCCCCAAGCCATTTCTTCTTTGTGTTCAAGAAAGTGGGCTGCTTTAGAGAATTAATTTTTAGAATTGGTATAAATTAGTTTTATTCTATTTTACAATTTGAATTAGAGGGTTTTGTGGAAAACTTTTTGTCCAAAGAAGAATATATAAATCTAAGAAAAAAACATAAAAAAGAACTCAATAAGCGACTAGCAGATAGAATAAAAACAATTTTACTATTGAATGATTGTTGGTCATACGAAAAAATATCACAAGCGTTGCTTTTGGATGAAACTACGATTAGAAGATTTGAAAAAGAATATTTAAGGGGAGGGGTTAACTCTTTGCTTAGTTTAGAATATAGAGGTAGTGATCCGAATTTATCTAGAGTTCAACTTGATGAATTATCTATATATCTAGAAAATCGAATACACGTAAGCAGCAAACAAATATGTTTTTATGTAAAACAAAAATATGGGAAAAAATATACACAATCTGGAATGACAAAACTTTTAGGACGTTTGGGATTTGTATATAAAAAGCCTAAAGTTGTTCCAGGAAAAATAAATATTTCAGAGCAATTGCAATTCATAGAAAAATATAAAAATCTCAAGAAAAATTTAGGCCCAAAAGAAAAAATTTATTTCATGGATGCAGCTCATCCTCAACATAATGTTAAGTCTACTTATGGGTGGATCAAACGTGGAAAAAATAAAACCATACCTTCAAATACTGGTCGTAGACGCATTAATATAAATGCACTAATTAATATTGATGATAAAAAAGTTATTGAAGATGAAGTAAAAACAGTCAATGCAGAAACGGTAATCAAGTTCTTTAAAAAAGTAGAACAAAAAAATATTGATTGCGAAAAAATTTATGTAATATGTGATAATGCGAGATATTACAGAAACAAAAACGTAACCCAATTTATTTCTTCTTCCAAGATAGAATTAATTTTTTTACCTCCATATTGTCCCAATTTGAATCTAATAGAACGATTATGGAAGTTTTGTTACGAAAAGGTGCTATACAACAAATATTATGACAAATTTTCAGATTTCAAAAATGCTATCATGGGATTTTTTGAAAACATTCATGATTTTAAAGAAGAACTTGATAAGCGATTGGTTGAAAAATTTCAAATAGTATCATAAAAAATGCAAACTTACTTCAAAAGGGTATACCAAGAAAAAAATGAGTTAGATTATAGCGATAGAACATCAAA
>JAFGQY010000129.1 GCA_016935395.1 Parachlamydiales bacterium
ATATAAAAAAGTTAGAACAATTATAGGTTAAAAAATGAAAACAGCAAATGTTTTATTCGAAGAACATGCAACAATTCAGAAAATGTTAAAAATTCTAGAAATTATAAATCGCAATTTATCAACGAACTCTCTTTATCTTCTTGATAATGTAATTGATTTTTTTAGAACCTACACAGATAAAAATCATCATGGTAAAGAGGAAAGCATCTTATTTGAGAAACTCAAAGATAAACCTCTTAAACAAGAAGAAAAAAAAATACTTGAAGAACTTATAGATGAACATAAACAATCCCGAAAAATGGTAATCCAATTGGAAGATTTGAAAAATCAAAAAAATGTAGATAAGATTCATAAATTGATTGAAAAGATGTTGGTTCTTTATAAAAATCATATTGAAAAAGAAAATACAAAATTTTTCCCTCCTGCCTTTAATTATTTTTCTGATGAAGAAAAAAAAGAAATGTTTTTAAACTTTTTAGAAGTAGATAAAAAAGTTCTAAATGAAAAATATCTTCAGGTTATCAATGATTTGGAGGTACTTTTAAAAGAAAATAATAGTAAGGCAATATAATGCTTAAAGTAACATTTAAGAAAAATCCAATAACACTGGTTGGTAGAAATATTAAGCTTTTAACAAAAGCACCCGATTTCAAAGTTGTTTCAAAAGATCTTAAAGAATTTACATTTGAAAATTTTCAAAATAAAATAAAATTGATCACCTTTTTTCCATCTCTAGATACAAGCGTCTGCGATCTGCAGGTTAAAGAATTCAATAAAAGAGCAGCATCTATTTCAAAAGATGTGAGTGTAATAGGCATAAGCAAAGATCTTCCCTTTGCTCAAAAAAGATTTTGTGAAAGTTTTAATATAAATAACATTTCAGTTTTTTCCGATTATAAAACTTCGTCTTTCGGAATAAATTTTGGAGTCTTGATTAAAGAGCTAAACCTTTTAGCAAGAGGAGCTCTTATCTTGGATAAAAATAATGTTATAAGATACATAAAGATTGTTGAAGAAGTTACAGACTCTATCAACTACGATGATGTTTTAACCAAATTAAAAGAAGTTGCTGAATCAAAACAGGTCATTTTAAAAGATTTAGAAATTCCTATAAAATGTATACCGTGTGAAGGAAAAATAGAGCCTTTATCAAAAAACAAAATAGAAGCAATGTTTAAAAATCTGCAAAATTGGAAATTGATAGAAGATAAAAAAATCATAAAAGAATTTATATTTAAAGATTTTCAAGAAGCCAAATATTTTGTAGATTTAATAGCTATTATAGCTCAGGAGCAGGGACATCATCCTAATATTTCAATTAAGTACAATAAAATTGAGATAGCTTTAACAACTCATGCAGCAGAAGGACTCACAGAAAATGATTTTATAATGGCAAACATTATACAGGCTTTAAGAAACTAAATTGACTTATCAAAATATTCAAAGGCTATTTAAAATCTTTGCAAGCTTTTTTGGTTTTAATATCATGCATTTGTGATCAGAATGAATTGAATAATATTTCCAATTTAATTTTTTTGAATTGGCTTTTACAAAAGCATAAGATTTTCCGCTAACTTTTTTAAATCCACTTTCAGTGCAATAAATGTATGTTTTGGAAAGTTTATTTATTATGTTTTCATCGAAAAAAAGTTTATCGGTAAATGGCGCATATGATTTTAAGTTAAATTCATCAAAATCAAGGTAATCTACAAGAGCTTTTCCTGATTGATATATTGCAGTATCAATGTAAACCAACTCAGATATCTTTTTATAAAATTTTTCTGCAACTTTAGTAACCACAATTCCCGAATAACTAAATCCTACTAGAATAATATTATCAATATCTTCGCTTTCAATTATATTGCTTACTTTTTTAATATCGTTTTCAAGGTTGCTAATTTCAGGATTATCAAGAGTTGGACAAAAAACTTTATGTCCATGGCTTTGTAGAATTTTTTTAACTTCATCCCAAATTTCAGCTGTATTAAATGCACCATGAACTAAAATATATGTTTTCATGATTAAGTTCCTTTGAGTTATTTTTTTTAGTATCTAGTTGGGTAATTAATTTTTCAAGATTGTTTTTTTTTCTTAAATTTTTCTAAAAAATGATTTTAATGTTAATATATAATTTAACTTAATATTCTAGTGAATCAATATAAGGGGAATATCTATGAGTATGTTTTGTTATCAATGCCAAGAAACTTTTAAAAATCAGGCTTGTACAGTAAAAGGGATATGTGGAAAGCAAGATGATACAGCAAATCTGCAAGACCTTTTGATTTATATTCTCCAAGGAATTGCTCTATATGCAAACAGTTTAAAAGAGGATGAATTTGATATTAGAAAATATGGAGTTTTTATATGTCGAGCATTATTTTCGACTATAACAAATGCTAATTTCGATAATTTTAAGATTGCTGAATTAATTAAAGAGGCAATAAAATTAAGAAATGAGCTAAAAAAGCTATCCAATATCAAAATTACTCATGATTCTGCTAATTATGAAGGAAATAGCATGGATGATTTTTTAAAAAAATCCAATTCTATCGGAATTTTAAGCTATAGTAGTGATGAAGATAACAGATCTTTAAAATCTACAATTTTATATGGGATGAAAGGTATTGCAGCTTATACGGATCATGCTGCAATTTTAGGTTTTTACAACGATGAAATCTTTAAATTTATGATAATGGGACTATCTTCAATCACCAAAAATATTTCAAATGAGAAATTAATAGAAATAGTAATGCAAACAGCAGACAACGCTGTTAAAGCTATGAAACTTTTGGATGAAGCAAATACTACAACTTATGGTCATCCTGAAATTACTAATGTTAATATTGGGGTTAGAAATAATCCTGCAATATTAATTTCAGGACATGATTTAAAAGATATGCATGAATTATTGGAACAGACAAAAAATACTGGAGTTGATATTTATACTCATAGTGAAATGTTGCCTGCAAATTATTATCCCAAATTTAAAAAGTATAAACATTTCGTTGGTAATTATGGCAGTTCATGGTGGGCTCAAAATAAAGAATTTGAGACTTTTAATGGGCCTATTTTGATGACTACTAATTGTATTATTCCTGTTAAGGATTCTTATAAAAATAGAATATTTACAACTGGAATGGCCGGCTATCCCGGTGTAGAACATATTCCGGATAGAAAAAAAAACAACCAAAAAGATTTTTCAAAGATAATTGAACTTGCTAAAACATGTCCTTCTCCCATACAAATTGAAGAAGGTGAAATTATTGGGGGATTTGCTCATAACCAAGTAATTAAACTTGCAGACAAAATAGTTGAATCAATTAAATCAAAAGATATAAAAAGATTTATTGTTATGGGAGGATGCGATGGCAGACTTCCAGATAGGAAGTATTATACTAAATTAGCTGAAAAACTTTCCAAAGATACTATAATATTAACTGCAGGATGCGCAAAGTATAGAAACAATAAACTTAAATTAGGGGATATTAACGGTATTCCAAGAGTTTTAGATGCAGGTCAATGTAATGATTGTTATTCTTTAGCAATTATTGCTCTTAAACTAAAAGAACTTTTTGGGTTGGATGATCTTAGCAAATTACCATTATCATTTGATATAGCTTGGTATGAACAAAAAGCAGTAGCTGTATTGCTTGCAATGCTTAGTTTAGGTTTTAAAAATATTAGACTTGGACCTACTTTGCCTGCTTTTTTATCAAAAAATGTGTTGAAGGTTCTTGTAGATAAGTTTGATATAAAGCCTATTAATAGTAAAAATCTTGAAGATGATATAAATGCTATGATGAAAGGAGAATAAAATGTCTGACAAAAATCTTGTTTCAAAAATTTTTAAATATGATGAACTTGTTGATTATCAAAGCGGATCTATCGTAAGTCGAACCATCATTAGTAAAGAAGTCGGAACAGTGACTCTTTTTGCTTTTGATAAAGATCAAAAGCTAAGTACCCATACAGCTCCTTATCAAGCCCTTTTACAAGTTATAGAAGGAATCGGCAGAATAATTATAGACGGAAAAGAGTATATTCTTGAAGCTCCTGCAGCAATTATTATGCCGGCTAACGTTCCTCATTCGGTGCATGCAGATAAAAAATTTAAGATGTTGCTGACTATGATAAAAGCAAAATAATTTTTGGTTTGTTTTTTAAAAAACATTTCTTTTTCAAAAATATTTACTCTGTTAACGTTTAGTGAATTTTTTTTTAAGGAGTTTTTAATGAAAAAAAAGCTATCGTTAATTTTTATGTTTTTAATCTCTTTTACTTTTGTTTTTGCACAAGATTTATATGAAATTTTACCAGTGAAAAAACAAAAGACTATAGATGTTTTATTGCTAGTAGCTCTTCCAGCTTCTGGAAAATCAGAAGTTAGAAAATTTGTGAAAAGTTATTCTAAAGAAGATTGTGAAAGTATTTTTGGAATAAAAGATACCGTACAATTAGATGATTTTCCATACGTTCACATGATGAGAAGAATTTCTGAAGAGCTTAGTAAAAGAAATTTGGATCCAATCTTTTTTTTATCACCAGTGCTTCCCTTTAAAAATCCTTTTGAATGGGGAACACTCATGCATCTGATTAATGAAGACTATGATGATCTATTAAATCATAATATTCAAAATCCGGAATCAAAAGCTCTTTGGATTTTAAAAAGATTAGATAGAGCAAGACAAAAAGTTGGTATTGAACCGGTTTTTGAAAATTTTGATAGAAGTTTACTAAATGAACTTGCAAGTGCTTTAGAAAAGGATAGTGAAAAACTGCTTTTTGAAAAAAATAAAGAGATCGAAAAAGGTTATTTGGATAAAACTGTTATAATTGAATTTGCAAGAGGCGGTGCTTATGATTCAAGTTTTCCTCTTCCTGAGCCTTATGGATATAAATATGCCTTTTCTCAGTTAAGTGACGATATTTTGAAAAAAGCTTCAGTTTTATATATTTGGGTATCACCTGAAGAATCTAGAAGAAAAAATGAAAAAAGAGCTGATCCGAATGATCCAGGATCTATTCTTCATCATAGTGTTCCTCTAGCTGTTATGTACACTGATTATGGATGTGATGATTTTGAATATCTTTTAGATACTTCTAGTGTATTTAATACTATTGAAGTTTTATCTCATGGAAATACTTATTTTCTTCCCGCAACCAGATTTGATAACAGAATAGATAAAACCAGCTTTGTTAGAGATGATTTTTGGAATGAAAAAGATATATCAAGCCTTTCAGACTCTTTGATAAAATCTTTCAAACCACTTTTAATAGAAGATATTTCTTTTAGATAAAAAAGATTTTTAGGGGGAAGTTTTTTTAAAAAAAAACTTCCCTTTTTCATTTAAAAATAAAAATTTAAAAAAAAATTATCGATTTATCTAATTATACTTTTAAAGCTGAAAAGTCTTTTTTGATAATTTTTAATTTTTTAGCGTTATAAAGACCATATGCTGGGTGGTACATGGGAATTATGGTGATCTTATCGATGTTTTTAACTTTTCCATGTAACTTTGAAATAGAAGAGAATTTTATATTAAAATTTTCAAGTAAGTATTTGCTGGAGTATCTGCCAAGAGTGATTATTATTTTAGGTTTTATGATTTCCAGCTGATTAAATAGATAATTATTCATGCAAGTAAGAATTTCATTTTTTTTAGGATCTTTATTTTTTTGAGGATGGCATTTGACCAGATTGGTAATGAAAATGTCTTTTCTTTTTAAATTAGCTAATAATAAAAGTTCATCGAGTAACCTGCCGGCTTTGCCCACAAAAGGAACTCCAACTCTGTCCTCTTCACTCCCAGGAGATTCACCGAGGATAAGAATTCTAGCATTAATTTTCCCCTCTCCCGCTACTGCTTTGATTCTAGATCTGCAAAGAGGACACTTTTTGCACCTTTTAATTTTGAAAGCAATAGAATCTAAGGTATTATTTCCCATTTGTAGCAGCAGGTAGTTGTCTGGATTCTAGCTCTTTGTCTAACATAAATAAAGCGCCTTGAAAATCTTGGATCATTTTAAGTCTTTCGTAAATTTGATTTGCATTAGCTTCTTCTTCTACCTGCTCTATAACATACCATTGTAAAAAAGCATTTGATGCATGATCGTTTTCTTTATTAACTAAATTTATTAAATCATTGATTTTTGTCGTTATTAGCTTTTCATGTAATACAACTTCCTTGAACGCATCTTCAGGAGAATTAAAAATGTTTTTGGGCGCTTTAATGTCTAATAAAGTTACTTTTGATCCTCTTTCATTTATATAGTTGAAAAACTTCATTGCATGCATAGCCTCTTCTTGCGCTTGAATTTTCATCCAATGAGCAAATCCCTTTAAGTTAATACTTTCGAAGTAAGCAGACATTGACAGATAAAGATAAGCTGAAAAATACTCTTCGTTAATTTGTTTGTTGAATGCTTTTTCAATATTGCTACTAAGCATAATAGCCTCCATTTTTGGAGGCTATTTTATAGCAATGTTATAAGAAATGTCTAGTTAATAAATTTTTTAAACTATTTCAATCAGATGGATATTGAATTTAATATCTTTGCCAGCTAATGGATGATTAGCATCAAATGTAACAGTTGAATCTGTTATATCTAATACTTTTACCAAAAGTACTTGTCCGTTAGGTTCTTGAATTTGAAGTTGCTGTCCTTTTTCTAATTCGATTGTTGGGGGTAGCTGATTTTTATCAACAGTTGTAATTAACTCTTCTGTATATTCTCCAAAAGCATCTTGGGCTTTAAGGTCTAAAGTTTTTTTATCACCGGCTTTCATTCCAATTAAAGCCTGTTCAAATGCTGGAATAATTTGCCCATCTCCAATAGTGAATACTAAAGGTTCCATTTGCGTAGATGAATCAAATATTACTAAATCTTCTGTTTTAGCTTGATAGTGTACCTTTACCGTATCACCATTTTTAACCTCTGTTGGCATTTTTCCCCCTAAATTTTTTTTAAAAAATAATTATGTTTATACTTTTCACATATTGAAGCTTTTTAAATATGTCAATCATTATTTGGAAAAAAAATTGCAAAGTATTTGTAAATCTATTAAACCTAAGCTTATATGAAGAAGTGAATAAAAGTTGTCTTTCATGAGAAAAATTATTTTGCTTTTGTTATTTATGGCTTATGGATGCCATTTTCCTTCAGATATGGCTTTAGAAGGAAAAGGTGGAAGAAATGCATATAATATTGAAGTTCAAAAAACTAACGCTGAGGAAATGCTGCTCAATCTAGTAAGGCTAAGATATTATGATTCTCCTTTTTTCTTACAGGTATCTTCAGTAACTTCACAGTTTACTTTTAAAAATACAGCTTCAGCTTCAATAAATATTCCAGGATTTAATCAAACAAATCCAATGATTTTAGGAGGCGAGACACAATGGCAAAATCAGCCTACTATTCAATACTCTCCTTTAGAAGGGCAGGAATTTGCAAATCAATTAATGCAGCCGATAGATTTAAGTACACTTCAGCAGGTAATTTTTTCCGGTTGGGATGTTGATAGAGTATTTCAACTTACAGTTCAGAATTTACAGGACTATCATAATATTTCAAAAGAAGGTATAGGTTCTTCCGGCGATATATCAAAATATGAGGATTTTTATAAAATTTCATATTTGATGAGAAGGCTGCAACTTCAAGGACTTTTGCAAGTAGGTTATTCTGAAGATTTAAAAAATCATATAAAAATGCAGTCGTTTCAAATTGCATTTCCGAAAAATAATGTGAATAGTGAAGAAATAGCAAAATTTTTAAGACAAGAAAACCCTGTAAATGGAAAATATGTTATTTCTCTTATTCAAGGATTTGACTCTAAGGGAAATATAGGAATTTTAACCAGATCCTTGCTATCCTGCATGTATTTTTTATCCCATTGTGTTGATGTTCCTAAAAAAGATATCAAAAGTAAAAAAGCTGTTGAATATTCTAAAGAATTTTTAAAAAACGAGGATATTAAAGGCATTTATAGAGACTTAATGAATATTTGTTCAAGTCCTATAAAACCAAAAGATGCTTATGTTTCTATAAAATATCGAGACAGTTGGTTTTACATACAAGATTGTGATCTTCAATCAAAAAGAACTTTTATGTTATTGTTAGAGCTTTATAACCTGCAAGCTCAGGAAAGAAAAGCTTCGGGTCCTGTTTTAACTTTGCCAATTGGAGTAAGTTGATGAAAGAAATAGATTTTTATACAGTTTTATTTGCAAGTGTCGTTTATTTTATAATGTATGTTTTATGGCATAGTAATTTTCTTTTTAAAAAGATCTATGAAGATGATAAAAAAGAGAAGAAAGTTAAAGAAAAGAAAAGAAAATATCACTACTACATTTTAGTTTTAATACTCATTTTTATTACTTCTTATGTTTTAGCTTCACTGGAAATTTTCATGAAAGTAACTTCATTTTGGGACGGGGTAATTTTAGGATTGTTCGTTTGGATTGGCTTTGTTTTTCCTCATAGTTTTTTTATGTCTAGCAAAGGTAAAAAGAATTATAAACTATTTTTTCTAGATAATATTTTATATCTTTTGGGATTAATTATAGTAGGCGGCATTTTAGCAGGTTAATTCCCGTTGATTTTGATCTCAGCTATAATGGGAAGATGATCTGATGCTAATTTAGCTTCATGAAAAACATATCCTTTTATCACTTTTGCCCTGTTGCCTGCAAAAATATAATCTATTTTTACTTTAGGATCCATTGAGGGATATGTAAAATATCTGTTTTTATTTTTCAGATATAGTTTAGCAGGAACAGCTTCTGAATGTTTTAGGTTTTTTAAAAGTACAAGGGTTTTGTCATTTTTATAGTTTATGGAGTCTTTTTTAATAAAAAATGGTGCGTCTAGCAAATGAAATGGCATCTTTTTGAATTTAGCAGGGAAGGTTGTGTTGAAATCACCTGCAACAATGACAGGATGTTTAGCGTTTTCAAGCCAAATGTCTTTTACCTTTAACATTTGAGAATATCTTGTTTCAGAACACCAGGGCTCTAAATGAATATTTATCAAATTGACCTTTTGATTGTTAAAATCGATTACACATTTTTGAGATCCATGTGGATCAAATAGCCATTTCATAAAAAAAGGCATCTGATATGAATAATCAAAGATTAAAACTTCATTATATATAATAGGGTATTTGGATATGATAGCAATTCCAGTTTCAATTTTACCTTTTACATTATTGTAATTTAAATGCATTTTTTTTCTAAGAGTTGGAGCTATTGCTACATATTGGTAATCAGCGTTTTTTGCTAAATATTCAGCCTGATTAATATTAAAAGATCGATCTGATGCAAAATCTACTTCTTGTAGAAAAACAACATCAGCGTCAATTGATTTTAAAACGTCTGCAATTTTATTAAGTCTGTTTATATAGCTTAGTTCATCTATTGCAAGTGTTTTTGCATTATAACCAATCCCAAAATGAATATTATAAGAAGCAGTTTTTATATTTTTTATGTCAACTTTCCTGTGATTTTTTTCTGAAATCTTTATAATAGGTGGATTAGATCTGTTTAAAAGAGGAGGGTAGTTGTTCCACCATAAAAAAGCGGTGCTAAGTAATAAAAAAACTATTAGGATAGTTATACTTAAAGAAAATATTAACTTAAATATTTTCATTTCTCCTCCTTTGTTTTATTAGTAATATAAAAGAGAAAAAAAATCAAATATTAGGAAATAAAAATGAGAAAATTGTTAGAATTAAAAAGATTAACGTTGACATTGATTTATAATTTATATAGAAAGAAATTTAATACGGATGTATCAGTTTTAATGGAAAAAACTAAAACAATTAATAATTATTTAGTTATAACTGCTTCAGGCGGTGGAGGTCTTTTACAAGCTGCAAAGGCTGAAAAACAAAGAATTTTAAAAAACAATCCAACAGCTAATATAGTTACAAGAGACTTGATGCTTCAATGGATGGGATTTCCTTTTGGATATTTCGGAGTTGGGACATGGAACTTAGCTCAAAAAAGAGGAATTAAAATATTTCAAACTCTTTTTGGATTTGGAACAGGTTTAGCTGATATTATATTTTATCCTGTGATTTTTATTAGAGCGTTTATAACTTTGATGAAGCACGATATCGATCAAATAGTAGATACTCAATGCGTTGGTACAAATGCAATTATAAAAGCCTTAAGGTTATTTAATTTTATAAGAAATAAAAATACAAAAATTTATATAGTTATTGTGGATCTTCCGACTAAAAAATCCACTCACTTTTTCAATAGTATTAAAAGGCTTACGATAAAAGATAAAAATCTTTTGACTATACATACTGCAGAGCCTCTTTTAGAAAATGAAACCGAAGAAGAGTTTTGGCAAAAATATTGCAGAGTTTCTCTAGATAAAATTAATTATCAATATCCTATTAGAATAAGTTTCGATGATTATAAAAATAAAACAAAAAACTTTGATCTTTATCCTTTAAAAATCATTGCTGAAAATGAAAAAGAAATATTTTTAATTGAAAGTGTTTTGAAAAAAGGATCTTGCAGTTTTTTTAAAGAAAATAATACCTTTAACTTTAACATTGGGAAAGAGGATTATTTAATCACAGTTTTATTAGGTTCTCAACCTTCTTATAAATCTACTGTTGAATATGTAAAAAAAGTAATAGATTTTTTATCTAAAAAAGATATTCAAAAAAACGTTTATCTTTTTGTTTTTTGCTCTTCTCTAAAATTAGGTCTTATGCAAAAACTTTATTCAATGATTCAGAATATTGAAAATTTTCCTAAAAATTTAAATGTTGTTCCTATGTCATTTCAAAGTGATGAAATTATAGCTCCTATTTTTCACAGAAGCGATTTAACTGTTACTAGAAGCGGTGGCCAAACAGCTATTGAGCTAAAAACTGTATGTAGTGGCAAAAAGTGTGTTCATTCAGAAAGTAGATCTAAAAACATTACACTCAAAAAACTTTTAAAAGGTATTCCCGTTTGGGAATCCGGCAATGCTGTTTATATGAAAGAAAAAATGGGCATTGAAATTATAAATACTGATTTATTTGCAAAAGTTCTTGTAGAAACAATTAATTAAGTTAATTGTCCATCAATATCTAGTGAATTTTCAAAAAGTGAATGAGAAGATTTTTTTTCTATATTATTTATCAAAATTTTAGGAATAAAATAACTAGCTAGCATAGCTGTTGTGATAAATTTTGATCTATATACAATTGATTAAAATTAAGCAGTAATTAGTACTCTTGCATTTTGAAGATCAACTTTTTTTTAAAAAAAATATCGTTTAATAAAAAAAATATTTAAAAAAAATTAAAACATTAAGTTTGTTACTTTTATATTCTTAATAAAACTTAAAAAAACTTACTTATGTTTTAATCTTTCTGTATAAATTGTTTCTATTGATGCGGTTCTATAAGGAAAAGTTCTTATAGATATAATTAATTATTCATCAGAAATTTTAAAAGACCCAACCAATCTTTATTATCCACAAAAGGTCTAATCTTATTTGCCGGAATATTTACTTCATTTGAAAAATCATCTACATACATTGTAAGCTTATTTTTTAAATCATACACATCTAATGTTTGAAAAAGATCTTTTGTAAAGTTTGTTCTTTTAAAATAATCATCAAAAATTGCAAACATATGCTGTTTTAGATCGTCTCTAGAAAAAAGAAATCCTAAGAATTTGAAAGGATGAAGATATCTAATTTCATCACCGATTTTTCTAAGCCTTTTTTCATGATGTAATAGCAATGTTAACTTGCCATGTATTCCAATTGAAGTGATAAGTTCTTCAATCTTTTTTTCATCTTCTTCCGTTCTAGGTAAATCTTGATATGTAATGTTTCTGTCTTCTTTTGGAGGGATTTTGATAATTCCGGCTAAAATAGAACTTTTGTTAAATACTAAATGATAATTTAAATTACTTGTTTTGGTATTAACAATCTCTGTTTTGTTGGGAACATTTGTTTCTTGAAAATCTATTGGCATGTCTAACATCTTAATCTTCTCCAAATTATTTTTTATATGGATTTACAACTTTATCTTAATGTATAATTTTTCAAAAAGCAAAAAGTTTTAAAATTTTTTATGAAAGTGTTAAAAATTTCTTTAAAAATTATTCTTTTCTGCCTGTTTTTGGGGATTTTAACTAAAAGCTGGCATTTGATAACAGATGGATTTAGATTAGATAAAATTAAAAGCGAAGATGTTTTTGAAGATTTTAATATTTCACAGAATGATCCTTCTAAATATGAGCAAATCTTCAATCAAAAATTCAGTTATTTATCCAAAGGATGCCAAACTTATGTATTTGAAAGTGAAGATAAAAATTACGTTTTAAAATTTGTAAGATATAAAAGGTACAAGCCTCCTTTTTGGCTTAGATTTTCCTTATTTAATAAAAAAAATCAAATTAGAAAATTTTATAAATCTAAACTGTTGAAAAACTCCCTATATAGCTATAAGGCTTCTATTAATGAGCTAAAAAATGAGACCCAAGTTTTATATGTACACCTAAATAAAACGAATAACTTAAAAAAAGTTCTGATTCAAGATAGATTAAAAAAAACCTATTTTATTGATTTAAATGAATATGGATTTATCTTGCAGAAAAAAGCCATTCCTTTTGAAAAAATTTTACTTTCTAATATAAATGATGAAATCATGCTTCAAAAACTAATAAAGTCATTTTATGAGACTACTGTTTCCATCTATAAAAAAGGTTATAATAATGATGATTATAACTGCATAAAAAATTCAGGATACATCGATGGAAAAGTCATACACATGGATATTGGAAGCTTTTTGAAAAAACAAAATTTAAAAAGTTCAAAAGAGTTTGAAAAAGAACTTTTGACATTTTCAAAGTATTTTAAAAAATGGGCTAATAAACATGCATCTTTTATGCTTCCTTATATTGATCAAGAAATAAGAAATGTAGTATCTAACAACTGTAAGGAATTAAAAGATGAAGATGTTTAAATATTTCTTAAATTTAATTATTTTGGCTTTTTTTTTTACTATCTCAATAAAAGCCTGGCATAAGATTAATGCTGGATTTAGAGTTGATAAAATCACAAATATAGAAAGTTTTTTTGAGAAAAGTCAAACTGTCGATATAGATGACAATATCTTGAATATATTGGATCAAGAGTTTTCTTTTTTTAATAAAGGAAGGCAATCTTTTGTTTTTGAATCTAATGATGGAAAGTATGTAATCAAACTTTTTAGATACCATAAATATGAAAAACCCTTTTGGCATGATGCTTTTTTAAAAAAATTATCTTTTTTAGATAATTTTATTGAAAAGCTGCAAAAAGAAAAGACGATTTCCTATCAACAAACTATGGATAGTTATAATCTAGCTTATGAAAAGTTAAAAAATGAAACGGGCCTTATCTATTTACATATTGATCAGAATAAAAAATTTAATAAAATAATTAAAATCAAAGATAGATTTAAAAGAAGTTATTTTGTCGATTTGGATCAAACCGGATTTGTCATCCAAAGAAAAACCAATCTATTGATTCCTACTCTTTATTACATGAAAAATGATTTAATGGCCGTAAAAAATGTTCTAAATGCTTTTTTTGATAATATCAATTCAGTCTATGAAAAAAATGTCTATAATGATGATAGACATGTTTTAAAAAATCTGGGGATTATTAGCGGCACTGTTTTAGAACTGGATATTGGAAGATTAAAATATAAAAATGACCTTTTAGAGTTTAATAATTATAAAAATGAAATTACATATTATACACAATATTTAAGAAAATGGCTTTCAAAAAATATACCTGAAGCGCTACCATACTTTGAGATCAAATTAAATGATTATATTAATTCCAAAGCATGATAAAAAATCAAAAACCAATACAAGTTTTCTTTTTTCATTTTTTTTTATGTTTTTCAGTTTTAATTTTAGTTTCAATTTTAGCCTTATATCGAACTCAAGGATTTGCAACTTTTAAGATAAAAAAGTTTGCTAAAGTTGAAAAAAAATGGTCTTTTGAAAAACCTCAAGATATTGATGAAATTAAAAAAATTTTATCACAAGATTTTGAATATTTAAGTAGGGGAAGACAAGCTTTTGTTTTTGTAAGCTCAGATAAAAAATATGTTTTGAAATTTGCAGATAAAGAAAGATTTAATTTGTTTTATTATTTCCCAAAAATCCCTCTTCCAAAAGTTTTAAATAATTATAGAAATAAGCATTACTATAGAAGAAAAAATAGATTTGAAAATGATCTTCAAAGTTTAAAGCTTGCCTATGAGAATTTAAAAGAGGACGCAGCTTTAAAATATGTTCATATAAATAAAACCAATATTTTTAAAAATATCAAAATTAAAAATAAGATTGGAAAATCTTTTCAGCTGGATATCAATGATAAAATTTTTGTGCTACAAAAAAAATATGATGAAAACTTTTTTGATGCATATGAAAAATCAAAAGATTTAAAAAAAGATCTTTTACTGTCTTTTTTAGATATGGTGGATAGAAGAAACAAAAAGTTTATCATTGATGATGATATTGGCAAGAAAAGAAGAAATTGGGCAATAATCAACCAAAGCGTTGTTAACATTGATGTTGGAAGATGGTATTTTGATGAAAAATTGATACTGCCGCAAGTTTATAAAAAAGAGATGTTAAAAGCTACTAAAACGCTTAGATTATATCTTTTGGAAAATGATAAAAGTATGCTTGGATTTGTAGAAAAAACAATGAATAAATATATTTCAAATTATGAAGAGAACTATTTTAAGAAAAATGCTAAAACAACATTTGATACTTCTTCCAATTTACATTTTTCTTCAAATGGATGAGTTGTAACTTTTATAATTTTTATTTTTTAAGAATATTTTTCAACTAAATGATCAATAAATCCATTAGCTAAATCGATAAAAATCTTATCAGTTATCTCATCCGGCAATAGAGGTGTATCAGTATTTTCAATAATATCTTTTATAATGGATTTGGCTAGAGTAGCCTTTTTTTGATTTGTAGGATCAATATATTTATTCACAAATAAAAATGTTTGTTTTGTAACTATAGCTAAATCTTCAAACTGAAAACCGTCATCAAAGTTCTTTTTTATCTCTTCTACAAAAGTGCAAATTTCTTGATAGCTTGGAAATCCCGAAACTTTTTCTGTTGAATCAATAGCTTCATCTGGGATTATCAGATTAACAAATGATATGCAAATAGTTTTGAAAAATGGGTCAAAAAAATAGTCCGGCAAAATGGGGGTATCTGTTACATCTATCAAGAAAAATAAAACATCTAAAACAGCTTTTCTCTTATCTTCAGCACTTAGTATGAAGGGTTGTACAAACTGATCATATGTAATGTGCATAATCTGAGCAATATCTTGAAATTGAAAGCCGTCTGAGAAAACTTCTTTTAATGATTCGGCAAATGCTTTTATATCATCATCAGTAGGATTTTTGGTTTTGGTTGATATTTTATAAAAAATTTCAGGAGTCTTATAAACCGGCATATGAATTATTGGCTTTTTTATGAAATTTTCATGAATAGCTGAATTTTCTTTAGCGAGGTCTTTTTCTGGAACGTAATCAAACATTTTTTTACCTTTTTTAAATTTTTTTAAGAAAGGTAATTTGTTTTTTGATTTATTTCAAAATTTTTTTTATTTCTTTATCTATTATTTGTACTTTATCGTAGCAAATAATTCCTATTACTAACTCTTTTGATATCGTCAATCAATGTTG
>JAFGQY010000130.1 GCA_016935395.1 Parachlamydiales bacterium
ACCTGTTTTAAATCATAAGAATTTTCCCCTTGCTCTTGAGGAAATAAAAGAACGGAAAAGCATTACTAATGTGATTTCCCCAGAATCCGAACAACTAATAGGAGGAATCATAGGAGGTGTTGCACATTTTGCATTTAAATTTAAAGCTTTAGAGGTATCTTTATTTTCCGTAAAAACTATTGAATTATTGGTTGTAAATCTTTCCCCAATAATTGCCACTGCAGGTGCATGCACTTTAATAATTAGCAAGATTTGGGGGAGAGTTCTGGAATCCAATAAAAAGGAATTAGAACGAATGAAAGAACAACAAAAAGAGTATGATGAAAGATGTATGCGAATTGAACAAATGCAAAAAGAGATTAGAAATAGAGAAATTAGAAGACGTTTTATGGCATCCATTCCTCTGTTAATTTCGTTGATGTATGTCTATAAGTCAGAACAAAATATGCCTATGAAAGGATTTTTAGCTCTTTTAATATTGCGTCCTGAAACATATAAAGAGATGTTTCCTTGGCTAACCAGATTTTTTGCAACTAATCGCAGACCTGATATCGACGGGATTGTTACATGAAGATGCTCCTATAATCAACAGTATGTTATAGGAGAGTAAATATTAAACATGTGTCTTTTAGATTAAGCCTTGATTACTCCAATTAATTATATTATAAATTGAAATTGCTCATCCTTAACATAGTGCTGTTGTAATATTATACTACGGTTATTCGAAGAACAGGTACTATCTCTTTAGTATCTTAATTCTTAAGTATCTTTAGAGATAGCCTGCAATTAGGTAAAGATTAAGACCAATCCTTTGGGGGCATCGAAGGAAGAACTGGATGTTGTTCTGTACATCCTTTACCATCCTCACTTGGGTATACCGCCTGGAAAATAGCTGAAATAATAGTTGCAGCCGTATCAATTATTCCAGAGGAAGTCTCTGAATTTCCCGAAGAAGGAGAACTTCCTGAATTTCCACTTGAACCACTTATGCTACTTGCCATATCGCACCTCTAAATTTAAAGTTAATATTTTTTCATACTTATTTATGATAAATTTCTGATATTTGGAGCAGACTCGCCTCCAGGTTCTCCTGGTATAGGAAAATGAATTTCTGTTGGAATATGAAATGGTGTTAATCCACAGGCATGATCTTGTGAACTAGCAATCCAATTGCCTACTAAGTTAATAATTCCAGATACTGCATCTACAACCATACTGGCTTGACTATCTTCTCCACTGCTACCCTGGTGCGATGTTGCAGGCTGGCTTACTTGTCCTATGGGAGGATTTACTGACATGTTTTGTCTCCTTTATTTTAAAGTATTTAATATAATCTTTAAAAAATTCTGTTTAAATTAATCATTTGGAAAATATATGTCAATTTTTGAATTTCAAACTCTATAATTCATGCTAAAAAATCACAAATTAATATTATTTTTTTTTTAATTATTTTAGATTAATATGTATATTTTTTTAGAGAGATTGATGTGAAAATAAAATTTTACAAAAAATATTTTTTAATTATTTTTTATATCTTTTTTTTCCCTTTAAAAATTTTCTGCAACGGGATAGTTGAAGATATTTTATCAAAAATGACTTTAGATGAAAAAATAGGGCAGCTTTTTATGGTTCCGGCATGTCCTCTTAGAAAAGATCATCATGAAAAAGATTTATTAGATTTATTTAAAAAATATCATATTGGTGGAGTGATTATTAAACAATCAGATCCTGAAAGTCAGATCAACTTTTTAAATTTTTTACAAAAAAACTCAGAATATCCTCTTTTGGTTTCAGCTGACGCTGAATGGGGACTTGGGATGAGAATGGAAAATGTTATTTCCTATCCTAAAAATTTATATTTATCAAAACTGGATAATTCAAATTATCATTTGATATACGAGCTTGGAAAAGAAATAGCCAGACAGCTAAAACTTGTCGGTGTTCACATAAATTTAGCGCCGGTTGTAGATGTAAACAATAATATTAACAATCCTACTGTATTTGAAAGGTCATTCGGTTCTGATCCGCAATTGGTAGCCAAGCTCTCTTGTTTATATATGCAGGGTATGAAAACAGAAAATGTTTTATGTGCAGCAAAACATTTTCCCGGCTATGGTGATATTGAAATAGATCCTCATTTGGATCTTCCAAAAGCTTTTCATGATTTGAAAAGATTAAAAAATGTTGAATTTGTTCCTTATAAAAAACTCATTGAAAATGATGTTGATTTAATTATGACAGCGCATATTTTTTTACCAAAATTTTCAAAAAATTATCCGGCTACAATGTCTAAAGAAATTACCACTGATCTTTTAAAAAATAGACTGGGGTTTAAAGGAGCTGTTATTACCGACGCTTTAAATATGAAAGCTTTAACCAATCACTATTCTATAGAAGAGATAGCCCTATTAAGTCATATGGCAGGAAACGATATCCTTCTATATGGAGATCATATTTCTCCCAAGATTGATGATATACTTCAAAGACAGATTCCAAGGGCTTTCAACGCAATCAAAAATGCTTACATAAATGGATCTTTACAAGAAGAGCAGCTAAATAAGCAGGTTTTAAAAATTTTAAAATTAAAAGAAAAACTGAATCTATTTAAAAATAGATCTGTAAAAGAATTTAACGACAAGAAGATTAATAGTGATGCTGCTATTTTGCTTAAACAAAAATTAGAAGAGTTAATTTCTTCTAATTAAAAGCATCCTGTTTTGAAAATATGAATGTTTTTTAGCTATATCTAAAAATAGTTTTTTTAAAAAAAAGGACAGTCAATTTTGACTGTCCTTTACATTTTTAAAAAGAAAATTTTAAAAACTATTTTTTAAAAATTATTTTTTCTTTTCATCTTCTATTATTTCTACTTCTGCTTCTTCAATATCCTCTTTTTTCTGTTGCTTATCATTTGGTGGAGTTGAAGAGCTGCTAGCTCCGGCATTAGGTTGCGCTCCTGCAGATTGGGCTTTTTGAAGTTCTTCTCCAATTTTTTGCATGTGAGTGTTTAGTTCTGATAAAGCATTTTTAATAGCGTCAGAATTGGTTCCTTTAAGGGTTTCTTTAACATTATCAATTTTAGATTGAATATCTTTTGCAATATTCTCTGGAAGTTGACCTTTGTAATCTTTAAGAGCTTTTTCTGCTCTAAATACTGTTGCGTCAGCTTCATTTCTAATATCAATCTGTTCTTTTTTCTTTTTATCTTCTTCTTTATGTATTTCTGCTTCTTTAATTTTAGCATTGATCTCTTCTTCAGAAAGACCAGATTTAGCTTCGATTTTGATTTTTTGTTCTTTACCTGATTGTTTGTCTTTAGCAGATACAGATAAAATACCGTCAGCATTTAAATCAAAACAAACCTCGATTTGAGGAACTCCTCTTGGAGCGGGTGGTATTTCTGTTAAATCAAATCTACCAATCTCTTTATTTTGAGCTGCCATAGGTCTTTCACCTTGTAAAACAACAATTGTTACAGCTGGCTGATTATCTGCTGCAGTTGAAAATACCTGTTTTTTTTGAGTTGGAATTGTTGTATTTCTCTCAATCAGTGGAGTCATAACGCCGCCTAATGTTTCAATACCAAGCGTTAAAGGTACAACGTCTAAAAGTAGTACATCTTTTACTTCTCCACCTAAAATTCCACCTTGAATAGCAGCTCCTGTTGCAACGGCTTCATCGGGGTTGATACCTTGATTTGGCTCTTTACCAAAAATATCTTTCACCATCTGTTTAACAGCAGGCATTCTTATCATACCACCAACTAATATTACTTCTTGAATATCTGAAGCAGAAAGGCCAGCATCTTTTAAAGCTTTTAAGCAAGGCTCTTTTGTTCTTTCAATCAAGTCGCTACATAGATTTTCTAATTTTGCTCTTGTAAGAGTTAAAGATAGATGCTTTGGTCCAGATGCATCCATTGTAATAAATGGTTGATTGATGTCAGTAGACTGCGTTCCTGAAAGTTCGATTTTTGCTTTTTCAGCTGCATCTTTTAATCTTTGAAGAGCCATTTTATCTTTTGATAAATCAATACCGGTATCTTTTTTAAACTCTGCTAGCATCCATTTAATAATTCTTTCATCAAAATCATCACCACCTAAGTGAGTGTCGCCATTAGTAGATAATACTTCAAATACGCCATCACCGATTTCCATAATTGAAATATCAAATGTACCTCCACCAAGATCATATACAGCTATTTTTTGATCATGTTTTTTATCAAGACCATAAGCTAATGCTGCAGCGGTAGGCTCAGGAATAATTCTTTTAACATCAAGTCCTGCGATTTTACCTGCATCTTTTGTGGATTGTCTTTGTGAATCGTTAAAATAAGCCGGAACTGTTATTACAGCTTCTGTGATAGTTTCACCGGTATAATTTTCAGCAGTTTCCTTCATTTTGATAAGTATTTGTGCTGCTGCTTCTTCAGGTGTGATAGATTTTCCTTCTATTTCAAATACAACATTACCGTTAGAATCTTTTTTTACTTTATATGGTACTGTTTTTATCTCTTCTTGAACTTCGTCATATTTTCTGCCGATAAATCTTTTTGTTGAAAATAGTGTGTTTTCAGGATTTGTTACTGCTTGCCTTTTTGCTGGAACTCCTACAAGTCTTTCTGAATTTTTATATGAAATTACAGATGGGGTTGTTCTGGTTCCTTCCGCATTTGCTATAACTGTAGCAGAGCCTCCTTCCATTATAGCAATGCAAGAGTTAGTTGTTCCAAGATCTATCCCTATGATTTTTTTGCTTTTTTTGTTCATAAATTACCTCTTTTTTTATTTAAATTTTTTTAATTTTTTTCAAAATTTGTTGCTGTATCTATTGTTTCATCATTTTCAATTTCATCTTCTTTATCTATATTTTCTGACGATTCATTTGTTTTATCAATAGAGTCTTCTATTAAGCTTTTAGCAACTTTAACTCTAGCAGGTCTAATCGTCCTGTTTGAACTTTTATAGCCTTTTGCTAATTCTTCAATTATCGATCCATCCGGATAATCATTTGTTTCAACTATTTCCATAGCTTCATGACAATGGGGATCAAACATGTTCCCAACAGAGTGAAAAGCAACAATATTATGGTTATGAAGTACATCTTTTAGCTGGGATAATATCATTTGAAAACCAATAGCCCAATTCTTAACTTCTCCTTCAGTTTTGTCAGCAAAAGCAAGAGCATTTTCAAAATTGTCAATTATAGGTAAAAATTCAACAATAACATTTTCCATAGCAAAAACAAGAGCTTCGGATTTTTCTTTTTGCATTCTTTTTCTTGAATTTTCCATTTCAGCCAAAAGTCTTAAATACTTGTTTTCTAATTCAAAGAATTTTGCATTAGTATCTTCTTTTTCAACTTCTTCGATTTTTACTTTTGTCTCTTCTTTTTGTTTTTTGTCTTTTTTTTCTTCTGACATTTTTTTTTGTGCTCCTAAAAATTAATTTTTTGTCTTATCTTCTAATAAGATAGAACTTTTTGTAACTTGTTTGTAGTCTGTGCTTTGTCTATAAGTTATTTTGTATTTGTAGACCATTTTTGTAAGATTTTCCGATAAAATATCGCTGTAGGATTTTATAATTGAAAAAAGCTTTTTGTAGTTTGCATTAATCGGACACAGGATAGCAATTGCTCCAACTGGCGTTTTAGATATGTAATAAGGTATGGTAATAATACTTACATTTTTTACATCAGATTTAAACTTTTCTAAATCATCGGCTATGTAAAAACTGATGCCCTTTTTTTTCATAGCTTCTTGAAGTATCATATGCATCTGACAGCTATTTTCGAAAATCGATAAAACTTCAGCTAAAAGCATAGGGTCTTGAAACTCTTTGAAAGATAAAAGTTTTGAAAGACCTGTTTTATATATATCGTCACTGTCAAAATTTGTGTATCCAACAATATATCTTACCATTAACTCATTGTAAAAATGCTGAGCTAATTTCATAATGCTTTGATCTTCAATTTTCGGCTTTTGAGCTTTATTCATTCGCCAAAGCAAAACTTCTTCAATTGATAAAATCATCTCTTCATCTAAATCCTTAGTTGAATAAAGAATCTCGGTTTTAATAAGCCCAAAATCTGTAATAATTACACAAAGAGTTTTATTTTTATCCAAAAGCATTAATTTTAAATTGCTTATAAAATCCTGATCAAATCTTGGAGATGATTGAAAAATACTCAAATTTGTCAAATTTGCTAAAAACTCTAACGAACTATTTAAATATTCAGCAACTTTTCTGCCATCATTTTTAAGCTCTTTTTCTAAAGCTTTTTGCTCTTTTTTTTCGCTGGCTACCTTTTCTAAAAGTGATAAAGCATATTCTTTGTAAGCTTTGGCGGTTGGCGCTCTTCCTCCAGATATATGCTGCTGAGTTAAGTAGCCCTCTTCTTCCAGCTTTGCAAAATAGTTTCTGATAGTAGCTGAGCTTATATCTTGAAACCCACTTTCTTTGAGGGTGTTAGATCCAATCGGTTGATTGGTTTTTATATATAATTCTATAAGGCCAAAAAGTACCGATTTTATCTTATCCTCTTTTGAAAATTGTTTCTTTTGAAGAAGCTTTTTCAAGTTTTTACCCCATTTTTTTGTATATTACCTTAATATTAACATGTTATGTTTTTTTTAGCAATCTTTGAATGAGATTGCTTAATATTTATTGTAAGCGTTTGATTTTAAATTATTTGATGATAACGTTAATAGCTGGAATCGTTTGAGGTGGGGTTAAAATATATTTTTTTTTTAGCGTTTTGAGACTATTTTATAATTTTAAAATAATATTTTTAAAATCGTGGATAAAATAAAGATAAGAAGTAAAACTATATAAAAAATTTTACAAATAAGAGATTAATATCATGACGTCAAATATTTATTCAATGCCATACGCATCCTTTGATGGATTACAAATATATTTAGAAAAAACAAAAAAAGCTCAAGAAGCTCAAGGACTTATAGATAAAGCAAATGATACATTTCAGAAGGTTTTACATGAATACGAAGAAAAAAAAGGTTTAAAAAAAAGATTAGATGAAAAAATGAGAAGTATTCTTAGACATGTCAAAAAAATTGATCATGAAATTAAGATGCAGGCAAAAAAATGTATCAAATACATTAAAAGTTTTGACAGATCAAGATCTAAAATAGAAGAGCGCTTTTTAAAAGCTCAACAATTGTTAGCTCAAGCAAACATATACAAAGGTAAAGGAAGAAAGCTCGTTGATCTTAAAGCATGCATGTTTCCTGAAGATACATTAGAGATAGAAAGGTGTATATTTGAAGTCAATAATAGTGCAACCAAAGTTATTGAAGCTCTTTATAAAGTTTTATTTGATTTAAATATATTTTTGCCTGCAAATCAATCGCCCCCTCTTCTTCAACCCCTTCGGATAGCTTAATTAGAAGTTCAAGTATTGCTAGTTCTGTATGTGATGATAAATCAGGAAAAGATAGCTCTTTTCCTCAAAGTCCTTCTATGGGAGGATATAATGTTTAGATCAAACTTTATAAGAAGATTAAAAATAATTAGATCTTATTTTTCAGGATATAAATATTTTTGATCATCTAAATATTTTCTTAAAACTGTTGGTATTAAAACAGATCCATCTTTTTGTTGGTTATTTTCAAGTATTGCTACCATCAGTCTGGATGTTGCAACTCCGGAAGCATTTAATGTGTGAACAAATTCAGGTTTCTGTTCGTTTTTTTTGAATCTCATTTTAGATCTTCTTGCTTGAAAATCGGTGCAATTTGATGCTGATGAAACTTCATAATATCTGTCTTGCCCTGGTAAAAATACCTCAATATCAATTGTTTTAGCAGATGAAAATGACATATCGCCAGTAACAAGCAGCATATTTCTATAGTGAAGTTCAAGTCCTTGTAGCACTTCTTCAGCTGATAAAACCATCTCATTAAATGCTCTTTCACTGTCTTCGGGTTTGGTTATATAAAACAGCTCAACTTTGTTAAATTGATGTGTTCTGATAAGCCCTCTTTCCTGTTTTCCATGAGATCCGGCTTCCCTTCGAAAGCAAGGAGTGTATGAGACATATTTTATTGGTAGATTTTCTTCCAAAATTATTTCATCAAAGTGAAGACCGTTTAATGATACCTCTGCTGTCGGTATTAAATAGAAATCGAAATCGTCATCTGTAATTTTATAAGATTGATCTTTGAATTTTGGCAGCTGAGCTGATCCAAACATTATATTTTCCTTTACCAAAATAGGGGGGATGATTTGGCAAAACCCATTTTGTCTATGAATGTCCAGCATGTAGTTTATAAGGGCCCATTCAAGTTTTGCTCCCATATTTGTATAAACTGTAAAACCGGTACCTGAAATGGTAGCGGCTTTTTTAAAATCAAAAAGCTTTAATGTTTCATTAAGTTCTAAATGATTTTTAAAAGGAAAATCAAATTTTGGTTTTTCTAAGTGAGTTTTTATGCATTGATTGTCTTTTGGATCCAAAGATATGGGAATATCATCAAAAGGAATATTCGGTAAATGAGCTAATAAAAAATCTCTTTTTTCTTGAACTTCTTTAAAGGTGCTATCTAAATTGGTGATTTTATCGCCAATATTTTTCATCTCATCTAATAAAGTTGATGCATCTACCTTTTTTTTGATGAACTCTCCGATTTCTCTTGATGCAATATTTTTTTTATTTTTTAGTTCATCAGTCTTTGTTTGGATCTTTCTAAGTTCATCATCTAAAGATAAAATTTTAAATATATCTATTTCACTGTCTTTAGTTTTTAATTTTTTCTCAATTTTTTCTGGATTTTCACGAATTTGCTTAATATCAAGCATTTTTTTTACCTAATTTTTCTTTTATGAACTTTAAATCATAAATATAAATAGGGTTATTTTCAAGTAGGCTCTTGTCAAAGCTATTTTTTTATGTTATAATAACTTACATTAAATTTAAAAAAACTATTTCCATTATGACAAAAAAATTATCCCCCCAAATACCTTTGATTTTACGTTTTCATCGTCTTATGGACGCTTTTGCCAAATCAGATGATGAAAGAGATTTTTATTTGGATAACATTGAAGGTTTTTTATTATATATTGACTTGGATAAAGAACAAGAAGAGTTAGATCTTATAAAAAAAGAGATTGATCAAAATTTAGATAGATATTGTTTAATTCCTAAAATGGCTTTTTATGAAGTTAAAAAGTTTATGGAAGGGTTTGTTCAGGAAAAAGTCTATGATATTGATACTAAAGAAAAACTTTTAGATATTATTTCAGGTAAGGAAGCCAGAGAAAATTTTTTGGAATATATCTATGATAACTTAACAGAACTTGAAAAATGGCAACAGTATTATCAGGAAAGATTTAGAGTCAGAATAATCGAGTGGCTTAGAACCCAAAATATTAGATTCGTTTTTGAAGAAGATCTGGATCTTGGAAGAACTATTTTAGAGAAATTAAAACAGTCTCTTTTTGAAGAAAAAGTTCCTAAAGATATTCAAAGTGCAAGAGATTATTTAAATAGTAAATCCAAAACTTACTATTCTTTAGAAGCATTAAATCCTCGCCCAAAAAGAGGTCGTCCTCCAAAACAGGTTGCTAAAGTTGAAATAGAACCTCAGATTTCAAGAGATATTTATCTTCATGTTTCAAAACCCTGCAGACACTTTTTATATATTCCGGATATAACTTCCGCTTCTGTTACATTCTCTGCTAAATTTGAGACTGAAGAGCAGCTGCTTGCTTCACTTAGAGGAACTCCAAGAGTCAAAGTTGATGAAAAACTGGAAGCTTTATCTAAAAGATTGGAATCTTTACAACAGCTTCAATCAAGACTTTCTAAAACGGAATTTGATGTTGGTCTTGAAAAAATACCTCAACCCTTCAAACCTTTTTCTAAACCTAAATTGGGTGAAGTGAAAAAAATTGAAATTTCTACTGAAGCAAAACAACAAAAAGTTAAAGAAGCAGTTAATATTGCCCTCCCTAAACCTATAGAAAAAGAAGCTCCACAAAAAAGAAGAGCTATTAGGATTAAAAAGGTATCTCAAATCAAAACATCGAGTAAAAAGAAAAATAATAAATAATTTTTTATGGAAAAGGAATTTTTATCCAAAGATAGATGTAAAAAGGTTTTAAATTATCTTTATCTATCTAGGCTTTTAGATGATAAAATGAATAAACTTGTCAAACAAAACAAGGGGACTACATTTTATCTTTCTAATGCCGGACATGATCTTATAGGTATTTTATCGGCTATGTCTTTAGATCCCAAAAAAGACTATTCATTTCCATATTATAGAGATAGAGCATACGTTTTAGCGCTAGGATCTTCAGTTTTTGATTTAATAGGTTCTTTTTTAGCAAGAAATTCAAAACATCACTCTTCGGGCAGAATGATGCCGGATCATTTTTGTGATAACAGTTTAAACATTGCCTGCCAATCCAGCTGCGTTGGATCTCAATATCTGCAAGCCGTTGGCCTTGCAAAGGTTTTGAAAGATGATCAAATCGTTTATGTATCTGGTGGAGAAGGATCTACTTCTCAAGGTGATTTTCATGAGGCTCTGAACTTTTCTTCAATTTATAAGCTGCCTGTTTTTTTCTGTATTCAGGATAATGATTTTGCTATATCCGTTTCGAAAGAAGAGCAAATTGCCGGAAAGTCTATTGCTAAAGTAGCTACTGGCTTTGAAAATTTAAAAATATTTGAAGTAGATGGCACCGATTATTTGGAAACTAGCAAAAAATTAGCTGAGGCAATTGCCCATTTAAGGCAAAAAAAAGGTCCTGTGTTATTCATTGCTAAAGTTCCAAGAATAAATGCTCATAGCAACTCTGATGATCAGAAAAAATATAAATCAGAAGAATTAATAGAAAAAGAGAGAAAAAATGATCCGGTTTTGAAATTTGAAAAATTTTTATTGGAAAATAAAATTTTATCAGATGAAGAAATTAAAATTTTCAAAACTACTGCTTTTGAATTAATTGAAAAAGAAGCAGAAAATGCAGAAAAACTAGATCACCCTAAAAAAAGCTCTGCTCAAGAAAAGCTTTTTAATCCTTTTGATATTGAAGAAAAAATAGAAGTTGGCAGCGGCGATGAGATCACCATGATGGACGCTTTGAACCATGCTCTAAAAGAAGAAATGGAAAACGATGAAAATGTTGTTGTTTTTGGTGAAGACGTTGCTAAAGGTAAAGGGGGAGTTTTCGGCATTACAAGAGGGCTTAGTGAAAAATTTGGAAATGATAGATGTTTTAATTCTCCACTAGCAGAATCTACCATCATCGGTATGGCCACGGGTATGACGTTTGATAATAAAACAAAACCTGTTATAGAAATACAGTTTGCAGATTATGCATGGTCCGGTATAAATCAGTTAGTTAATGAGCTTGCTTCAATCTACTATAGATCCAACGGAGAATATAATTGCCCAGTTGTTGTCAGAATGCCTTTTGGCGGATATATACAAGGCGGACCTTACCACTCGCAAAGCATTGAATCTCACCTATGTCATGTTCCAGGATTAAAAGTTGTGATTCCTTCAAATGCAAGTGACGCAAAAATGCTTTTAAAAACAGCAATAAAAGATCCAAATCCCGTAGTTTTTCTGGAACACAAGGCAATTTATAGACAGATGAACTTTGTTGCAAGAAAAGAGCCTTCAAAAGATTCTTACCTTCTTTTTGGAAAAGCTAATATCGTTAGAAAAGGATCTGATGTAACAGTTGTCTGTTATGGCATGATGGTTATGTTTGTAAATGAAATAGCTAAAAAACTTGAAGATGAAGATATTTCAATAGAAATTATCGATCTTAGAACTTTAGTACCTCTAGATAAAGAAACAATTATCAATTCTGTGAAAAAAACATCAAAACTTCTTATTTTACATGAAGATAAAAAATTCTGCGGCTTCGGGGCAGAAATATCTTCAATAATTATGGAAGAAGCTTTTGAATATTTAGATGCTCCGGTTAAAAGAGTAGCAGCTCTTGATATTCCTATCCCTTATTCAAAAATTTTGGAAGATGCCTATTTTCCTCAAAAAGACGAAATAGAAGAAGAGATAAAAAAATTAGTTAGATTTTAATCTTATTGCTATCTGCGTTTGATTTTTTTAAGTTATTTTAAGATACGTTTTTTCTATCTTTTCTTTTACTCGATAATTATTTTTTGTTATTATTTTTATAAAAAAAAGTAGTTTAATGGTTAGTTTTTGCCCACTTTCTTCAGGTTCAAAAGGTAATTCAATATTTCTTGGAACAAAAAACTCAAAAGTTTTGATAGATTGCGGAATAAGCTTTTTATCATTGGAAAAAAAATTAAATGAAATAGATGTAAATATTAATGATATCGATGCTGTTTTAATAACACATGAACATTTTGATCATATCTCAGGCTTAAAACTTTTAGTAGAAAAATTAAATATTCCAGTCATTATTAATGCAGATACTGCAAAAGCTATTTATGATAAATATCATATCTCAGCTAAATATAATATTTTCACAACCTTTGAAGAATTCGAGTATAAGGATTTAAAAATTTTTCCCTTTTCCATCAATCATGACTGCGTTGATCCTGTAGGTTTTGTCATAAAAACTAAAAATCAAAAAAAAATAGGTATTTGTACAGATATTGGATTTGTTACATCCTATGTAAAAGAAGCTTTAAAAAACTGCAGCATATTATACCTGGAAGCAAACCATAGTATTCCAATGGTACATAGCTCGAATAGATCGATAGTCTATAAACAAAGAGTTTTGTCAAAACAGGGTCATCTATCTAATGATAATGCTATAAAACTTTTAAAAGATCTGATTCACCCGGATCTAAATCATATCTATCTGGCACACTTATCTGAAGAATGTAATAGTCAAAAACTTGTGATTGATTTGATGGAAAAGCTTTTAGAAGAAAAAAAATCAAATAGAGTTGAATATTCAATTGCTTATCAGGATAAAATTTCTAAAAAAATTGTTTTTTAAATAAAATCAATTGTTTTAAAATTTTTTATTAAAAATTTAGGAGTTTTAATGAACTACTCTTTAAGAATGGAAACATTTAACTACAATTCAATTATATTTTTTTTAAAACCGGTTGTTTTGAGTTTTTCTTTAATTTTACTTTTAAAGGTAAAATTCTATCTTCCATTTACACCTGTTCCTTTTGTTTTATATAACAGTATCGCCATTTTATATGCACTTATACAAAATAAGAAAAGTGGTGTCTTAACCGTTGTTTATTTTCTTTTTCAAATCGGTATTTTTAGTGGAATGGATTTTTCTTATTTATTGAGTCCAATAGGTGGATATATGCTAGGTTTTTTGTTTGCAGCTTATTTTTGTAATGTTTTAAAAATCAACGTTTTTTCAAAAATTTTGCTAGCTCACTTAATCGTTTTGTTATTTGGAATGTTTTGGCTAAGTTTTTTATTAAAAAGTTTGAAGCAAGCTTTTTTAGTTGGATTAGTTCCCTTTGTTTTTTATGACTTTATGAAATCTATGGTTATTTATTCATTTTTGAGAAATAAGAAAGCTGATCAAATATCCAGTTGAATAGTTTTTTGCGATAAAGTTCATGATATTGAAAATCTTCGTTTTTATTTAATAAAAAAGAGCTGTCCAATTCAAAATGAACACCTGATAGAATAGCTATTCCATTTTTTACTTTGCATTTAACGATAGCAGGCGGATTGTTTTTTATTTCAAGGTATCTAGCAATTATTTCAACATTTTCATCATCAGAAGGCTCTTCAAAATAACATCCTCCATTATGATAAACTCTAAAAGAAACATCTAAAGGATAACATTTTACTAAAGCAGCTCTGGCTCCAAATTCACTTTTGTATTTGAAGGTATTTGGACCAAATGCTGGTCCAATTGCTTTTTTTGAGAAAAAACAGAGCTCTCTTTTACCCAAAACTTCAAGTTTTTGATTTTTGTCAAATTCCACATAAGAAGATCCAAAATACGCACCTGCGCATATGCCAAGATAACTGCCTCCATTTTCAACAAAATTTTTTAATTTTTTTATTCGTTCATTTTTAAGTTTTTCCACATAAGGAACATCTCTTCCACCCCCAATTATAAAAATAGAAGCCATGTTTTGCCAGTTTAGAGGGGATATTTTTGAAGAAGTAATTGTTTTACAGCTATTTTTAGGCAATTGAATAATTAGCTTTTTTATACATTTTTTATTTGTTCCTTTACCTGAATATATATAAATGCTCATATGTTTTTTCTTTTAAGAATATTTTACGAAGAGCTTATGTTAATGAAAAGAGATATTTTTTTGATTTATGCTGGAGCTTTTTCACTATTCAAAAATTTTTTTAAAAAAACATTGGACCTTTTTTGTTTTTTTTTATTAAATGTATCTCTTTATCAAATTTTAAATGTTTTATGACTTTAAAAAGAACAAAATTGCAGAATCTATTTGATTTGTTGTCCAATCTGGAAAAATCAAATAAAAAACCTCATGTGGATATTTTAAAAAAACTTACTATTGATATTAATGAAGAAGAAAAAATGAGTAGGTTCTATCTTCAAGTCACTCAGTCAAATACCTCTTCAGGGGGTAAAAAAAGAGCGATGATTTGGAATGCAAAAGTAATTGAGCTCAAACAAAGACTTTTAAATCTTATAAAAAAATAAGCCTTTTAAGTTTCTAATATAAAAGTTGCATTTTGATTTATGCTTCTTACCAATTCTCCTGCTAATAATTTATTCAAAATCACGATGCTATTTGTGGTAAGATTGCCTTTTTCTAATATCACAGAGGACCTTTCGTAAATTTTTCCTCCAATAAGGGAGATTATTTTAGTGACTTTATCTAATCCTCTAAAACGGGGGGATTGTTTAGGATTGGCATTCATATTATAAATTAATTCTACATGAGTAGCTGTTTTTATCAATTTCTTTTTCTCATTTACATGAGCTCTAGTTAATACCAATACCAAAAAGCCATGTTTCGCTTGATCTACGCCCCATCCGGATCTTGTAATCTGTATTGGCGAAAGTTCTGCAAGAAAAGGTGTAGTACAGTAAATCGGCAGTTTCAAATCGTCTTGTGTGTACTCTTTAAGATTAAACAATGTTTGTCTCGCGGCTTTGTCCAATCTGTGATTAAGGTAGTACAAATACTCTCTAAAATTAATTGTTTTGGGATCTATTGGAGCTGCTAAGCTTGTTAAATTCGTATCACTTCTAAAAAGTCTTTCATCTCTTGCTGAATACAATCTAGATCTACCAAACTCCATTGCACCTAAACTCTGAGTTAATCTTTGACTACTACCTGCTCTTGCTGCCATTTTGTTTTATCCTTTTTAAAATTTGTAAAGAAAATATTTTAATAAATGATTTTTGTAAAAATATTTTTTACTTTTTTTATAAAAAAAATGGCCTCACAGATATTTTTGAAAGATATTTTTAAAAAAGACACTTTAAAAAAACAAACTAGTCTTCTATCAACATAATTTTTCTGGGTTTTGATCCGATTTGAGGACCTATGACTCCATTAGATTCCAATTCATCCATTATAGATGCGGCTCTGGCATAACCAATTTTAAGCTTTCTTTGTAAAAATGTAGTAGAGGCGTTTCTAGTTGTTAAGACAACATCTAAAGCTTGATTATAAAGAGCATCTTTTGCATCAGAGGGTCCATTTTTCTCATCCATTTTAGGCATTGCATCAAAAGATGGAATTAAATAGTTAGAAGGATATTTTTCACATATATAATCAACTATTTTGTTTATATCTTCATCCCTGATAAATGCACCTTGTGCTCTTATTAGCTGTGAAGATCCTGGTGGAGAAAATAGTAAATCGCCATTTCCAAGAAGACTTTCAGCTCCCACTTCATCTAAAATAATTTGAGAGTTGATCCTAGAAGATACTTTGAACGCTACTCTGCAGGGGAAGTTTGCTTTGATAATACCTGTAATTACTTCTCTGGATGGTCTTTGAGTGGCTAAAATCAGATGTATTCCTACAGCTCTTGCCATTTGAGCTATTCTGGCTATTGGAGTTTCTAAATCAGACGACGATACCATCATCAAATCTGCAAATTCATCAAATATAGCAACGATCAGTGGCATTTTCTCAGGTATTTCAATTTCTAATTCTTCATCTTTTTTAGATTTTTTTCGTGAGTTAAAAGATGTAATATTTCTAAGTCCTAGCTGCTTTAAGATTTCATATCTTAAATGCATCTCTCTTACTAACCATTGAAGAGCTGCATAAGCACCATGAGCTTCAGTTATCACAGGCGCTAACATATGAGGTAAATTTGAATAACCGGTTAGTTCAACTTTTTTAGGATCGACCATCATAAGCTTTACATCTTCAGGAGATGAATTCATCAAAATCGACATAACTATAGTGTTGATACAAACTGATTTACCGGAACCTGTTGCTCCTGCTATTAAAAGGTGAGGTGTTTTAGTTAAATCAGATATTACATATTCACCCGTAACAGTTTTTCCCATCAAAATAGGAATATTCATTTTTTTAGATTGATTTTGATAGTGAACAATCATCTCTTTTAAACTTACTTCTTGAGGGTACAAAGAGGGGATTTCAACTCCAACTGCTGCTTTTCCGGGAATGGGCGCTATTATTCTAATCGATTTTGCTTCTAAGTTTAGAGCTATATCATTTTCAAGCGCTTTGATTTTTTGTACTTTTACACCTATTGATGGGTGAATCTCAAATGAAGTAATGGTAGGTCCGCAGTTGATTTCACCAACTTTTGCTTCAATTCCAAAATTTTTAAGTGTCTCTTCTAAAATCTCCGCTTGTCTTGACAGCTCTTTTTTTATTGTTGGATGATCAATTCTTGGAGGGTCAGTTAATAGCTGAGAAGAAGGGAGTCTGTATGGACTTTTGAGCTTATCTAAAAATGTCTGTTTTTTAGGTTCTAAGATTTTAACTTCAGTGTTGATTTTAACATCTTTTTTTTCTTCGATTACCTTATTGATATCAACTTTTGGTTTTAGATTTTCATTATGAACTTTCATTAAAGGCTGTTGAATATTAACTTTTGAAAGAGGTATTTTTTTTGTTTTAATATTTTTACTTTGTTTGTAGTCTTTTATCTTCTGAAGTATGTAAGCTAAAAATTTTCTTAAAAGATATCTTTTCACAACCTTTTTTTGTTGTTTTTTCTTTTGTGATTTTTGGTGAAAATTTTTAAATGCTGTAATGATATTTATCCCGGTAAAAAGTAAAAAAGATGTAAATGATATCACTGTAAAAATCAAAACACACCCAACTGGAGATAAAATCTGTTTCAAATTTAAAAATGGTAAATCTTTATAAATGTAATATAAAAATCCTCCCCCTAAATTATACCTAGTATAGAAATGAGGCTTTATACCGTTGCTGTAAATATTTTCCGTGAAAATTTTGTTTGAAAAGATACTTGCTACATTAGGATGGCTATCTGCATAGATATTAAGTAAAAAACAGCTGGAAATTAAAAATATTAAAAAGCTAAGTGTTTTAAATAAAAAGACATCAAAACCTTTTTGGGAGATATTTTTTATCGCGATCCAGCCTAGATAAAGCGAAATGAAATAACTTCCTATGCCAAATAAATAAGTTGTTATGTATGCGCTATAATATCCTAGATATCCAAGCCAATTTTGATGAGGACTTCCTTTTTTAAAACTCATTAGAGATAAGATTAATAAAATGTTTAAAGAGAATATGAAAAGCCCACGTGTTTCAAAATGTTTTGGCTTTTTACTGTTTTTTGACTTATTACTTACAAAAGCTTTTTTTCTTTTTTTTGCCATAACTTATTTCATAAAAAAATTTAAATAAACAAATGAAAAAAGTGCAACTATGAGTAAATACCAGGCAAAAGGTTTTAATTTATTAAAGCTTTTTATGGAAAAAACATATCTTATTGCTATAAAACCAACTCCAAATGATGCCAAAAATGCAATCAGGTATTGCAAAATATTACTGCTTGTAATGATCTGCTCTATTTTAAAATGCTTTATCCCTTCTAAAAAGCTTCCGCCTAAAATAGTTGGAATAGCTAATAAAAATGAAAATTTTATACTATCTTCTACCTTCCATCCTCTTAAATATCCAGAGGAGATAGTAAACCCGCTTCTTGAAATTCCTGGTACTAAGGCTAACGCTTGCATAATTCCTATTAATAACACATCTTTGATTTTTCTTCTTCTATCTTGTATTTTATTTTTTATCTTTACTTTGGATGCAATAAATATAAGGAAACTTGTTAACAGTAAAAAAAACGGTAAAAAACTGTCTTTAGACAGATATTTAATAGATGAGCTAAAAAAAAAGTAGATCGGAATAAGCGGCACTATAGCCAAGATTATAAAAAGCAGCTTTTGTCTTTGTTTTGTAAAAAGCTCGAAAATGTCTTTTCTTAAATATATAATAGCTGCCAATAATGTTCCTAAATGGCATGTCAGATCAAAGATATAGTCTGTTTGAAATTCTTTCATATGAAAAATTATTTTAAAAAGCTTTAAATGGGCGGATGAGCTGACAGGGAAAAACTCGGATGCCCCTTGAATAATACCTAAAAATAAAGCTTTGATAAAAGACATCGATCTTAATAAAGTTGGGGCGATCGACGGGACTCGAACCCGCGACATTCGGTTCCACAAACCGACACTCTAACCAACTGAGCTACGATCGCCATAAATTGTCCAATTATTTTGTCTAAATTTTTATAAAAAGTCAAAATATTTGAATAAGTTCAAATAAAAATCAAAAATTTATTATAGCAAAAGATCTAACTGGAAAGCCAACGGCGTTTTTTATATTAATAAAAATATTGAAAATTAATGAGCCTGTAGCAGGAAGTTTATCTAAATTCTTCATAAGCTCAATTTGATAGGTATTTAAAGATAGTATGTACCTTTCACATCTATTTTTTGTTTTATCAGCATCTATACCGGGATCTGTATCAATCGTTTCATGACCGGAAGCTTTGATTTTTCTTTTTTCATATAAAAACTTTAAGCTATCAATACTCCAACCGGGAGTATGGGATATTCCTTTTTTATCTAAATTGAGCATTTTTTGTTGATTTGGCCATCTTTTGTACCAATCAGTTCTAAGTGCTACAAAACATCCTGCAAGTATTTTACCATGTTTTTTTTCAAAATCTAAAATATCTTCAATCTGCAGTGTATAATCGCTGTTTTTTAAAACTTTTTTGTGAATATCTATTACAACCAAAGGTAAAATTAGCTCTTCAAGTTTGAATTTATCGATGGTCTTAAGTTTTTCGTGAAAATGATTAGGGCCGTCAATATGAGTTCCAAAGCCTTCTGGAAAATGAAAGGTTTGAAGCTTGTATCCATATTTTTCTCTAAGATTGATATTGTCTACTTTAAGCGGTTTCATGGATCTATGATGAGGACTTTTTTCGTCGATTAAATGGCTTAGATCAATAATTTTTAGTGGTTTTGTTTTTTTTCTTAAACTAGTTTTTTTTCTCATTTATATAAACTCTAGGTAAATATTCTCTTTCTTCTCTTTATAAATATTATTCAAAATAATAAAAGCAAAAAATATTGTTAATAAATAAAAAGCTACAAATTCCTCTGAAATGGTTGAGACTCTTAAAAAATATAGTAATTTTGCCGGAGGATGAAAAATTACTATCAAAAGTGTTTTTATGATGAAGGTATTTGCTGTGAAAAGCAATTTTGAAATATATGGAGATATGATTGATATCATAAGTGTTATCAATGTCAATATCATAATGAATGTAACTACTAAAGGAACAAACAGGTTATAGATAAAACTCAAATAAGAAAATTTGTTAAAATGGTATAAAAGAGCCGGTAAAATTGTAAAGTTTATAGCTATACTAAGCAAAATACTAGAAGTTAAAAAATTAAAAATTTTTGATCCGATTTTTGATTTGAAGGGATTTTTAAAAATTTTCTCAATAAGTGAAACATTAATTTTTGATAAAAGTGGGAAAAATAAAAATATAGCAAAGCAGCTTAAATAGCTTAACTGAAATCCAATGTGAAAGATATTTTTAGGGTCGTAAAATAAAGATAAAAAAAGTGCAAATCCCAGACCGTTTATTGGCAAGTATTGCCTGCTGATAATTTTTGCAACAATTGCCAGCATAATCATAATATAGGCTCTTTGAACGGAAGGGGATGGACCTACAAATAAAAAATAAAGATTTACTAAAATAAGCAAAATCCAATTATTTAAATTTTTGGATGGAAAATTTTTTAAAATCATAAAGATAAATAAAACCAAAATTCCAAAATGAAATCCTGATATTGCTAAGATATGACTAAGTCCCACTTTTGAAAAGGCAAAAGATAAAAATTTATTCTCAATGTCCCCCAAAATTAATGCCTTTATGAAAAAATAAGAATTTTTATCAAAAATATTTTTTTTCAAATATTTTGAAAAACCTGTTTTCATCTCATTTCTTACATCTAAAAAAGAAATTTTTTTTGTGTGAGCTTTTTTTAAAAATTCTTTTTTTATTTTTAAAATATATCTAGTTGTTGATATGGGAATTAATTTTCCCTCTACCTTATAAGTACTTTTAGAGCTCAGTTTTCTTTGTGCATAAATGCTTATAGGTAGGTTCTTTACTTTTTTATCTAAATAATAAAACTCTTTTAATTGACCGCTATAGATATACATCTTTTTGCCAAAATTTACTGTGCTTTTTGAGTTTTCAATTTTAAAAATGCCGCTTCCATAAACTTCTGAAGCGATTTTATTGATATCAGGGTATCTGTAGTAAGTAAAAAAAAATCCAAATGAAAATATTAAAAAAGTGCAGATCAATTTTTTAGTATTAAAAAAACTGAAAATCAACAAAAACAAAAGCAGATAGATTTTTAAAGTGAAAAAATAAAAAATCGAGATAAGAAAAATCATTCCATAGAAAAAAAATGGATTTAATAAAAAGAACTTTTCGATAAGAGTCTTTTGAATAAGATAAAAATTATAAACATCACAGCAAAAATCTTTTAAGGGTTTTGATTTTAAATATATTTTCATCAAGTCTTTATTAAGTCTTAAACATTTTGTGTTTTGAATTAAATTTTTAGTTTTTTTTTCTTTAAAAAACATCAATTTTCCATTAGCATTGTATCTATAGAAATTTATTTTATAAGTATTAATGAATAATGCAGCTTTAAGCTATTTTCAAAAAGATAAAAAATTTTCTGATGTTGTAGATTTAAATGTTACAAAATCAGATTTTGAAGATCTTGAAAAAAGATGTTATTTTCTTCCAAGAGC
>JAFGQY010000131.1 GCA_016935395.1 Parachlamydiales bacterium
AAAAACTGCAAATTGATGAAAGATTTTGATATTTCAAAAAAAACCTCATTAGTATTAAAAATAGTTTTGATGCTTTTTTTACTTATACTTTTCAAAGTATGGCTCCTTACTATAATTCAAAAAGAAGAAAAACTCAAAGACTCTAAAAAACCCAAAAGCAGAACAATAGTTCAAAAAGCCACTAGAGGGATAATTACAGATAGGGACGGGAACGCCTTGGCTGCCAATAGAATCAAATATAATGCTACTATTTACTACTCTCATATAAGGCAACTTCCATATTGTAAATACGTCTTAGACGAAAATAACAGAAAAGTAAAAAAATATATTAGAAAGGATTATATAAGTGATTTATCTGAGTTGTTATCAAATGAGCTAAATCTAGACAAAAAAAGAATTGAAGACACTATTCACTCAAAAGCCTCAGTAATGCCCCATATACCATATATAATTAAGGAAAACATTTCTGAAGAAAAATACTACAAGCTTAAGCTTTTGCAAAGAGATTGGCCAGGGCTAAATGCAGAAATAACTTCTGAGAGATACTATCCCTCAAAAGAAGTAGCGGCACCTATTTTAGGATATATGGGGGCTATTAATGAAAAAGAATATTTGAAAATTGCAGATGAGATAAAAACCTATCAAAATTTTATTGAAAAATATGAGAATAAAGAAGAGGTTCATTTACAAGGATTTGAAACTATAGATGATGTAAAAAACGCATTAACAAAACTTAAAAAACTTTCTTATTCAAGCAGTGATTTAATTGGAAAAGCCGGGATTGAAAAAAGATTTGAACAAAAGCTTAAGGGTTTTCATGAAAAGAAGACATATCTTGTAGATATTTTAGGAAATTTTTTAAAAGAAGTTGAAGATTTTAAAAAACCCATGGCTGGGCAAGAGATTAAGCTTGCAATTTCTTTAGAGCTTCAGACTTTTGCAGAAAAACTTTTAATGCAAGATGAAAAAATTCGAGATGGATCAAGCCAAGTATACAAAGTTAAAAATAAACAAAAAGTATCCCAAAAGCAACCCTTTCTTAAAGGAGGATCCATAGTTGTTATGGATCCGAATACAGGCGAAATTTTAGCAATGGCTTCATATCCTAGATATGACCCAAATAATTTTATTCTATCCTCTAATTCTAAAATAAACGAAAAAAAGAAAAAAAATATCTGCAAATGGCTTGAAGATAGCTCTCATATAGCAAACATATTTGATGGAAAGGAAAAACTTTCAAGGGAAATTTTTGATAACAAAATTATTGTTGAAGAAGTTGAGCTCACATTTGAAAAATTCTTGGATTTTATCTTGCCCATTGAAAGCCCATTAATAAGCGCTATTAATAACATAAAAACAGTTAATAGAGCTATAAGTTTGCAAGAAGATGTTGAAACTCTACTGTATTTTGCTAAAACAAAAAGTGTCATCTCACTTTTTGATGCAATTTTCACTTCAGAGGCTTCTAAAAAAAGATCTAATCAAAATATTGATGAAATCCAAAAAAATTTACAAAACTCTTATGAAGACATAAAATTTTGTAAAAATAATGTTTCTAAATTTCTAAAAAATATACCAGACAATTTTGATAAAATATTTTTAATAGATATTTTGAGAATGGCAGTTCACAGCCCTGCGTTTTCAGATGATTTAATTAAAAAAATCGATTTTCTCACCCTTAAAGACTATTGGAACATTACAAAAGCAACTCTAAGATTAAAAGATCTTCTAAAAAGTCATTTAAAGCCCGTTTTTCATGATGAATTTTTCACAAAATGGCGCCATGAAAATGAAAAAGATTTTTTGATTGAAAAAAGAAAAATCGAAAAAGCAAAAAAAAGATATGCAAAACCCTTCATTGATTACTTAGATAATGAAGAAGAAAGGTTATTTTCGGAATTTTGGGAAAAATATCAAAATGTTTTTATCGTATATTTAATTAAAGAAAACGTTATAAAAAATTCTGAAATTATCCCATATATAAAATCCATTGTATCAATTGATAAACATGAAATTCAAAGTGATTTGGATCTTTTAAAAAATTCAACCCTCCTTTTAGATGATACAATGTGTTTTAGCTTTGTTAAGACCATTAGATCATTTTATGAGTTAGATCGACCTTTATTACATAAATACTCAAAACTTACTAAGTCCGGCTCGGAACTTTTAGAAAAAGATCTAGCTAAATCTTTTTATCCAAAAAATGGATTTGGATATTCCAGATCATATGCTATTAACAGCGCTTCTCCCCCTGGATCAATTTTTAAAATTATTCCTGCATATGCAGCGTTAAAAGAAAGATATGAATTTTTAAAACAAAACAATTTGAGCTTAAATAGACTAAATCCTTTTACAATGATAGATGATATTTATTGGGATTCTAAGGTGAAAAAAGGAGGCTCTTTAGTTGTTGGAAAATCTTTAGACGGAAAACCTTATCCAAGAATTTATAAAAAAGGAAGACTACCCAGATCTGCCCATGCAGGAATTGGTCAAATAGATCTTACAAGAGCTCTTGAACAATCTTCAAACCCCTACTTTTCAATACTTTCATCAGATTGCATATCGAACCCGTATAATTTGATAAATGCAGCAAAAGATTTTAGCTTAGGTGAAAAAACCCAAATAGATCTTTTTGAAGAAAAAAAGGGAAACCTTCCTGAAGACATTATTTTTAATAAAACTTCTCTTTATTCTTTTGCGATTGGACAACATTCTTTAATTGTAACTCCCCTCCAAGCTGCTGTAGCATTCTCAGCTATTGCAAATTCAGGAAAAGTTTTAAAACCTAAACTTTTAAAAGATGAAAAAACAACTATTTTGAAACAGCTGTTCATGCCGGATGAGATAAGAAATATGATTTTAGATGGTCTTGATAAAGTTGTTTCATCAGAAAAAGGTAGTGCAAGGCCAATTATCATCAAAAAACTTTTAAAAGACAGAAAGCTTATGGATGAATACAAATCACTTAAGCATCAATTTGTCGGAAAAACTTCTACAGCAGAATTTATGTATAATCCATCTACAAACCCCTCTTCTAAAGCAGAAAAATACAAAAATATCTGGTTTGCTGCGATATCTTTTGAAAAGCCTTCATTTGAAATTACAGAATATAATAAAAAAAATCTGTGGGACAAACCTGAAATTGTTGTAATTGTCGAGCTTAACTTTGCAGATGGTGGAAAAGAGGCGGCGCCGCTCGCCTTTCAAATAATTAAAAAATATCGTGAAATAAAAGAAAAAAAACCACTTGAATAAAACTATTTACATTTATTGATTCTTTTACTAAATTTTGAACAAAAAAAAATTACGAGGTTCTCATGACAACAGTATTTAGATTTTTAAGTGATTCACCTGAAAAAATTCTAAAAGATATTGCCGTAAAATCAATTAATGATAAAAACATATACAAACGAGATAAAACTTTAGATGATAACATCGTAAGCACAGTTAAAAAAATTGAAAAATGGATTGTTTCTTTAATCGCCCTTCCTGTTGGAGCTAGTATACTAACTGCGGTGAGCACATTTGGAATTCCATTTTTAACAATAAACAATCAATCTTATAATAATGGTTTAAATATCTTTGGATTAACTTTCAAAACAACCGCCTTACCCTTTGTAGCCTCATTATTATCAATAACTCCATCAGCATATTTAGCAAAAAAACTTTTTTCTAAAATAAACGACGTAAATGAAAAATACTCTTCGGTATATAAAGCTAATTTCTTTACACAGATGAGACTAAAATTCAGCGCATGGATGCAAGGACTATCTACTTTAGAGTATAGAGTTATTAATCAAATATATGTTAAATAAGATTTTTTAAAAAATATATTCGACTTATAAAAGATTTTTAAAATATTTAATGGTTTTTTCAAGCCCTTCTTCTAATTTGATTTTTGGATTCCAATTTAAATGATTTTTAGCTTGAGTAATATCCGGTTTTCTTTGTTTAGGATCGTCTTGAGGAAGATCTTTAAAAGTAATTTTTGATTTTTTAGATTTAGTCATTTTCAAAACCATTTCAGCGAGTTCTATCATTGTAAATTCAACGGGATTACCAAGATTGATAGGTCCTAAAAGATTTAAATCTGAGTTCATAAATAAAATAAAACCATCTATTAAATCATCAACGTAGCAAAAAGATCTGGTTTGAGTGCCATCCCCATATACTGTTAAATCTTCTTCTTTCAAAGCTTGAACAATAAAATTTGAAACTACTCTACCGTCATTTGGATGCATACGTGGACCGTAAGTGTTGAAAATTCTTGCAACTTTAATAGGAATACTAAATTGGCGATTATAATCAAAAAACAGAGTTTCGGCGCATCTTTTAGACTCATCATAACAAGATCTAATACCTATTGGATTTACATTACCAAAATAGCTCTCTTTTTGAGGATGAACAGCCGGATCTCCATAAACTTCAGATGTTGAAGCTTGAAAGATTTTGATATTGAGACGCTTTGCAAGCCCTAACATATTTATAGCACCGTGGACAGATGTTTTTACTGTTTGAACCGGGTCATGTTGATAGTGAATGGGAGATGCGGGGCAAGCTAAATTGTAAATTTCATCAACTTCTAAATAAAGAGGAAAACAAACATCGTGTCTGATAATTTCAAAATAAGGATTTTTAAGTAGATGAAAAACGTTTTGCTTATTTCCCGTAAAAAAGTTATCAACACAGATAACTTCATGCCCCTCTTTCAAAAGTCTTTCACATAGATGAGATCCTAAAAAACCTGCGCCACCTGTAACTAATATTCTCTTTTTCATATTTTTTTTAAAAACTTACAAAATTGATTTTCGATTTATCATTTTTAAAATCTGCATATATTTTTAAATTGTCTAAAATTTCATCTTTAATTGTAAGAATTATTTTATCTGAAATTTTTAAAAAGATTTTGCTCTCAGCAGAATTATAAGCAGAGTTTGTGTATAATAAAATGTGATCATACTTAGTTTTCATGTTTTTTATTAAAGAGTAAAAATCTGAAGAATTCAATAGTTCAAAAGAAAAGTATTTTTCTTCCCCTGATGGCAAATAATCATAAGCCTGGAGTTTTTGAATTGGAGCATTTTTGGTTTTTCTCTCTAAATAAGTATAAAGACCATTCTCTTTATCTTGAGAATTTCGAGTTTCAATCACTAATATCTTCTTTCCAATTATTGCAAGAAGAGCTGAAAGATAATGGATATAGTTAGGACCTTTAGAAGCATAAAGAGTTATTATAGATTCATCACTACTTACATTAGATATTATATTTCTAAGCGTTTCCAGATCTTTTGGGTTTATCTGATCGATTTCGTAGCCGTTACATTTAAAAGACACGTTTCCTGAGTGATTATATCCTAAATCAAACAGCTGCTGAGTTGAGATTGGAAATCCCTTAATTATTGCAATATATAACGCTATCATAAAAGAAAAAAAGCCAACTGCTATAAAAGATATAAGAGAATATAAAATCAAATGTTTTGAAATAGGGAAAAGTGGTGTTGAAGCTAAATCTATTGGTTTAGACTGTATCTTTTTTAAATCAAAATCCAAAGTTTTTGATTCTATTAGTTTTGTTAAAGAATCGATTATGCTTTTTGTTAAATCAGATTTATAATTAATCTTCTTTTCAATATTGATTTTTGAAATGCTTCTATCAAGTTCATTTTTAATATTTTCAATTTTTGATAAAAGATGTTTTTTCTCACCATTTAACTTAAATTTTTTGCTTTGCAAAAATTCATTTAATTTTGTTTTATAATATGAAATTTCATTGTTAACAAGTTGCATTTCAATTTTTTTAAGCTCAAAAAGTTTGTTTTTTAAGAAATTTTGGTTTTGTATTTTAAAATCTAAAATCTCCTTTAAGTGCGTAAATAGGTTCTTTTTTTCAAACTCAAAATCTTCTAAAATTCTTTCAGTTTCTTTTTTTGTAAAAATATCCCTTTGGCTAAGTTTTTTTATAATATCTTCTACATTTTTTATTAATTCATAAGAAAAATAGGGTCTTACTAAACTGATTTGAAAATCTTCTTGTAACTTCTTCAATGTATTTTCAAGTATTTCAATTTCCAACTTTTGATCGTCGAGTTTTTTGCCATATTCCAAAAATGTATTTTTTACACTGTTCAAATCAAAAGAGTTTATGCTAAATGAATGTTCATTTTGTTTAATAAGATCGATCTTTTTAGAAATTAAGATAAGTTTTTGGTTTAGATATCCCAAAAAGTTTTCATTTCTAAAAATATTTGGAAGATTATAAGAATTGGAACTATTATTCTTATTTTTTATAGATAAAATTAGGCTTTCAATTTTCTGTTTTTCCGATTTTAGATTTTTTATCTCATCTTCTTTATTTAAAATATTTTGATAATCATCATCAGAAAAACTTAATTTATCATTGATTGAAAGTTCTATTAGCTGCTTTTGATTTGCAAATCTATCTATATTTTCAACTATTTGAAGAAATTCTGCTTCATCAAATAAAGAGTTTTTGATGTTATCAATATCAATATTTTCTAATGATTTTAATTTGTAATTTATATCCGTTATCTTTTTAAAAATATCTTCTTTTGAGTCTAAAAGATTTTTTATTTCTGCTTCTATCTCTAAAAAACCTTTAGATTTAACATTTTCTTTTAAGTAATTTTCAAAATCTTTAAATAAAAATGAAAGCTGATCTTCTAAATGTTTTTTTCTAGATTCCAAATATTCAAGCTCTTGTTTTTTTAACTCTTCATGTTTCGATTTTAAATCTGACATGTATAAATCTATTAAAGTATTTACAACTTCACTCGAAATTTTTCGGTCTTGATCTTTATATGATATAAGGATATTTTTGGAAAAATTCTTGTCTCTTTTTATATCAATTTTAGAAGATATTTTTTTCCATATATTATTTGGAGGATATATTTTTATTAAAACCGAGCTATTTAAAAACTTTTTACCCACTTTTTTTATAACAAATTCAAAATCTGAAGTTTTAAAAAGTTCATTTAATTTTCCAAAAGCAATATGAGTTTTATTTTTATCCAATATTTCAAAAAATTCATCTTTTGAAAATATTAAGTAGTATTGAGAAGTTTCTCCACTTTTAATCTTTACATTTTGAAATATTATTTTTTGATCATCTTCTATTTTTTTATGTAAATGGGCAAAAATATTTTTTTTTGCATTGATTAAAAATCTTTCATAAAACTTTTTTTTTGAATTATCAACAACTTCAATATTCAAACCTAATTTACTTATTAGATTATTAATATTCTTTTTAGTTTGGAAAAAAGATATAGCATTAATTTGGTCTTGATTATTTTGTGATAAAATTAAATCTTTTAAATTTCCAACAGGTTGACTGTTTTGTTCAGAAGCTTCATAAAATATCGCTTCTGATTCATATACTAAAGGTTTTTGAAGTAGCAATAAAAAAGTGATCAAAAACCCTAAAAAAGAGACTAAAAACAAAATATATTTTTTTCTTAAAATAAGATTATAAACGTCGGATAAATAAAAAGTGTTCGCTTCAGTTGACATTAGTCTATTACCTTTAAATTTTTTAATACTTTGTATGTCGAATCAAAAAGATTGTAAGAAGGAAGAATTTGTGAAATGAATTTATTCCAATCACTTATTGGAGTTGAAGAAATATACACAATATCCCCCGGAACTAATAAAATAGCTCTATTTGGAAGCGTTAAAATCTGTTTAAAGTCTAACTGATAGATTTTAGGATTTTTACAACCAGCTCTAATCACTTGTATACAGGAAATATCAGAATTTTGTGTTAACCCGCCCACCTGAGCAATAGCTTCTTTTATAGAGATGTATCCATTTGGCAAATCTAAAAGAGACTGCTTTTGAACCTCTCCTAAAATTAACAGTTTTGCTTCACTTTGATCTGCAATATAGATCTTGTCATTTTTTTTCATGACAATGTTTTGAGACATATCTCCCTGTTTTAAAAGCTTATAAAAATCAACTTCAATAGGTTTATCATCTCTTAAAATATAACTTGAAAAAAGATTTGCATTTGATGGGATATTTAATTTAGCTAAAATATCAAAAAGATGAGTTTTACCGGTTATCGGAAAAGAACCGTGAACAAGTCCAATAACTTCAACTTTTTTTTGTTTTTTTGTCTTATATAATACGAAAACTTCAATATCTTTGATTTCTTCTTGATATCTTTTTAATATTTTATCCTTAGCTTCATCTAAAGTAAGATCTTTTACAATGATTTCATCCAAATCAGGTATTTTGATTTTCCCATTTTTAACTTTGAATCCTATATTCTGAGAAATAGATCTTATAAGAGATACCAAGTCAGCTCTTTTTGGATGAAAAATTTCAATATGCAAAATGTCTTTTTCTTCTATACGATCCTTTATTTCAACAAAGTCTTTTTCATTTAAAGGTTCAACCTCTTTTCCCTGCATTTTTAATATAGAGAATTTTCCTTTAGAAATTTTATAAGAATCGGTTACAAATTCATCAATTTGACAGCTGTCTTGATAAATAATTCTAGAGTTGCAGCCAAAACAAAAAATACAAATTAAAAAAATTTGTTTATAATTTTTAAAAAACATGTGTAATTAAAATCAATTTTTAATAAAATAAGTGAACATTTATAACACACTTTATTAAAAAAAATAAAATAAAAATGAAAAAGATTTTGGTAACAGGCGCTTGTGGCTTCATCGGATTTCATTTATCTAGCGCTTTAAAAAAGCGGGATAATTTTGTTATTGGACTTGATAACTACAATTCTTACTATGATCAAAACCTTAAATATCAAAGAGAAAAAGTTTTAAATGAACAAGATATCAACATTGTAAATGCTGACATAAATGATAAAGATATCGTAAGAAAGATTTTAGAAAAAAACAAAATAGATACGGTTGTACATTTAGCTGCGCAAGCAGGCGTTAGATACTCTTTTGAAAATCCTGATGCTTATGTTAGTTCAAACTTGGTAGGATTTGTTAATCTTTTAGAAGTTTTGAAAAGTTTTAAAAACATTAAGCTTGTATTTGCTTCTTCATCATCTGTATATGGATTAAATGAGAAAATTCCATTTTCAACAGATGATAAAACTGACAGCCCTGCCAATTTATATGGCGCTACAAAAAAAGCTAACGAATCAATAGCCTATGCATATCACAATCTATTTCAGATACCCATAGTAGCTTTAAGATACTTTACAGTTTACGGTCCTTATGGAAGACCTGATATGGCTTACTTTAAATTTACAAAAAGTATTTTGGAAGAAAAGCCTATTGAAATATTTGGCGATGGAAACATGCTCAGAGACTTTACTTATATAGATGATGCAGTTGAGGGCACTATTTCTGCGATCGATTACTGCAACAAATTTGATATTTTTAATATTGGAAATAATAAACCTGTAAAACTTATGGATTTTATTTCTGTTTTAGAAAAGCATCTTGGTAAAAAGGCAAAATTGAAACATATTCCCGTTTTTAAAGGAGAAATGTTAAAAACATATGCTGACATCATAAAAAGCCAGGAAAAATTAAATTTTAATCCTAAAACTTCAATTGAAGAAGGATTAAAACATTTTGTTAAATGGTATAAATCATATCAAAAAGATAATTGAAAATACTTTTTTTATTTTTCCAAAACCTTTTTGAAAGCTTTGGGTAAATATTCAATAACATCTGATGCTATTAAACAAAAAGATGTTTTATCCAAAGCTGCAATTTCACCAGCTAAAAAGTGCATCTTTACAGCTAAAATAGCAGCATCATATGGGAGTAATTTTTGAGATATAAAAGATGCGATCATTCCCGTTAAAACATCTCCCGTTCCGGCTGTTGCAAGACCAGGATCTCCTCCTAAAATAGTAACAGGATCTTTTTGAGGATGGAAAATAGTTGTAGGATATCCTTTTAAGACAATTATCAGATTATGATCCTGGCAAAATTTGTTTGTTTTATCAAAAAGAGATTTTTCGTCTTCAATTTTAATAATGTTTAAAAGTTTTAGCATCTCTTTTTTATGAGGAGTTAAAACGCTTAGCTTTGGAAGAAGACATTTTGTATTATTTGATAAAAAATGAAGACCGTCTGCATCTAAAACCAATTTAGTTGTTATTTTAGGAAGAAGTTTTTCTAAAAGTTTTTCTATTTTTTTACCTCTACCTAACCCAGGACCTACAAAAACGCAGTCAGATATATTCAAAACTTCCAAAATCTCTTCAATACTATCAAAATCTTTTAATATATTAACAATTTCATAAGGAGCTGCAAAGATTTCTTTTTCAGTAATCATTTTTACTATTCCAGATCCAGTTCTTAAAGCTGCAAGAGCAGCAAGTTTAGCAGCTCCATACATTCCTTTAGATCCAGATAGTCCGGCAACAAAACCGGCTTCATATTTGTGTCTTTTGCGATCGATTTTAGGAAGAAGCTCTTTTAAGTTAATGTTATCCATATAATTCAAAACACCCTTTTTTAAATTTATATATTTTTCTTTCAAACCAAAGTCAACATATTTTAATCTGCCAATATAATTTGGACCATCGTTTAAAAAAAAACCGAGCTTAGGCAATCCTAAGTAAATTGTATAATCTGCTTTTATAGCAATATTGCCAACTTTTCCCGTGTCACCATTTAAACCGGATGGAATATCTATTGAAAAAGTTAGACAATTACAAGAGTTTATTTTTCTTATTACATCCAATAAAAATCCTTCTATTTTTCCTTTAAATCCAGTTCCGAAAATTCCGTCTAGAATAATTTCATTTTCATCAAAAAAATCAATTTCACTTATCGATGAGATATATTTAACTTTTCCTTTATTTTGAATAAATCTATCGTGATTTAATTTACAGAGTTTTGATGCATTTTCAATATCAAAAAGTTGAAAAACTTTTACGTTGTAGTTATTTTTTAAAAGCAATAAAGCTGCAACGTATCCATCTCCCGCATTGTTTCCTTTCCCAGCTATAACAGTAACATTTTTTGACAGATTATTATTTGTGATAAAATCATCTAGAATATGAAAAATACCTTCAGCGGCATTTTGCATAAACTTTTCATCCGAAGCTCCTTCTTTTATTGCTAAAGCTTCTATAGATGCCATATCTAATGCAGTTATTACTTTCACAAAAAGCTCTTTTTCTGATTTACATCTTTTTTCCAGAATATATAACTGCAAGTTAATGATGAAAAGAGAAAATTGTTATTATTAACAAAATTTTGAAAATTATTCGAATTCGTTTTTAATGGTTCTTTGCATTAAAAGTTTTACAACATTCTTTGGATTCAAATCCTGATAAAGAACAGCATTGATAGCTTGAGTAATCGGAACGGAAATATTATATTTTTTTGCAAGCTGAAGAGCTGATACTGCGGTATAAACTCCTTCAACCACCATCCCTATCTCGCTTATAGCCTGTTTTATATTATATCCCTTAGAAAAAAGATGTCCGAATCTATAGTTTCTCGAAAAATTTGACAAACAAGTTACACAAAGATCTCCCAGTCCTGAAAGACCATTCAAAGTATTGGGATCAGCATTTTTAGTAAGGCAGAGCTTTTTCATTTCATGCAGCCCTCTTGTCATAAGAGCAGCTTTAGAATTATCTCCAAAACCTAGGCCATCAGAAATACCACAAGCAATAGCCATAATATTTTTCATAGCCCCGCCAAAACAGACTCCCAAAATATCAAAATTTGGATAAACTCTAAAATGAGGAGTGTTGAAAATTTCGCAAATTTGATTCATTACATCTTTGTCATAAGAAGAGCAAACGACTGAAGTTGGAAGATTTTTAACAACCTCTTCTGCATGTGAAGGACCTGATAAACACCCTATGTACTTTTTCTTTTCTTCTTTAAAAATCTGATTTAAAATTTCAGGAAATAAAAGTAGTGTATTTTGTTCAATCCCTTTTGAAGTGAGGACTATTGGGCATTTTAGATCTATCAGACTATTTACTTGAGTGAAAACAGATCGTATTCCTAAAGATGTAACAGACTCAACAATAATATCCACATCTTCAACAGCTTCTTTTAATTGGGTAGTATAAATAATATTTGCAGGAATTGTAACGTCTTGTAATTTTGGATGTTTTCTTGTTAGATTTAACTGTTTTATTCTATTTGGATTTCTGTCCCATACAACTACTTGATATCCTTTATTAGCAAGAAGTACTGCTAATGCCGTGCCCCAGGTTCCAGCTCCTAAATATCCTATTTTCATAAAAAACCCTAAAAAATAAATTTATATCATCATATCACACAAATGTGCGATTGCCAAGGCTTAGAATTTTTTCTAATTTCTCTGCGCTTATTTTATCCTTTATAGGAAAATAAAAATTATTTTTATCATCAAGTAAAGTTTTTATATTATTTGAATAGATAAAATTATCAAAAATAAAAGTTTCTGTTTTATAAGCAAAAATATCCTTTTCAGGATCTATTTTTTTCAATACAAAATATTTTGGAAGATTTTGATTAATGACTTTTTCTATAAATTTTAAACTTACTGCATAAATTCCGGTATTTGAATAGTAATAATTTTGTCTAGGATCTAGATGTAAATATTCAACAATTTTTATAGATCCATTTAGCTTACAAATAGCGCCTTGTTTTGATTGATTTTCATCTCTTTTTATACATTTAATCAATACATCTAAATTGTTATTTTTGAGAAAACCAAAAAGCTCTTCATCAAATGGATCATTTAAAATATTATCAATTGGAACTACTGAAATTTGATCGATATTTTTAAAAATTTTATATTTTTCAAAAAGTCCGCTTTGATAAAAGTTTTTAAAAACATTTCCATTTCCATCAGGACCTTTTAAAATTTCAAAATTATTTAAAAAAATCCAATCTCCATTTTCATCTAAAAATGGATAAGAATCCTGCCTAAAAAAATCAACTTGCTCCTGTTTCAATCCGAAAAAATTTTCTTTTTCAAAATGTTTTATAATTTTTTCATGATTCAGATGAGAGGTCATTATGGATACATAAAAATTTTTTCCATATTTTTTTTGTTTTTTTAAAATTTTTGAAAAAAGATGAGAAAAAAGAGTTTGACCATTAATTTCAAAAAGACCTTTTGGCCCATCAAATCCAAGTCTTGTCCCTTGGCCTCCTGCTAAAATAATACATCCGATATTTTTTGATAAAAACAAATTATTTCCAGCTTGAAAATCATTTTTATTCGCTTTTTCACAAACTTCTAAAGGTTGAAAATTCTTTGAAACAGCTTCTTTTTTTAAAAATGATTTGAAATCTATTTCTTGCTTATCAAGTTTTTGAAAATCAAAAGAAAACAGACTTTTAATAAATTGAATCTTACCTTGAATAGAAAATTTTTCAAAAAAAGATAATACCTTGCTCTGATTCAGATTTTTTAAAGTTGTAAAAATGTCATTTGGATAAACATTTTTAATAACTTCTTCAACTTCTAGGTATTGTAGGCCATTTTCATTGATAAGCGGGCAATGCCTAAGCTTTTTATTAGGAGAAGATACTTTTAGTTTCAAAATACCTAGATCTTTTGTTTTCCAAAGTGAAATTAATTTTATTGGAAAATCCTGATTTATATAAAAAAACATACTTTGAATGCCGGAGTCTAAAGAAATTAAATATTGGCATCTGTTTTTTATAATGGATAAAACCTCTAAAAATGTAGTTTTTCCCCTAAGATCTAAAACATTTTCATATAAATAGTTAGGTTTTATGTCACATCCTAGTAAAACGAAACAGATATCTTTATGTGCATTTTTGAACAGTTTTTGAAAATTTTCATCCGGCCAGCTTCTAAAAAAGCTATGGTTTGTTTCAATAGTTGGAGATACCGCTACTAAAATTTTATCTTTTGGAAAATTAAAATTATTCGATAAATCATCATATTCGCTTTTCCAATTAAGCTTAGGCGTTAATTTTCCGATTTGCCATTTTACCCAGTTATTGGGATCTAGATTGTCTATTATTACATCAAAATTATCTGGATCAATATTCATAAGTTTCAAAGAATTTTGAACATCTACAGGAACATATCTATTAATAAACGGGGCTACAATAATTCTCACATTATCTAAAAGCTCAAAACCCTCTTTTAGATTTTGTCTTGTGAGAAAAGTAATCTCACTATTTGGAATAAACTCTCTAATTCTATAAACAACAGCATGAAGATAAAGTGCAATATCCCCAAGTCCCCTATTCCATAAAAGCAAAAATCTTGTTTTATTTTGTTTTTTTGCTTTTATAATTATTTTATCTAAAGGATTTTTAAAAATTTTTGTTTTAAAAACTTTTTTCATAAAGCTGCTTTCGTTTTAATTTTTTCAAAAACTTCATCTGTTGTAATTTTTAACATACATCTAAAATCAATTGGACACTGCCTTTTAAAACAGGGTGAACATTCAACTCTTTTATTAATAATTTCCCCCCCATTATAAGGTCCTGTTAAAATATCACAAGTAGATCCAAAAATAGCTACGATCGGAATATTCAAAGCTGAAGCTATATGCATAGGTCCGCTGTCATTTGTCAAAAATAGATCAAACTCATTTATTATTGAAATAAGCAGATTAAGATCTGTTTTACCGGCTAAATTAATGATGTTTGGGGGAAGGTTTTTAAAAAAATTATCTTCTAAAACTCTTTGAGCTTTTTTATCTCCAATAAAAACTACAAAAACATCTTTTTCTTTAGAAAGCTTTTTCGCAACTTCAAGATATCTGCCTATCGGCCAGCATTTGGCATCTCCATAAGCTGCAAGCGAATTTATTCCAATAATCTTTCTTTTAGTGTTTATTACCCCATATTTTTGTAAAATATCTTTAGCCTGTTTTTTCTCTTCTTCCAAAACAGTTAATTCGGGTTTTGTATTAGTTGATGCTTCTATATC
>JAFGQY010000132.1 GCA_016935395.1 Parachlamydiales bacterium
AAAAATAAGAAAACAGAAAAAAAAGCGTTCAAAAAAAGCAAAAGAGAAAATTTTGAAAGAAAAAAAGAAAAGATCTGCTACAAAAGAATTTCGAAAAGCTCCCAGAGAAGATTAATAATCTATGTCTCTTTAAAAATTTTCGAATCTTTTTTATTAGGTTTTTTTATTTTTATAAGTTCATCTTTTTTTAATTTATCTATAGCTTCTTTTGCTGTTTCATTTTCTGCTTTATATACCTTAATACCTGCTTTTTTTAATGTTTCAAAGCAAATAGGTCCTATATTTTTTACAATAATACTATGAACATTAAGACTTATAACTTTTAAAGGAACATTTTTTTCAGCATTATTATTTAGAAAAGTATTTTCTACAATTTCCCATGTGTCAATATCTGTATCCATAAGTATAAAATATTTTGACTTGCAAAAATGAACGTTAACTTTGTTATTTATATCTTCGCCTTCAGTCGGCACAAAAATCCTCATACTAAAATCCTTGTTTTTTTTATTTGAAAATAACTATTCATGAAAACAATGTCAAGAAACTGAACCTTTATTTTTTTTCCATAATAATGTTTAATTCTTTCACTAATTTAGAGGAAACAATGCAAAACAAAATCGAATTCCATAGAAATATTCAAAGAAAAGTCGATTCATTTCAATCATATGAAAATAATTTTCAAAAGTTAAGTCTTGTAAAAAAAGTCTTTAAAGCCGCCTGTTTAATATTCTTTTTTACATCAGCTTTTTTAATATCAAATATATTAATTTTTAATATAAGTTCTTCGGCATTTACTGCTGCAGTATTATTTTCAGCATTATCAACGGCATCTTTTTTTCCATATATCATTTTTTCATTGATACAAAGTAGCTTGAGAACTCCTAAAACAATCTCTTTAGATCAGTTCATCCATACCCTTGAAATATATAACAAAAAATTCTCATCATTAGATACTAAAAAATACATTGGAAAATTAGAAAAATATGATGTCTGTAATGAAACTAAAATATTTGTAAAAGCAGATCTTCATGCTGATTATATTAGTTTAGTTAAACAGCTTAAAAATTTGAGAAAAAAAGGTTTTTTAGATGAAAATTTCAATGTAAAAAATGAACATAAAAATAAACTAAAATTAATATTTTTAGGAGATTATGTTGATAGAGGAAATTATAGCTTTGATACTTTAAATCTTTTAATGCAACTTAAAATAAACAATCCTAATGAAATTATTCTTATTAAAGGAAATCACGAAAACTGTGAAATTTCTAAATTATATATAAAACAAACAGAAAGATACTTTTTTGAAAATCAGAAACTAAAAAATAATCTAAAAAGTTTTTTTGATTCACTTCCTTTAGCTGTATTAATCGGTGAAAAAAATCAAAAAAACAAAACTCAATATACATTATTTTCTCATGCCTCTTTGGATCCTGATATTGATTTAAATGAACTTTTGCTAAAAAAAGCATCATTTGCATCTATCACTATAAAAAATTCACAAAAGGTACAACTTCCCTATAGAATAAAACAGCTTCTTCCAGACAGTTTAAAAAATAAAATGCTAAAAGATATCCCTAGGTTTTATGAGGCATTTAAGGATTACGATTTAAATGGATCTTTAAAAAATTTACAAAGAATAAGAAATCTAACAGATTTCCCAGATATGGATAGAAAAGAAGCTAAAAAGATATTTAGTATTTTAAAAATCCAAGATCTACTATTAAAACACAAAAAACTAATCGAAGACTTCCGAAAGGCAAATATTACAAATTACAACTGGGGAGATATTTCAAAAACAAAAGTTGGTTTTAATTATTTTAGAGGAGCTGGGCTTTTTTTAACACCTGAGATAATAAAAGATTATTTTAGAGCTGTCTCTACCAATGATTATGAAATCAAAGCTTTAAGAGTCGGTCATGCTCACTTAGCTAAATCCTTCTCTTATAAAGATAAAAATGGATTTATTCAAACCTATCCAGTTGCTGGAAATGTTAAGTTATTTGATAAAATCAGAAAGCCAATAGATTTTTCTGAATTAATTACTACTGCCCCTAAGATAAAAGATTGGAAAAAAAATATTTTTAAAAATAAAAAATGGTCAGAAAAATTTAAAACATCAAAAAAATTACCTTTTTATTTCAACAAACAAGCCTTTTTTAGGTTTTAGAATAAAGTTTTTTAACTCAGTCAAAAAAAGGCTTAAAGAAGTCTTTATATTCAAAGAATTTTGTGTATTATCAAGCTATGAATCATCTTCCAGTCTCAAGGGTTGTTATTGACGTCCTATCAGAAAGCGCATATACTTGACCATCAGACAAAGTTATTGTTAAAGGATGAACTCTTTGTCTTCTTTTATTATAAGCATGAATAAGTATGGACAACATAATACCTAATAGAACATATGATCCTACAACTATCCCTACCCTTACACCAAACGAAAGTTCTGAAATATCTAGATTAATATTTCTTTTGTCATTTGTAGTTTCAACATCTGTTAAATTTAAATTAGAAGTATTATTCAAAGAGTTAGCAAAAACATTTTTCACTAATATCGATAAAAGTTTTAATGATACACAATTATTTATAGAATTTTTAAACCTAATTTGCGAATAACTATAAGGTAATATTTTCATTCATTACTCCTAATTTTCTGAAAAAAATTACCTTATTTTATTAATAAATTGAAGAAATTTATTTACATCTATTGAGATATCAATTGTTTTTCATTAAAATGCAATTTAAATTGCGCAGGTCCTGGCATTTTTTGAGGTAAATATTCAATTTCAACTTCTAAGATATACTTATTTGTATAAATTAAATAACCGTTTTCCACTCTGATAATTTCTAAAATAGGCTCACCTGATGGAATCTCTTTTTTCAATCTCTCATCAGATAAAATTTGCTGAATTTCCTTCACGCTTTGATGAAATGGAGGCAAAACAGCGCTTACTTTTAATGCAAAAATTGTTAAAAAAATAACTAATATTTTCTTCATTTTTTTCTCCTAAATAGTAAAAATATCCATTTTCTTATTTCAACAATGAAAAAAGCAACTAAAAACATTATTATAGGGTATAGCCAAAGGTTAATCGGTATCCTTATAGATGAAAATATATCTGTTGCAACATAAACAGCAAAAATCTGTAAAAGGATTCCTAAAACCACTGCAAAATATATATATGGATTTATCTTTAAGCTATTTTTTATATTCTTGAAAAAAGGCTCATATTCTTTCTGAGCCTGAATACCATTAGCCCATTGCATAAATACTACGCAAGTAAATGTGATGGTTAAAGATATCTCATAATTAAAATTTCTCAGTAAGTGTTTAAAAAGCTCAAAAATAAAAAGACCTGAGATAAGTCCAAAAGAAATTATGTTTATAATCTGCTTTAGATCAAAAAATTGTCTAGTGGATTTTTTAGGTTTATCATGCATTAAATTTCTTTCTTCTTTAGCAAAAGGAAAGGTTTTGTCTAAAACACCATCCGTAACTATATTGATCCAAAGAATTTGTAAAGGAGTTAAAGGAAGTGGCAATTTCATAAAAATAGCCAATGAAATCAAAGTTATTTCTTGAATCCCTGTTGATATAAGGTAGTATATTACTTTTCTGATATTCTGAGATATAATTCTACCGTTTCTAATTGCATCGACGATTACCTTCAGATTACTGTCCGTAATTATCATTTTACTTACACTCTTTGCAGCTTCTGTACCCGATCCCATAGCAATTCCTAAATCTGCAGCTCTTAAAGCCGGAACATCATTTACACCGTCTCCAGAGACTGCAACAATCTGTTTATTCTGCTGCAATACTTTTACAATTCTAGATTTGTGATCGGGTAATATTCTTGCTAAAACTGATGTTTTTTTTAATTCGTTATAAAGAGTAGTATCATCCATTTGATCTATTTCTTTACCAGTTAAAATATCGTCATTTTCTTTGAAAATATTTACATCTGTTGCAATTGCTTTAGCTGTAGCTGGAAAATCCCCAGTAAGCATTAAAATTTTAATGCCGGCTTTTTGAGCTTCAATAACCGCCTGTCTAACGTGAGGTTTTGCAGGATCTAAAAAACCGATAACACCAATTATTTCACATGATAATTTTTCATTATTATCAAATTTTTTCATTCCAAACGCTAAAATTCTAAGTCCTTTTTGGGATAGTTGAAAAACTTTTTCTTCAAATTGTTTTATATTCTCTTTGTCATTTATAGCCATTTCTTTTAAAGACTCAAAAGCTCCTTTAATAAAAAAGTATTTTTCACTATTCAATTCATTTACCGTGGCCATATATCTTTGATTTACATCAAAAGGATAGGACTTAACCCTTTTATGTCTTTTTCTAATATCCTCGGCATTTTTTATCCAATTATTAAGTGCTACATCAATCGGATCACCGCTATAAGATTCAGCATCGTTGCATAAAGCAGAAATTAGCTTGAGTTTTTCAATATCATCCGAAAACCACTCTTGGACAATTAATTTACCTTCAGTAATAGTTCCTGTTTTATCTGAAGCTATTACTGTAGCGCTACCAAGCGTTTGAACAGAAGGAAGATGCCGAACAAGTGTTTTTTTTCTGGAAAGAGCAATAGCTCCAACAACTAAAACTGTTGTTACAACAATAGGAAGTCCCGCAGGCAGCGCAGAAACAAGCTCTGCAATTAAAATATATGCCAGATCGACCCAAGATCTGCCTTGTAAAAAACCAATGATACCAATAATACAAAAAAGAACCAAAAGAAGACTCATATACCTTTTGGAAAAATTTTCAATTGCTTTTGTTAATGGAGTCGTGGGTGACTTTTCTTTTTCTTCTGCAATAGAAGCAAAATATGTATTATCAGCTGTTTTGGTAACAATTCCCTTTGCCCTTCCCTTTACAATCGTTGTTCCGGCAAGTAAAGTGTTTTTCAGCTCATAAGGTAATGCCTCCTCTAAAACATCTGCCAAATGATCTTTAATTACAGGAAGAGACTCCCCAGTAATTGAAGATTCGTCTACCATTAAAGATGAAGAATCGGAAAGTCTAACATCTGCTGTAACAACGCTCCCTTCAGAAAAAATTGCTACATCTCCGGGAACTATCTTTTCCGAAGGTATATAAACAGTTTTTTTATCCCTCAATACATGAGTTTTACTTTCTGTCATTTTTTTTAATGCCTTAATTGAACTTAGCGCTTTTATCTCTTGAATAAAACCTATAACACCATTTACGATAATTAAAAAAATAATTGCAGAGAAATCTATGTATTTATGAGTGAATAAGCTTATTAAGGAAGCTATTACAAGAACATATACTAGAATATTATTAAACTGTCTAAAAAATATTGCAATTTTACTATCTTCTTTTTCCTTTAATGAATTTTTTCCGTAAATATCCAATCTCTTATTAGCTTCGTTTTGAGTAAGCCCGTCAAAAGAAGTATTAAATAATTTAACTATTTCATCGATTTTAATACTATGATGACTTTTTTCATGCTCCATAATTTTTTACCTTTACAACTTATTTTCAGTTTGCATATTTTTGAAAAAAAAGTAAGGGATTTCTTAAAAAAGGTTTTTTATAAAATCTTGTTTCTTGTATATATACAAAAAGATTCAGGGTCATTTTCTTGTTAGATTTTCTATCAGAAAAGAAAATTGAATAATTAAAAAATATTCTCCATAATACGTTGAAAACATAAAAAGGGAAAAAATGAAACTTAGATTTTTACTTGTTTTTCTAATAGTGATTTTGTGCTCATATAGCGTTTTAGATGTTTTTGCTAAAAAAAACATAATTTACAGCGATAAAATATCTGGAAAAGTTACTAAAACTAAAATCTTTATCAAAAAAAATGTAAAAGATCTAGACATCTCAAAATCATCTTCTGACGGAATAAGCAAATACCTTTATTCAGAGAAATTTAAATTAAAAAAATTTAACTATACTTCTTCACAAAAACCATTAGACATCTCTTTTCATATAGATGATATAAAACTTATTTGTGAAGGCACTGTAAATGGTATAAAAAAAAGTTCAGTTCATTATATCCCAAATCTAAACTGGGTACAGGATTTTACATTTGGATTAAGACCTTTTTTAAAATCATCTAAAAATGATTATAAATTTTTACTAATAAAATTAGATACTTTTGCTGCTATTGATATGATAGCTATAAAACAAGGTATTGAACCTTTAGAAATTAACAATACAAAATATAACACCCAGAAAGTTAAAATTACTCTACCCGGTTTTAAATCTCATTTTTGGAAAGCAGAAGTTTGGTATGATCTAAATACATTAGATATGGTTAAATATATATCTAATGAAGGACCTGGAACGCCTCAAAATATTATCACAATCGAATAATTTTTATTTAAAATTAAGGTAATTTATTTTTTAAATCATCTTTCATCTTATTTAAATATTCATCCGATGGAACATATTGTACTTTTATCGTATCTATAATGGTATAACTAAGTTCTTTAAACGCAGTTTCGATTTCATTAATAGCCTGTCCTCCCCAACCATAAGATCCAAAAACAAGTCCTAAGCGATTTTTAGGATTTAGGCCTTTAATGTAGTTTAAAACAGATGCAATAGTTGGAAGGCATGTGTTATTTAATGTTGGAGAACCTATGCAAATATATTTCGAATCAATAAGATGAGTCATAATATCTGAAATATGTGTAGTTTTAATATTTCTAAATTCAACGTGGATATTTTTTTCTTCAAAAGCTTTATAAATAGCCAAGGCCATTTTTCTTGTAGATCCCCACATTGTATCAAATAAAATAATAGCCTTCTCTTTTGTTTCGTTGGCATCCCAACTTTTATAAGCTTTAATAATTTGATTAACATTTCCCTTCCAGATAAGACCATGCGATGGCGCTATCATGTCAATATCTAGTTTATCAATCTCTGAAACTGCTTTTGAAGCCTGTCTAGAATAAGGTAATATAATATTTGCAAAATACTTTTTAGCTTCTTCAAAAACAATGTCTAACCCTAATTCATCTGCGAATCTTTCATATGATGCGATATGCTGACCAAAAGCATCATTAGGCAAAAGAAGTTTCTCATCTTTAATGAAAGTTGCCATAGAATCAGGCCAATGAACCATCTGCATTAAAACAAAAAAAAGTGTATGTTTACCAATATTTATCTCATCAGAAGTGTTTACAATTTTGAACTTCCAGCTATTAACATCAAAATGTTTTTCTAAATTGTCTTTTCCGTTAGGGGAACATATAACAGTTGCATTTTTGCAAATGTTCATTATATCAGGCAGTGCACCCGAATGATCCATTTCTGAATGGTTAGAGACAACATAGTCAATTTTTGCAGGATCAATTATTGATTTTATTCTTTCTAGCATCTCATCGAATAGATAGTGCTTTACAGTATCTACAAGTGTTATTTTATCATCAATAATAAGATAAGCATTATAAGTAGATCCCCTTTGAGTTTGATATCCATGGAATTCTCTTAAATCCCAATCTATGGCTCCGACCCAATAAATGCCTTTTTTTATCTCAAAAGCTTTCATTATTCGGAAAGTGGTTCAAATTGATCTTTACCAACTCCGCATTCCGGGCACGTCCAGGAATCTTCTAAATCTTGAAATGCTACATTGTTGTTTTCTTGTGGATCATAAATATAACCACAAATTTTACAAATATATTTTTGCATCGTAATCTCCCTAAGTTAACTTATTTTAGTTTACTTTTTTTAGATATAAAATGTAAAGGTCTAGGCCTTTGTTTAATACTTCTTTCCTTAATGTTTTGAGTAACGATTGTTACATCATCTAAGTCATATCCATCTAGATCTTGTTCATAAATAGCCTTTACTTGTTTAAGGTCTCCTCTTGAAGCAATTCTTTCTGTTATAATTGGACTTTTTAAATTGTTCTTCATACGAACTGAAGAATCCCCAATTTTAGTGTTTGCTAGAAAAGGGCTCATTGTAGCTTTAGCAAAGACTTTTTTGGATGTATTTTTTGTTATAACAAAAGCAGATGGGGCTCTATAGACCAAAATTTTCTCGTCAGATAAAGACAGGTGAATAGGAAAGTTTTTAAAATCAAACTCCATAGAATTATCAAACTTTATGTCTGATGCAAAAAGTGCATGAAAACCTTCTTCATAGAAATCTTTTTTAAATTCCACCTGACTTAGCGGTATTTCTATAAAAGATGGAAGCTGCTGACTCATTTCTTGAGTAGATAAATTAGGTAATACCGCAGCTTGAAAATTAGCTGCATAACCAGTATTGGATGCATTTCCTGTTAAAATATCAGCTTTAACAGGATTTTTACATAAAGAATAATCCAAAATATTCATCATGGAAGTTTCATTTCCGCCATCTATTATACCAGTTACACCACTACCATCAGAAAACACAAAAACGTCGCTCAATTTTCCACCTGTAAGGTTTTCAAAACCTATAAATTCAACCCCTTTTACAACACCTTCATTTAATCCAGTAAAGTACCAAATATTATTTTCATCTAAACCGACTAAAGTATCCTGGCCTTGACCACCAATAATCTTTTGAACGTTATGAGTATAGTTTAAATCAACAACAACTGGTTGTTTTTGATTAGAAAAATCCAAAATATTATTTTTGCCACTGCCTCCATCGATTCTGCCTGTTATTTTTGATTCATTAGTAAAAACAAAAATATTTGACTGTTCACTTCCTTGTAAATTTGAGATGTTTTTAAAGTCCAGTTTATCGTTAATCTTACCGGAATCTAAAGCATAAATATCCCATAAATTATCCTGATCTTTTGCATGTATTTTGTTGTTTCCAAGCTTTCCATCTATAAAACCGGTAACCGATCCTGTTTTTTCAACTTCAAATATGTCATCTTTACTACCCCCGATAATATTCTCTACATTTGTAAAAGCTATATTATCATTTAAAATACCTGCATTTAGATCTGTTATGGACCAGATATTATCTATGTCTTTACCAACAAGAGTAGTATTTTTACCACCGATGATATTTTGAATATTTTCAATTTTATTAAGATCAACAGTCACGTTACTTAAATAAGAAGAAAAGTCTAAAGTGTTGTTAAAATTATTAGATTTTCCATCAATTGTTCCCTCAATAAAGGCATAATCTTGAAATTTAAAAATATCTTGTTTTTCACCACCCACTAAATTATGAATATTTACAAATGATAAAATATCCTCAATAAACCCTCTATTTACTCCAGTTATAAACCATTTATTATCTAGGTTTGGAGCAAACAGATAGTTAACACCTCTACTGCCATCAACTCTTCCATCTAACCTTCCTTGGTCTATAATATAAAAAGAGTCACTCAAGTCAGATCCGATCAAATTTTCGAAATAACTGAATTTTATACCATTAATGTTTCCGTTATTCAGACCAGTAATATACCATGTATTTTTACTTTCGGGTCCAATTAAGGAATTAACTCCTCCTCCACCGATAATTTCATGAATATTTTTAATTTTATGAAGATCCATAATTATATCTTGAGTAGCATTTGAACAATCGATTATATTGTATCCACCTTTTCCATTAATAATTCCTGTAACTTCTGCACCATCTAAAAATTTAAAGGTATCATTCCCTTCTGACCCGAAAAGATTTTGAATATCCTGAAATTTTAATGTATTTTTAATGCTTCCGGAATTCTCATTAGAAATTGTCCAAATATTATCTTTATTTGGAGCATATAATGTATTAACACCATCTCCCCCTTCAATTCTACCATCTATCCGACCTTGAGGTTCAAAATAAAAAGTATCATTGTTATAAATGGAACCTTTTAAATTTTGGATATTTTTAAATGTTACAGTCTCATTTAAAATTCCTTGATTATCCTTTGTAATGACAAAAATATTATTAGTATCTGGCGCTATTAGAGTATTTTTTCCAAAATTACCAATTATATTACAGGTTTGATCGCAATCTATATAAAAGCTATCATCGAAATCAGATCCTAAAATTTCCACACTCCTAGCTATAATTGGTTTTTTAAGTAAAAATCTACCTGCACCTTCATTCCCAATTTGAATTAATACATCTTTTTTAGATTTAATTTCTCCATAAGAATAAAAAGAATTTTTACCAGTAAAAGTAATTGGACCTTCAGATATAATTGATGAATCACTTGAAAAATATATAGCAGCAGCGCTTGGGCTTTTAGCAGAAATTTTTATAGTAGAATCACAAACAGCCTCAATTTTAGATTTTGCAAAATAGACTCCGTAAGCATTAGTACCGGAGCCTGATCCTAAAATTTCCAGATTAGAATCAACTAAACTGATAAAAGAGTTGTTATCAAAACATATTCCATGGTTAGCTTCATTTGTTCCTAAACTATTTCCCGTAAGAAAAACATTTCCGTTTTTCGATTTAATAGTCCCGTTATCAACGAAAATTCCAAAATTTTGTTCATCAGCTCTTCCAACAAAACCTGAAAGATTAATATTTCCAGAAATTTTATCATCATTATCGCTAGATATTATTCCTTTTATATGAAGACCATAATTTTGATCTTCAACATTTCCACCATTACCCTTTAAAGATATGTTTGCACCTTTTGTAAAAAGCTTTGCGTTTTCATCTATGAAAATTCCGCTATAATTTCCATTTTCTTTATAAACTTCAAAGTCAATTGCTAAAAAGTTATTCTCAGAGGTGTTTTGAATAACACTATTTTTTTTCATTTCTATTGATTTTGAAGCTTTTAAACTAAGTGTTGTATCTTCTTCCCAAGAAATATTTACATCAGAATCAATAAATATAATCTGCTCCTGGTTATTTGAACTATTTACAGTTGCAATTTCAACATTTGCCGTTTTTAAAAGATCATTTAAATATTCATCAGTAAAAATTTCAGCTCCAAAATCATCATTACTACCATGTTTTATAAAAACACTTCCAGGATCAAATAGTACTGATCCTTTTTTTGAATATTGAGAGCTTAAATCAAAACTTCCCTCTTTTTGCAAAACATTGTTAGACGATATTTCTACAAAACCACCATTACTAAAAAACCCATAAGCTTTAGCCGAAATGAATCCCTCAAAAACAGTTTTTTCATCTGACCATATTAAAACTTTCCCGGCATCATTTTCTTTATATGAATCTACAAAAATCTGACTCCCTTTATGAATATAGGTAGTTTTAGCTTTTTTATTATTTTCTAAATCTATTCCAATAACAACACTCCCCATACCAAGCTCACTAGAAGCATCTAAAATAGCTGTATTTTCAATATGTATATGATCAGCTTTTATCAAAATATCTTTAGATTTAACCGTTCCAGAAACTGATAAAACTCCTTCATCGGCTGATAAAACAACTTTTCCATTAAAAATGTAAGCGCAGTTAGTATCAATTACACCTTCTTGATTTACAGCTAAGGAATAAATATTCCCACCTTGAGCTATAAGGTTTGTGTTAACAGCTTCAATTCTTCCTTCATTTGAAACAGATCCCAACTTATTTTTGACTGACATTTTTGGAGATTTTCTATCTACTAATAAAACATCTGTCGATCCTATTAAACTTACATCTTGAGCTTTAATCAATCCTTTATTTTCTACTTCCTTCGCTATAAAAAATACATCTTCAAGAGCATTAATCTGACCTGAGTTTTGTATTTTTTGAAATGATTCTCCTTGAAAATGCAGATCTTTTGAGTTCAAAAATTCTTCATCAGCGATGTTGAGAGTAGATAAAACCAATTTTCTTGTATCAATACATGAATTTTTTGATATTATTATTCCATTTTGATTGACCAGATATACATTTGCATTAGATTGCAATTTACCAAATATTAAAGAGGGATTAGAAGAAATAACTCTATTTAATATTGAAGAATTATCTAAAAGAGCTGTAATTTTTGTAATTTCATTTCCACTTATCGAAAAATCTTGCCAATTGATAATAGCGTTTTTAGATTTTTGTAAAATATTTAAAAGATCTTTGTTTCTTTCAATATTTATTTTCCCATGAATTACTTTTTCGCCAGATGGATTAGCACTTAAAAATGCTAAGTTGATTAAAAAAATAAAACCCAGAATTCTTTTCATAGTTTCTTCCTCTTAATTAATATGAAGCTATAACGCTTAAATGCCATCTTGAACTTCTACTACTATCTAAAATTCTTCCTTTTACACTTTTCAGCTGCCATCCATAGTCTAATCTTGTAGTTAAATTAGTTGAGATATTATATCTCATTCCGGGACCTATGGAGAGCAAGCTAGATCCTTTTTTTGTTGAAACGCTTTTATCTGAATCTGTAACTACACCAAGATCAATAAATCCTAAAAATTGAATAGTATTAACTAAATGATCTTTCCCAAAATGGTAAAAGGGCAATCTCAGTTCATTTTTAAGTAAAAAACCATTATCTCCCATAGCTTCATTTTCCAAATATCCTCTTACAGTTGTAGCTCCTCCCAATGCAAGCTGTTCACTTAAAAGCAGCTTTCCAGAGGCAAGCTGCCCTAGAAAATTAATAACCCATGAAAATCTATACGGAAGCTTAAATATTCTCTCTAAATCAAGTTGAATAAATGCATAATTAGCTTTTGCACCAGATCTTTCAATATCATAATAAGAATTTTTATCATATTTAGTCATGTTACCGGGACTAATAAACAAAGTAACTTCATAAGAGATTACACCCTTTGAATCTTCTTTTGTTCCCTGATATCTTAAAAAGAATTGAGAAATATCGATATAATGATTAAAAATTAAGTTATCTGCAAAAGCTAAAAAGTTATTTGTTCTTTTGAAATCATATCCGATTAAAATATCATGAGAAACATTATACCAAATTGGAAGAGGTATTTCATATCTTCCGCCTAAAAACAATCCCTTTCCTTTGGATTCTTGGAATGTATTTATATCAGAAGAAGCTCTTGAATAACTTCCTAAAAATTTTAAAATATTTCTCCATGGAAGTGGAATGATATAATTCCCAGTTATGCCCCACCACTTTTTTGCACTTTTAGCTGATAAAAATTGAATGTTTAACTGTTGATCCAAATTGAAAACATTACCCAAATTAAACCCTGCCATAAATCTACTTTTACCGGCATTTACATAAGGTGTATTCTCATATCCGACAAATGCTCTAAACGGGATTTGATCTTCAACATTTAAAATTATATCTGTTTCAGATAAATCATTTCCTGGCGCATAAATGATATTAACATTTCTAAATGGATTGTCATTTAACCACTCTAAATCCTGCATTAATTTTTTGGTTGAGATCAAGTCGCCTTTTTTCAAATTAAACTGTTTTTTTATAAAATTATTAGAAAAATATTCAGCACCTTTAACATCGATTTCACCTAGTTTAGCAACATGAATAATAATATAGAGCAAACCTTTCGAAACATCTTGCCCAGCAGGCACTTTTACACCTACAAGAGGAAAATCTTTTTTTCTAAAATAATTGATTATAAAAAACTTTATCTCATTTATTTTTTTTAAAGACAGAGGCTGTTTCAAAAATTTAGCAAAGTCTTTTTTAAATTCCAAAACATCTGGAATCTGAACATTCTCTATCGTTAAAGATTCCTTCAATGTACTATCATCAATTTGGTGATATTCGCATTGAAAGACAACTTTGTTTAAACTCTCAACTAATACATGGTCTTGATCTTTAATTTTTACGCATTGCTCATCAGCATAAACAAAAGAAAAAAACAGAAAAAAAAATAATATTTTTTTCATACTTACTTTATTATTCAATACATCCCTATTTAAAGATTCTAAAAAAAAACTTATATTTTTTTAATAAAAATCGATATTTTTTTTGCATCAACAATAAAAATAGTATAAAGTATACATCAAAAAAGGAACTATGATGAAAAAAAATATTGCTTTAACGATTAGTATTTTCTTAGTCTTTTTAGCTACTTATTTTTATTCTTTATCGAAAAACAAAGATGATACTGTTTATGTTTATACCGGTTTTTTCAAAAATCTAGTCACAGAAAATGACCAAAGCTTTTTTGAGCTTAAAAAATTTTTAAATAATAAAAGAATCAAAATTAAAGAAACTAGATCTTTAAAAAATTTAAAAAATCTAAAAAAAGTAATTGTTTTTGATGTTCCCAAAAATAGAATGCATAGAATTCAAAGAATTCCCAAGAAAAAGCTCGTTTTATTTACATGGGAACCACCTTGCGTAAAACCTGAAAATTTTGAAAAAAAATATCTTAAATCATTTTCAAAAGTTTTTACGTTTAACGATGACATTATAGATAATAAAACCTATTTTAAATTTTATTACCCTGATGCAAAACAGATGGTTGAAAAAATACCTTCATTTAATGAAAAAAAATTGCTTTGTCTTATTGCCTCTAATAAAAGTTCTGATTACAAAGATGAAATTTACTCCAAAAGAGTTGAAGCTATCAAATTTTTCGAAGAATTTGCGGCAAATGATTTTGATCTTTTAGGAAGAGGCTGGTCAAAAGAAAAGTTTCCATCTTACAAAGGTGCAATCGCTAGCGATGCGAAAATCGAAAACCTTAAAAATTATAAATTTTCTTTAGCATATGAAAATTCGACTGACATTAATGGATATATTACAGAAAAGATATTTGATTGCTTTACTTCTGGCTGCGTTCCTATTTATCTTGGCGCTAAAAATATTACTGATTACATTCCGGAGAATTGTTTTATTGACAGAAGAAATTTTAAAAGCTTAAGTGAGCTATATGTCTTTTTAAAGACAATGACAGACGATGATTACTCAAAATACATTAGTAACATTAAAAAGTACTTAACAAGTGATGAATCAAAGCTATTTAGCTTAAATAATTTACAAAAAACCCTAAAAGAAGCTATGGATATAAATAATGAATAAATTTTTATTTTTCGCTCTTACTCTATTCGCCATTTTTCCAATGTTTTGCAAAACAACAAATTATGGTGATATAATAGTTAGCAGCGTTTCTCATGTCTATGACGGAAATACTTTTGTAGCAAACATTAAAGAATATCCTCCTATCATTGGAAAAAATATACCTATCAAAATTCGAGGTATCGAAACTGCAGATATTAATAACAAAAATCTTTCAATAAGAGAAAAAGCTCAAAGAGCAAAACAGTTTTTAGAAAATCTTTTAAAAGACAAACAGATGATTATACTAAAAAACATGAAACGAGATAAATATTTTAGAATTATTGCTGATGTAATAATTGACGGTCAAAATGCTAGTGATGCTCTTTTAAAAAATGGATTTGCCGTTCCATATGAAAAAAACAAGAAAGTATCTTTTATTAATACCAATTTCTAATTTTTTTTCTTATCATTGCAAAAAAGCCATTATAATCAATTTTTATGCTTATTTTTTCGAAAAGATTTGCAGTCAATGCTACTAATTTATCTACAACCATGCCTCTAAATTTCTGAGCAGAAATCTATATCATAACAACTTATGATTT
>JAFGQY010000011.1 GCA_016935395.1 Parachlamydiales bacterium
AGTGAGGTCAATATGATAACATTTATATCAATATTTTTAGTTATTTTAATAATTATTACAATTATAAAAACAGCAATTATAATTCCTCAAATGACTGTATTTGTAATAGAAAAACTTGGAAAATATAATAGAACATTATCTGCCGGATTTCACATCCTAGTTCCATTTATCGAAAAAATTGCTTACAAACATTCATTAAAAGAAAAAACCATAAATGTACCCGAACAAATATGTATAACAAAAGACAATATACCTGTTGCAGTCGATGGTTTTTTATATCTTCAAATAGTAGATCCAAAAAAAGCCTCTTATGGAATAAATGATTATCTTTATGCAACAACACAGTTAACTCAAACTACAATGAGAAGCATTATAGGAAAGCTTGATCTAGATCAAACATTTGAAGAAAGAGAAAATATTAATTATCAAATACTTCGTGCAATCGAGATTGCAGCTGAGCCTTGGGGAGTAAAAGTTAACAGATATGAGATAAAAGACATTAAACCTCCGCAAACTATAAATGATGCTATGGAAAAGCAAATGAGAGCTGAAAGAGAAAAAAGAGCAACTATTGCAAAATCGGAAGGCGAAAGACAGTCTCTTATAAATCAAGCAGAAGGAAAAGCTATAGAAATAACAACTATATCTGAAGCTACCGCTACAGGCCTTTTAATTATTGCAAAAGCTATAAAAGCTGAAGGCGGACAAAATGCCGTATCACTTAGACTAGCTGAACAATATATTAAAGAATTTGGAAAGTTGGCTAAAACAAACAATACCATGATAATTCCAAGCAATTTATCTGATGTTTCATCTCTGATTGCAAGCGCGGCAAGTATTTACAAAAACTCTGATAAAAAAGATTTATTGGAAACGCTAGCAAAGAAACAAGAAGCTATAGCAGATAAAAAAAATCTTTTGAAAAAATAGATAAGCTTTTTTCGTCTTTAGATTTACTAAAAGCTATGGCAGCTATTTAAATATTTTTTTAAGTAAATATTTTTTCAAAATTTATATTTTCACCAGAAAGTACAAAAGCAACATTATTTAGATCTTTTAAGCTATCAAATAGATTAATATAATAGTTTCTATAATCATCTAAAGATTTTTCAGGGCTATGTTTTTTGAGTCCAATAAATGTTAGATCTGCATCAGACGAGTGTTTTAAAAGATTACTTACAAATTGATTTTCTGGATCAATAAATGGATAAAATACAAGATTTTTTACTCTCATTCTTCTATTGAACTTTTCAAAAACATTAACAACCTGATCTTTTTTTTCTTTATTTTCTACAATTGTTTTGATGCAAATGGTCGCTTTTTTGAAAATTTTAGAATTTTGCATCATATGAGCGAGTGCTAGACAAAGCTCAAAATTACCGCTTGATCCCCCTTTCCACCAAAGGTTTATCTGAGGATTCTTTTTAGCTTTAATTCTATCAAAATAGGGCTCGTTGGAGTCTTTTAAAAGAATCAGATTTTTACCTATATAATGAGTATCTACCAATATAGAACAAAATTGTTCGTTGATATAATGATTGTTATTTAAAGGAAGAATAATTGTATTTGGCTTTAATGGTCCAAATCCATAATTGTTAATCAGTTGAGATATACCTGTATAAATGTTTTCTACAGGACTGACATGTAAATAACTGGGGATTTTGTAGCTATCTAGAGTAGTTTTATATTGACTAACAGATCTATTAATCGTTTTTAAAGGCTCTTTTAAAAGAGGGATACATACGCAAAATGTCAAAAAACCCTTTTCCTGATTTAAACAGTGAGAAAATAGCGCTAAGTTTTTTTTAACTCCCGCCGAGTCAAATATTGTAAGAATATGAGGTCTCCAGCTTTTAGCATTTTTTTCTAATGCTGAAAGTTTTGCAGCTCCTTTATGTACTATAAAAGAAAAAAGTCCATACCTTAAATCATCCCAGCTACCTTTAACATTTCGAGAAGATGTCCAAAGACACAGTAATGTAGTTAAAATTATCACTATAAAGCTAGCTCCGGGATTGATCATGAACATTGCCATAAAACATCCTAGAAAACCCAAAAGACCAATTACCCAATGAGATTTAAAAGTAGGTCTCCACGATGGGTTAGAAATAAACTGTTCAAAAGACGCCACAAAATTAATAAGTCCATAGCAAACTAAACATGCCATTGTTAAAATCGGCAGGATCTGATTGATATTAGCAAATATAGCCAAGGTAGATGAAGTTATAAAAATTAAAAAAGTTGCAACTCTCGGCTGATTAGTTTTGCCATAACCTTTGGCTAAAAACTTTGGCAGCATTTCATCTTTAGCAATAGATTGCAAAATTCTGGGAGCTCCTAAAATAGATCCAAGAGCACTTGAAAGAGTTGCTCCCCAAATCCCAATTATTACTAAAAATCCATATTTTGAAAGATAATATACAATCATTGGTTGTGTTTTTAGTAAATCTCTGGATACATTTTTATTTAAGAATAATGCCATACTAAAATAAAGAGCAAAAGCTGCTATAACAGAGGCTATGGTTCCAATAGGCAAAGCCAATGAAGGCCTTTTTAAATCCCCAGACATAGACATTCCTGATTCAATTCCGGTAGTTGCAGGGAAAAACATTGCAAATGCCATCCAAAAAGTTAGCGGAGTCATCAAAGAACCTGCATCTAAAATTTGAGGGATATTTGCAGGACTTCCTAAAAAAATAGCTGAAATAGATAGGACTAAAGATAGAAAAATTAATATCTGGGTTTTAATTGCAAATTCAGTAGAAATATAAGATATTAAAGCTAAAACAAAAATTGTAATTATTTTTATTAATTTTAATGAGACGATAGGAATAAATTGATGAATTGATAATGCAAATCCTGAAACGCAAAGAGCTATAGAAGCATGCTGAGATATCACCATCAAAATTCCAATTGCGCTACCAAACTCCACGCCTAGTAACCTTGAAATAATATAATAAGAACCCCCTGATCCCATTTTCATATTTGAAACAATAGAGGTCATTGAAAGCGCTGTTATAAATAAAAGAATTGAGGACATTGAAATAATCATCCCCATTTTAAAAATTCCCATATTTCCTAAAATAAAACCCAAACGCATAAATAAAATTACACCAATCATTTGAAGAATATTGGGTAAAAATACTCCCTTAATAACACCAAATTTACCGCTAGTATCTTTGGGTAAAGATGTTTTACTTATTGATAAAAAGGGTTTAAAAAAAAAGCCTTTTATTTTGCTTATTGATGTTAAAGTACAAGTAATTGTATTTTTAATCATATTTAGGGATTCCCAATTTTTCTTAAAAAAATCTTGTTAACTAGATTTGCCTTACATAACATTAAAGTTTAATTTTTAATATCAAAGCGAAATACTAACATTTTTTCCTTTAAAATGTTAGCCTTTTGCCAAAGACTAAAAAAATCACACGGAATAATTTTTTTTTATAAAAAATTACCTTATTAAGATTTACCAAATAGCATTAGTTCATATAAAAAACAGAATAATCAAAAGATAAAAAAAAATTATTTTAAAGAGTTTTGAATAATATCAAAAAAGATTTTTTGCTTATTTTTATCTTCATTTAAATAAGCATATCCAAGATATGGAGTTTCCAAAGAAGTTAAATTAAAAGAAATTAGCTCAGATGATAAAATATTCAAACACTCTATTTTTTCTTTAATTATTTTAATTTTATCTTTGTTGTGAATCGGAATTAAAATATAGGCATGTTTCGGTTCAAATTTAAATAAAAAATCGTCATATTTTTTTATCCTAGTCTCTTCTCTTTTAATGGCATTTATAAGCATTAAAAAAAGGCTTTTTAAAATATCTATCTTGATTATTGCTGTCATTTCAGCAGGAGATATTGAATAGAAAAATTTTTCTAATAAAGAGTCATTCTGATCTCCGATTTGACCTAGATTAGATTTTAAAGATTGAAAAGCTTCATTTTGTTTATAAATCATACCACCATTGTAATCTCTAACTTCTGAAAAAAGTCTGTTAAGTTCATTTATAACATCCAACCTAGCTTTGTTTATATCAACGCTGTGATCTGATCTTAAATAATCTTTGGAGCGAAGTAAAACTCTAAAAACTGAAGCTTCTTTTAAATATTTTCTTCTGACAACTCCAACTTTTTTAACTCTATCAACTATAAATCTAAATTTTGAAGAAGCATTTTTAACAATGTCTTTGATAATTGAATCTGATGGTCTTAATACTCTGAGTAGAATTACGCTAAAATCTAAATCTAGATCAGTTTGTTTATCAAAAGAAATTATAACTTGAGGGATATCATGTACATATTTCAACTGATGAGATAAAACAACCATATTTTTTACAATTTCTTCTTCATTTCTTGGCATGAATATTGGATGAATTAAAGTTTCAATATTTCCTTTTAAGAAAATTGGAAGCTGCTGTTTTAAGTCTTTTAATTCTTCAAATGTAAAATCGCCTTCATTTTCTTTTTCTACTTCTATGTAACATGTGCGAATAGAATTTTTTGTAACTTTATCCATAAAAAATGAACTTTCAACTGCTTTTGCAGATGGAAGATAATTTTTTATTGCTTTGATTAAATGTTTTTTCTCAAAAACTTCATTTTCTTTTAAAAAATTTAATCCAACCAAAACACCCAAAACTGTTTTTTCACTATTATCTGATTTTTTAAGTTTAGTTTTCAAAAATTTTAAAATTACATGTCTTTTATCAGGAAAAGCATCGATACTTTGTTTAAGCATTTTTCTTATCATGTAAAGGATAGAAATAATTCTACTAATATGGTGATAATCCCTTTGGCTTTTGAATTCATCTCTTGACATTATTAAAAACTGCTGCATTTCAGAAAAAATATTTTTCCCAAATTCCTTAGGCCTTTTTTGAATTAAACTTCCAATTTTTTCTTGAACTAATGCTGTTTTTCTATCATTTGAAAGTCCTTTAAATTCTCTAATTCTATTAGCATGAAATTCTGATACAATTCCCAGCCTTATTTCAGTTTCGAAATTTCTTTTATCATTTTCAATCAGTTTTATATCTTCTTCTTCTAGAGATACAACTGCTTGCATGATTGTATATTTTTCATTTGAAATTTCATCAAATGAAAAATCAACAGAGAAAAAAAGCTCCATATTCAAAGTTTTTTTAAAGATTAAATATCTACTAACCATATCGTAAAAAAAATTAGACGCATTTTTTCTTTGTTTACATAAAAGCACTAAACAAAGCTTTTTATCATCGACATAAGACCATTTAATAATAGGAAGAGATTCACTTAGAAACATTTTAGCTTTTTTTAAAGATAGCTGCTGAGTTGAAAGATCATATGGAAGAATTTTCTTTAATAAATTATGTACTGCTTTTTCATGCAAAAAACTATCTTTGTGTTCAATGTCATTTTCGAAATCTAATAAATCAACTTTTAGCTTCATTTTACTTTTACTTATTCATAAGTCCCAATCATTTTGATATACTATCTTTATCTCTTTTTTTTAAATATTTTTTTTGTTTTTTGAGTATTTTTTTTATCTAATAAAATGATTTACAAATAATAATGAATTATAATATCAGATAATACTTAGTATTTTTTTTATAAAAAATTACTCAAGGAAACTGTTTTTTTATGAATTTTATAGACAGTTTGAAAAAAAAATCTGAGATTAACTTTCTTATTCACTCCGCTTCAAATTTTGAAAAACTATTTAATTTTGTTGAAACTTCAACTCCAAAAATAACTATTTCTGCTCAAAAAATATTATCTTGGGGAAATAACACAATATCTTTTGATGAAGTTATTAACGCAGCTAGTAATTTAGATTGCACGGATAATCACTTTTTTATGGGACATTTTTATAGAATCTATTCTTCTAAGCAAAGGTATTTTGGAAAAAAGCTGCAAGAAAAACTCAAAAAATTAAATACTCAATATGATCTTGCAATAAAAAAATCAAACAGTATTATTACAATTATTTTTTCATGGATAAGATATTTTTTTTCAGTTTTAAATTTCAAAAATAAAACTAATTTCTTTTTAACAAACGGTCTTGTTAGAGTAAATTATTATACTAAAGAAGAGTTTCAAAAAGAATTTCCAATAAACTTTTTGAAAAAAAAACCTGATGAATATCTTCATGGTTTAGAACCATTATATTTACCTCCAAAAAGAGCTAATAATTTAGTGATTAGACTTTTGAATTTTATAGGTTTTAGAAAACGGACATATTTAATAACAGGCTTAGCAGCAGCTATTTTTCTCTATAACAAAAATAAAAATCCTTTTCTGTAAAAGTAATAATTTTTTTAAATTGTTTATCAAATTATTATTTTAAATACTTCCCAAAGTCCTCTGTACACGACAAAAAATAATTTCATAGGCATCCTCCTATGGGATTTAAGGGTATGAAATAGTTCAACAGTGATAAATAGGGATC
>JAFGQY010000133.1 GCA_016935395.1 Parachlamydiales bacterium
AAATAGTTTTTTCAATTTTTTTATTTTTTACATGTAAAACAAAATTTGTAAAATAATTTTTAGTCGCAGCAATAGAAGGCAATGACCCCAGCAAAATGGTCATTAAAACATACTGCTTTTTTATTGAAAAAGTAAAAACATTTTCTTCATATAAACAATCAATATTTTGAACATTTATTATTTTTGTTAAATGATCTCTTTCAAGTTCATTACTTGTTTTAATTTTTATAAAAATTGGATTTTCATCAATTTTTTTATTTTGAAAATTTTTAAAAGCATTTCTAATAAAATATTTTTTGTAGATGACTTGATCTTTTGAAATTTTACAATGTTTTTTCCAAAACATTTCGTCTGTTGTTTCATCATCTAATAAAGGCTCTAATGAATAAAGAATGATACTTTTTTTATCATTTTTTGATAATGATTTGATATATTTAAAATAATTCGTTGCTCTTTTGGTAGGAAGATCGACTATAACCTTTTCTAAATAAAGACTTTTCTTTTTAAATTTATTATAAAGCCTAATAGCTTTTATTAAAGCTGAAGTTCCAACTCTTTGAGTATCAACTATTTTATCAAAGTCATTTTTAAGTAAAAAAAAGAAAATCTGAAACAAAAATTTTGGCCACAAAAGTTTATCTGATAGAAAAACTAAATTAACCATTTTCTCATGTAAAGGGACAAGACCATTTTTGGGAATTTTATTAAAAAAGTGAAAAAAAAATTTACTGATTTTTTTAAATCCAAAACTTAAAAAAAGATCTTTTTGAACTATCTTGGCATTTGGGTTATTGGATAAAATATGCTGCTCTATTGCTTTTGCAGCTTGCAGATGTCCAGATCCGGCAGATGAAGTGATGATAAGAATTTTTTTTGCATTATTCATGGGAAAAGACACTTTATTGTTCCTTTTTCTTTTTATCTAAGCAAAAAAAGGAAGTCAATAACTTTTAAAATAAATCGATTGACTCAAGACTGTGTAGTTGTTGATCACCTGCAAAAGAATTATCAAAAGCAACTTCCATTCTTAAATCTTCTGGATACATCATAACCCTGTGTGTAGTTAAATAGTTGTTCACTCGTGGAAGTTGAAGCGCCTCTTTTAAAATCTTTTCTTTTTCAATATTTTCGGGTTCTATATTTTTATTCGCATGTTTCAAAAGTTTCAAAATTCTTTGAGCTCTTTCACAGTAATGTCCCATGTTATTATCAAATCGACTGTTTGTAACAACAATAGGTCTATTTTTTGATAAAGATGAAGTTTTATTCAGATTTTGGAAAAATTTTATAAAAAAGTACTTTGAAAGAGGATTTTGATACATGTGAAATGTTTTAGCACTTTTTTTATCTGCAACGGTTAAATGATAGGGACCCAGAGGTTTATTTTTCTTAATAATTTTTTCTGCATCTTTTACTGTTTTAGCTTCTTGTAAACAAATTCTATTTAAAAAGACAGAAGGCATACCTTCAACTTTTTTTGTATTCCCTGAAGTAATATTCATGGCTACAGAAAGCCCAAACGAGTTCATTCCTGTTAAAGTTCCGATAAGTCCCGGCACTGTAACTTCTGCAGAAGATGAAAAACCATTTTGATTATTTCTTTTAATAACAAGTGTATGCGTTCCTGCTACATCAAAAGAGGGCCAATCCATATTTCTTGCAAAAACAACTTTTTTATTTTCATCAAAATCAACAATAGATGAGCAGGCAACGCTAAAAGCTTCATTAGGCTTTGAAGTTGTTTGATCTTTTTTATCTGCTAATTGTTTTTCTGCAAAGAGCATGTTAAAATGAATTTTTTCAGCTATTAAATGATAAAAAATAGCATCTTCAATTGTCATTTTTTTAGGTTTAAATAAAATCTTTTTATCTACCCATTGATTATATCCGTCCACAAGCCCTTGCATTTCTTTTAAAAACTTTTCGGGGATTGTTTTTTTAACCTCTTTGATAACGTTTGGAATACTTTTTGCATTAGGCGCTATAGTAAAACTCATCGCTAAATCCCATTTATCTGATATCGCTTTAATATTTTTCGCTAATAAATTACCTTGAGCAAAGCCGGCTTTGTATGGATCTAAAGTATCAATTTGCAAAATTGGAACATCGTTTTTATAAAAAAGTTTAGCGCCATCTATTGAATTTTCCTTAAAAACATGGTTTTTCATATCATGTTTAAACGGCAAAACAAGTGGCAGATATTTTTTAGCTAAAAAAGTCATTAAAGAAGTAGCTGCAAATATTGCTGATGCTGTTATAGCAAGCGGTATACTTCCAGCTGAAAAGCCCAAAATAGCCAAAGCTAAAGAAAGCAAAATAAATAAACCTATCGCGACTTTTATGGTTTTAAGTGCAGTTGGATGATCATGTACAAACTTTGTTATTTTCTCAGTAGAAATTGGATCTTTTATTGCAAAGTTTTGACTCGGTAAAATATTTTTTATGTACAAATCAGTAGCCATAAAATTTTTCCATTTTTTTAAAAATTATATCAAAAAAAATGCTATTATTCAATGAAAAATTCCTAAAAAAATAGGTGCTATATGGTTATTGAATTTTCTTTAAATTAGTGATTTTTCATATCATGTTTTACTGCAGTTGGATGATCAGCTACAAACTTTGTTATTTTCTCAGTAGAAATTGGATCTTTTATTGCAAAGTTTTGACTCAGTAAAATATTTTTTATTGTTTTTTTAAAAATGTTAGTTTTTCTAAATTAATATCATATGGGGATTTTTTGATCAAAATTTTATTAAAAGAATGCTTTTTAGATAAGGTTTCAATTAATAATAACCGCCTTTGTTCAACCTCATCTGTTGATGTAGTATCACTTCTTAACATCAAATTAATGATTCTTAGTTTATCCAATGGAATATCAAATATTTTTTTTGTTATCTCTCTTCCCATAGTAGTTTCTATATATCTGAGAGCTCTAGATACCGCAGTTACCGTCATTTAATCCTCCTTTGTTGGTTTTTAGACAACAGCACCAAAATTTTACTTATCTTGAAAATAAACACACAATTATCTTTAAGATCTTCTGTATGTTGGAGTAATCCACTTCGAGGTTATTAGAAAAAGTTTTTAAACTTGACACACTAAGAGTTTTCTCTCTGTTTAATGACAGATCACAGTTGCATGGAACTAGTAAAGCATTCCATGGTGTGTATCTCTTCCAACTAACTTCTGAATAATATTTTTCCATTTTTTTTAAAAAATTATATCAAAAAAATGATATTATCCTATGAATAATTCCTTAAAAAAATAGGTGCATATGGTTATTGAATTTTCAAAAATGAAAAATTATATAAAAGATTTTTCAAAACAAAGAAATTGGGATAAATTACACTCCCCCAAAAATATTTCCATGGACATAGTTGTTGAAGCTACGGAGCTTATGGATATTTTTACATGGCTTGATATAGAACAGTCAAAAAATGTAAAAAATAATTTTGAGATTTTTGAACATATTAAAGAAGAAATGGCTGATGTTTTATTTGCTCTTATAAGGCTTGCTGATCTTTTGGATGTGGATTTGAATCAAGCCTTTTGGGATAAAGTTAAAAAAAATGAAAAAAAATATCCCGTTGAAAAAGCTAAACTTATAGCAGAAAAAATCCAATCAATTGGAAAGTAAAAAATTAACCGTTTATTCTGCTAGCTACAATATTCATTAAAACAGCGGATAAAATATCTTTTTTATCAGGATCATTTTTCAAAGCTTCAATTGTTTTGGCAGAATGTTGCCAAACAAGATGCTCTATCTCATTTTTTGTATTTAAATCTAAAGACTCAAATAAAAGATCTGCTTTTTTCTGATCTGCATATGCATAAGCTCTTGCAATTTTCGTTAAAAAGTTAAGATCTTTTAAATTCTGTCTTAACTCTTTAGCTTTTACAAAATCTTTGCATCTATCAACTTCCAACAATGTCCTATGAGCAAATGAATATTGATTGGGATTGAGCTCTTCTACTATTGGAAAATCATATCTAAAATGAAGATCATTTAATTTGTTTTGAGCCTCTATTATTTGAGGATGAAAAATCGCAACGTTATATGGATGAGATTTTTTTATATCATCCAAGGAAAAATCCAAGCCTGTAAGACAATTTTCTATTTCATAAGGTGTTAACTTAAAAAAATTAATAGCTAACATATCTATTTGATATGCTACTGTGTGAAATTTCTGTAAAAGCTCTTCATCATCACTTTGTCTTTTCTCTTCAATCTTTGCAATTTTTTGGGTTAAATCTTCGCATGTTCTCATCAATCTGTCAGCACCAAGTCTTGAAAATTGATTTGCCGCTTCTTTCTGAATTCTTAAACTACCCTCTGCTACAGCGTCTATAGCATCAGTAACCTGCAAGGTATCTAATGAACTAATCTCACCATTTTCTAAAACTTCTCTAACTTGAGATAGCTGAGCCGAATAATTACTTATTCTTGAAAGAGCTGTTATATTAGCCATAATGCCCTCTTTTTTATTATTTTTTATTATATGGGCCAAAAGAAGCGTGTTATTAATTTATTATAATATTTAATGTTCTCACAGCTTCCCTTAATATAATTATAGCACGAAAACCCCTTATTGTCAAGGGGTTATGTAAAGAATTTTTTTTAAATTATATAACAATTATTTTATTAATTAAAATAATTGTTATATATAAGTTGTCTTATTTTACTAAGTTTGTTTTTCTTATAGCCAAACTTTTTTAATAGTTTTTTTATCTGATAAAATTAATAATTCTGGGTTTTGGGTTTTTAAAATTTGCAGAAGAATTCACCTTCCAATCTTCTAAGGTCCACATAGCTACAGCATTGTTACTTGAATTTACAGCAATTTTAGGATTGGATAATAAACAAAGAGGCTGTTTTGATAAAATTTCTTTTTCACTCCAATTAACTCCTATGTCAGAAGAAGAACTTAAATTTAGCGTCTGTTCTTTAATATTTAACCAACACACATAAGCAAAATTGCCTTTCATTGCAACGTCATAACGACTTACAAATAATGATAATAAAGAACCTGTTATTGGCTCTTTGAAAGAAGAAGAAAAATCAGATAGATACATGGTGTATAGAATGCTTTCATTATTCCAAAATGAAATTACACTATCTGAATCAGTGAGTAATATTTTAGCATTTCCGCTTTGACCTGGATGATCTATATTGTTCCAGGTATCTCCTGCATCTAAACTATAATAAGTATAAATCTTATATTGTGATTGAGAAGAAAATAATACGATAGCATGATTTTTTGAGTTTATTGCTAGTTGGGGATTCAATCCTTGTTTTGAAGGAATTGCAGAAGATGGAGTTTTCCAAGTTGAATCAGTTTTTAAATTCATATATTTCGAAAGAATATTACCCGTTGTTTGATCTTTCCAAATAGCTATTGCAAAACTATTATCATTTAAAGCAATATTTAAACTAGTACCATCAGTTTCTATCGGAATTTGAGAAGAATTCCAAGTATCTCCTCCATCAAAACTGATACTGTATAAAAAATCATTTGATTCTTTCCAAGCCATTAAAACAACGTCATTATTGTTTATTGCAATCACTGGATTAGATCCGCTATTTGACAAAGCGCTCCCTAAAGAAGGGCTTAGCCAATTTTTTCCTGCATCTTTAGAATATTTTAATTTGATGGAACCATCTGTATGTTCCCAAACTGCCACAGCATGACCTGACTCATTCATACAAGCTTCAAAAGATTTTACATCGTTTTCATCTATGTCAACTAAAGGATTTTGAAAGGTTTTCCCTCCATCTGATGAATACATTGCGTTTATGCGATTGGAATTTTGAACATCTTGCCAAAGGGCAATAGCCTGATTTTTTGAGTTTATAAATACTTTATCAAAATTTCCTGAACCAAGAGTCTGAGGTTCACTCCAATTATCAGCAAAGCATACTAAAAAAAACAAAGTAAATAAAATTGAAAAAAAAGATTTCATATTTTCCCCTTTTTTAAAAAAATTTAAAAAAAATATTATAAAATT
>JAFGQY010000134.1 GCA_016935395.1 Parachlamydiales bacterium
AAGATACAAAAGTACAATTTAAAAAATTTTTAAAATTTATGTTTTGATTAGAAAAATCTTTTTTTAAAAATTTTTCATTCTCAAATTCTTCTTCCATGATACTTTTCCTAAAATATTGAAAGCAGTTTATCATATTAGATGGAATAAAAAAAGATCTTAATAAATTATATTATCACTTAAAAAAACTTTTGTTATTATAACTTTAAAAAGGGGTTTTTATGGCTAAACTAATTTTAATGAGACATGGTGAATCAATTTGGAATTTAAAAAATTTATTTACAGGATGGGTGGATGTACCCCTTTCAGAAAATGGCGTTAAAGAGGCTATAAATGGAGGGGAAAGAATTAAAAATATTCCTATAGATATTGCTTTTACTTCTACTTTAGTTAGAGCTCAAACAACTCTTGTATTAGCCATGCTAAACCACACATCTGGTAAAACATTAGTATTTGATCATAAAGGACAAGGGAAGATTCAAAGGTGGGCTACAATAAATTCTGAAAATGCTAAAAAAAATATTATACCTGTATATATTTCTTGGCATTTGAATGAAAGGATGTATGGAGATCTTCAAGGACAAAATAAAGATGAAGCGAGAGAAAAATTTGGAAAAGATCAGGTCCATATCTGGAGAAGAAGTTTTAATATAGCTCCTCCGAATGGGGAGTCATTAAAAAAAACAGCTAATAGGACTTTGCCATATTTTAAAAAAGAAATAGTTCCATATCTTAAAAAAGATAAAAATATTTTAATTGCCGCTCACGGAAACTCTCTTAGAGCTATAGTTATGTTTTTAGATATTTTATCTGAAGATGAAGTTGTGAAATTAGAAATACCAACAGGAAAGCCAATTTTATATAATTTTGAGAACGATAAATTTATAAAAGCATCTTTATAAAATAAATTTGAAATATTTTTTTTAAATTTTTTGTAAAAATTATAAATAAAATTATTTATTAAAAAATTTTTGCACTTCTAGAAAATCTTTACCTTTTGTTTCGGGGACTTTTTTAACGACAAAGATCAATGCCATTATACATATCATGGCGTAACTGAAAAAAGTCATATTAGTTCCAAAAAAGTGAAGCATAGATAGAAATGTCATAGATACTAAATAATTTGATCCCCAATTAATAAAAGTAGAAATTCCATTGGCTCTGCCTCTTATTTTAGCTGAGTAGATTTCAGAATTAATAAGCCAAGAATTGGTGCCAAGTCCTATTGCAAAAGAAGCTTTAAAAAGAGTAAGCAAAAATACTACTAAAAAAGCAGAAGTGAGTTTTAAGATAAAAAATAGAACTATCCCTATTAATGAAGCTGCCATTAAAGAAAGACCTGTTATCAAAAGAGGTTTTCTTCCAATAATATCTACAAGCCAAAGAGTTAAAAAATTGGCTAAAATATTAAAAAAACTAACTATTGTCGTTGCTATCATTGCAGTTTTAGGATCGATTAATCCTGCTATTTGAAAAATAATTGGAGCATAATAAGTAACAATATTTATGCCGGTTATCTGTCTGAAAATATTAAGACCCATCCCAACGATTAATGCTGATTTATTATTTTTTTCGAAAAGAGATTTAAAACTGATTTTTTTTTGATTTTTATCATTTTTTTGAAAAATTTCAGAATTGTTAATATCTAGTCTAACGTTTTTTAAAACTTCTATTGCTTTTGATTGTCTGTTTTTAATGGATAACCAGCTGGGGCTTTCAGGGATAAAAAAACATCCTAAAAACATGAAAATAGCTGGAACTATCCCTAAAATAAACATCATCTGCCAATTTTGTGATTTTGAAAAATAAACTCCTACAAAATTTGATATTAATATACCCGAGACTAAAAAAAATTGATAAAGGCTTACAAGCCTTCCTCTATATTTTGGATCGGAAATCTCTGCTATATACATCGGTACAATAGCGGTGAAAATTCCGATGGAAATACCTGCTATAAATCTAGAAATCATAAGATGCTCTTTTCCTTGAGAAAAACCTTGCATCAGAGTAGATATAATTAAAATGCTAAGAGAGATAAAAAAAGTTTTTTTTCTTCCAAATTTATCCGAAAGAAAGCCTCCAACATATGATCCTAAAAGGCCACCGATTAGTATAATGCTTACTAAAAACTGTTGTTCAAAAATAGTTAATTGAAAAGATTTTTTTAAAAATAGCAAAGCTGCCGAAATTATACCTGCTTGATATCCAAATAAAAAACCACCAAAAGATGCTATAAATGCGTAGATAAAAGAGTTTAAAAAGTGTTTTTCTTTAAACGAGATATGCATTTTTAAATGATATCGCCTGCAGAAAAAGTTTTCATAGTTTTATCTTTCATGTAAAGATTGAGTTCACCTGCAGATGTAATTGAATGAAGAGTTCCTGTGTATTTATTTTCCCCGTCAAAAAAACAGATTTTATCCCCAATATAAAGAAGTAAATTTTCAAATTTTTCATGAAATGGCACAAAACCTTTTTCTTTAAAAATTTTTAAATTTTTTTCAAATTCCAGTTTTAATTTTTCTAAAAGTTCTTTTTTGTTCCAAGTTTTGGAAGTTTCTTCTTTTAAAGAAGTTGCAGGTTTATCAATTTTTTTTAACTGTTCTTCTTCCATATTTACATTTATGCCGATTCCTAAAAAAGCTGTAGCTTCATCTTTTTTTGTGATTATTTCACAAAGTATTCCTGCTAATTTTTTGTTATTTATCAGTACATCATTTGGCCATTTAATTTTGCTGTCAATTGAATAACTTTTTAAAACTTCTACTAAACTTAATGCTAAAACATGGCCAATTGATGTTAAATGAAGTGTTTTTGTAGAAAGGGTAAACACAAAGGTAATGTATAGATTTGTATCTTTAGGTGATATCCATTTTCTATCAAATCTTCCTTTTCCTTGCAGCTGCTCATTTGCAACAATGCAAGTGATCTTTTTTAAATCAAAAGATTTCAAATTCTTTTTAGCATAAGCTTGAGTTGAATCAACACTTTGTAGAAAAATATCTTCAAATTGCATATAACTTCTCATATAAGGGTTAAAAAAAGTAATAATAGAAAAAAAAAGGTTTTGTAGCTAGAAATATGTGGGAACATAGATATATAACAAAAATTGATTTTAAGCTGGTTTTTATTATCTTTGTTTTGATGATAATTTCTCTATTTGTAATTTCTTCCATGACAGATCCTGTCGAAAAGGACTCTTTTTATACCCCTTATGTAAAAAACCAAATTCAATGGTTTATTTTAGGATGGGTTATTTTTGTTTTTTTTGCGGGGTTTGATTATAGGAAACTCTATTCTTGGACATGGATTTTATATATTTTGATGATTTTTCTTCTTTTAGGTCTTTTTTTTGCTAGGTCAATTCAAAGTGTACATAGATGGTATAGACTTCCCTTAATAGGTATGAGCGTTCAACCATCTGAATATGCAAAACTAATTGTTGTATTAAGTCTAGGATGGTTTTTGGAGAAAAAACAATTTCAAATTGATCAATTTGGGCCTGCAATGCAGCTTCTTTTAATTGTGATCATTCCCTTTTTACTAATTTTAAAGCAGCCAGATCTTGGAACCGCCTTGATTCTATTTCCTATCACCTTAACTATGTGCTACTTTGGAAATGTTCATAAAAAAACAGTATATTTTATGACTGTTTTTACAATTATAGGAATGTTTTTTGTAACTCTGCTTTTTTCAAATGTTATTTCTCATGAAAAAATGAAACCATTTTTTTTGACCTTTATGAAAGAATATCAATATGAGAGACTAAAGCCTAATTGGCATCAAAAGGCCGCTCAAACTTCTATTGCAATAGGCGGTTTAAAAGGTAGTGGATGGAGAAAAAGTGAGTTTTCTTCTCAAAAATGGCTTCCCGCAGCTCATACCGATTCAGTATTTGCAGCTTATTCAGAAGAATTTGGTCTAATAGGTGTAATTTTTCTTTTATTTATATTTTATCTTTTGGTACACATAAGTTTTCAAGTTGTGAAAAATGCTAAAGATTATTATGGACGATTACTTGCATCAGGTATTGCTGTTTATTTAGCAATGCATATTATAGTTAATATGGGCATGATGTGTGGTTACTTGCCAATTTCAGGTGTGCCGCTTATTTTAATAACGTATGGCGGTAACTCCACTTTAACAACTATGGGAGCCCTTGGAATATTACAAAGTATTTATAGCAGGAGATATAGGTTTTGAGTTTTAAACATTTATTTATTTTACAGCCTAAACCCTGGGTAGGGGAAGGCATTATTACTTTAAATATGGTTGAAGAACAATTAAACTTTTTAACTAAATGGCAAGTAAATGAAGCTGATTTTGCCGGAAAAATACAGTCAGTTCAAGAACTTCAAATTAGCGGTATTTCAGAAAACATGAGAAATGAACTTACTTTTTATGATTTTACAGAAGGTAAATTTTCAGTTGAAATGGAAAATTTAAATATTGGAAGAGTTGTTGGTAAAGGTGTTTATGACGATAAATTAATTGCCTGGGAATTTAGAGAAAATGATCTAAATTTCGAAGGATTCGAAACTTATCATCTTCAAAAAGATGGATCATATATTATGCACGCCGAATATGTAACTTCTGATCAATTTAGAACTCAAATAGAGGGTAAATTATATCTTCCACCAGAATCAAAAGATAATAAAACAGAAGGGTAATTTTTTATGAAAAAAACTTTTTTAATAATTCTATCTTCTTTATTTTTACTCTCTTGCGGATCAAAAGCCATAACATCTGATGATTTTTATCAAGTAGATGTAGGTATGAGCTCGAAAGAGGTGAAAGAAAAAATGGGAACTCCTTATTCAGTAAAAAATTTGGGTAATGGTGAAGTTCAATACAAATATATTGAAAGAGTTAGAGCAGGTGATAGAGTTTTGTTAGAAAAGCATTATCTAATCACAATAAAAGATGGAAAGGTAACTTCTAAAAAGGTAATCGATTTAAATAGACCTGTTTATGAAAGAAATAGCTACGATATGCAAACTTCTTTGTCTGAAGAATTACCTAAAGATTAATTTTTTATTAAAAAATATTGAAATGCAAACAAGAGCTTTTTATAAAAAGCTCTTGTTTTTTTAAAAAATTACATTGCTGCTTTGATTTTAATATCAACGCCTGCTGCAACAGGAAGGACTTTTAATTTATCGATAGTATCCGGTGTCGGATTTAAAATATCTAAAAGTCTTAAATGAGTTCTTGATTCAAATTGCTCTCTTGATTTTCTATCAACATGGGGAGATCTAAGAACTGTAAATATCTCTCTTTTAGTAGGAAGTGGAATAGGTCCCACTACTCTAGCGCCAGTTCTTTTTGCAGTTTCTACAATATCTTGTGTCGCTCTATCAAGAAGTCTTTGATCATAAGCCTTTAGACGTATTCTTATTTTAGTTTTTGATTGTTTAGCGGGTGTTTGTTTAGCCATATTTTTTTTACCTATTTTTTCATGATTTCTTCTTGAATTTTTGCAGGAACTCTCTCGAAATGCGATGGTTCCATAGTATACGTTGCTCTTCCTGAAGATAAAGAACGTAATTGAGTAGAATATCCAAACATCTCTGATAAAGGAACTTCAGCTGTAATGATCAAAGTACCTTTATTCATGTCTTGTCCAAGTATTTTTCCTCTTCTTCTATTTAAGTCGCCAATAATGTCACCCAGATAATCTTCCGGTGTGATCGCAACGACTTTCATTATAGGTTCTAGTATTTTAGGTGCGCATTTAGCTGCAACTTCTTTAAGACACATTGAAGCGCAAATTTTAAATGCCATTTCTGAAGAGTCAACTTCGTGGAATGATCCGAATACAATTCTAACTTTCATATCAACCAGATTATATCCGGCTAATACTCCTGTATTTAGACCTTCTTGAATACCTTTGATACATGCAGGGATGTATTCTTTTGGAATAACACCACCAACAATTTTGTTTTCAATAACATTTCCAGCACCTGGTTCGTTAGGTTCAACTTCTAACACAACGTGAGCGTATTGACCTCTACCACCAGATTGTTTTACAAATTTATTTTCGCCTTTTCCTGGCTGAGTTATTGTTTCTTTATAAGATACTTGAGGTTTTCCAACGTTTGCATCTACTTTAAACTCTCTAAACATTCTATCTCGTAAAATTTCTAGGTGAAGCTCTCCCATTCCAGATATTATGGTTTGACCGGTTTCTTCATCTGTTTTTACTCTGAATGTTGGATCTTCTTCAGATAATGATCCTAAGGCTATCGATAATTTTTCTCTATCAGCTTTTGATTTAGGTTCAATAGCCATAGAAATTACAGGTTCAGGGAATTCCATTTTCTCTAAAATAAGTGGATTATCTTCACTGCAAAGTGTATCGCCGGTAGATGTATTTTTAAATCCAATACATGCAGCTATATCACCGGTAAAAAATGCGTCTTTATCATTTCTTTGGTTGGCATGCATTTCTAACAAGCGAGATACTCTTTCTTTTTTGTCTTTTGTAGTGTTGATTAATGAAACTCCTTTTTGCAAAACTCCACTATAAACCCTTACAAATGTTAATCTTCCAACATATGGATCTGTTACAATTTTAAAGGCCAAAGCCGAAAGAGGAGAGTCGTCTGAAGGTTCAATAGACATCTCTTCGTCATTATTCAAATTAATTCCTTTAATAATTCCTCTGTCTTTAGGAGAAGGCATCCAATGAACTATAGCATCTAAAATTTGTTGTACACCCTTATTTTTAAAGGCGGTACCACATAAAACAGGAGTAAATTTGTTTTCGATTACACCTTTTCTTATTGCCTTATGTATTTCATCTTCAGTTAATGAATCAGGATTTTCTAAAACCTTCATCATAAACTGCTCATTTGATTCATCAATAGTAGCAAGCTCTTCTAATAAAGCAGCTCTCATCTTGGTGCATTTTTCTTTTAGATTTTGAGGTATTTCTTGAGTCTCATATTCAGCGCCAAGAGTTTCATCTTTAAATACATAAGCTTTCATTGCTACAAGATCAACCATTCCTAAAAAGTTATTTTCAGCTCCGATAGGGCATTGAACAGGTATTGCATTGGCATGCAGCTTATCTTTCATTGACTCTACTGCAGCAAAAAAATCAGCTCCAGTTCTGTCCATTTTGTTAATAAAAGCAATTCTTGGAACGCCATAAGTTTCCGCTTGTCGCCATACAGTTTCAGATTGGGGTTGCACTCCGGCAACACCGCAAAAAACTGCAACAGAGCCGTCTAATACTCTTAATGATCTTTCCACTTCAACTGTAAAATCAACGTGTCCTGGTGTGTCAATAATATTAATTTTACATCCTTTCCAATATACTGTTGTTGCCGCTGAAGTAATTGTAATTCCTCTTTCTTTTTCCTGTTCCATCCAATCCATTACAGCAGCACCTTCATGAACCTCTCCAATTTTATGAGATCTTCCTGAATAGTAAAGTATTCTTTCTGTAGCAGTTGTTTTACCGGCATCAATGTGGGCCATGATGCCAATATTTCTTACGTTTTCTAACTTGTCTTGTTCTGGTCGTTTTGCCATTTTTTATAACCTTTGCCTTTTTTTACCATTTGTAATGAGCAAAAGCCTTATTAGCTTCAGCCATTTTATGAGTGTCTTCTTTTTTCTTAATTGTTGAGCCTTGATTATTATAGCAATCGCTAAGCTCAGTTATAAGGCCATCAGCCATGCATCTTCCAACTTTAGCTCTTGAAAATGTGATAATCCATCTCATTGCCAATGCAGTTCTTCTGTCTGGTGCAATTTCAATAGGAACTTGATATGTAGCTCCTCCAATCCTTCTAGATTTGATCTCAAGTGATGGTTTAGCATTTTCTAAAGCTTTTTCAAAGGCTTCAACAGGATCTGATGCTCCTATTTTTTTCGCAAAACCTTCAATTGCATCATATACAATCTTTCTAGCTATTGTCTTTTTGCCATTCATCATTATTTTGTTGATTAGCTTAGCAATAGTTAAATTATTATATTTTGGATCTGGATCAGCTTTTCTTTTTTCAGCGCGTCTTCTTCTTGCCATTTTAAAATTACCTTTTTTTTAAAAATTTTAAACTTCACATGACTAACTATATATTAGTCAACTTGCTTTTAGCAAGCTTAGATAGTTATTTGAAACTACCCAGATGTTACTTAGGCCTTTTAGCCCCATATTTTGATCTGCTTTGCTTTCTGTCTTTTACTGCTGCAGTATCTAAACTTCCTCTAACTACGTGATATCTAACACCAGGAAGATCTTTTACCCTTCCTCCTCTCACTAATACTATACTGTGTTCTTGTAGGTTATGACCTTCTCCTGGAATATAAGCAATAACTTCTTGTCCGTTTGATAATCTTACCCACGCAACCTTTCTTAGTGCTGAATTTGGTTTTTTTGGTGTCTTTGTCTTAACCTGCAAACATACTCCTCTTTTTTGAGGGCATTTGTTTAATGCTGGTGATTTTTTTCTTTTTACCGCTTTTGTTCTCTTTTTTCGAATCAACTGGTTGATTGTCGGCATATTTTCTCCCAAAATAATTAATTTTAGATATTTAAAGTAAAAATATAACCGAATTAATATTTTTTTCCAAAAAAATTCTCTTAAAACT
>JAFGQY010000135.1 GCA_016935395.1 Parachlamydiales bacterium
AAGATAAGGTAAAATAATTTTTTTTATGGATAATATAGCAAAGCAACCTACACTTCCAACTCTTACAGCAAAACAAGCTCCTTTAATTGTTGATAAAATTGGGCCCTATAAAATTGACTCTCTTTTCAAAAAGGGGGGGATGAGTTTTTTATATTTGGGAGTCCATCCTGAAACTAAAAGACCTATTATTGTAAAAGTTCTTTCACCGGCGTTTATAAAAAGCAAAGAGATTGTAGAAAGGTTTATAAAAGAGGCTGAGATAATAAAGCTTTCCAACCATCCGAACATAATAAAGCTTTATGGACAAGGAGAGTGGGATAACGGCTTTTATATAGCAATGGAATTTATTCAAGGGGTTTCTCTCAAGCAGTTTTTGCTTGAAAAAACTCTTACTCTTACAAAGGCATTAGAGATAATCTTGCAAGTTTCCTATGCACTTTGTCATTTACATACACATGGAATCATTCATAGAGATTTAAAACCTGAAAACATACTTATTACAGAAAGCGGACAGATAAAAGTTATAGATTTTGGCATTGCTCAAATTATCAAAGAAAAAAAGGATAACATCCCTGCTAAAAAAAGATTTATGGGAACTCCTACATACATGAGTCCGGAGCAAAAACAGAATCCAAACAATGTAAGTTTTTCTTCTGACATCTTTTCACTTGGAATCATTACATATGAATTAGTTTTGGGGAAACTGTCTCACGGAATAATTCATCTATCATTAATTCCTAAAAATTTAAGAAAAATTTTAGAAAAAGCTTTAAAAATTGATCCTAAAGAGAGATATCAGGATATTGTAGATTTTATAACTGACGTATCAGAATACTTAAAGTATCATGAAGAAAAAGAAGACAAAACAGAAGAAGAAAAATTTGATGAAGTTTATGAATCTTTAATTAAAACAAATGATTTTTTACTCCCTAAAAAAATGCCTGAATGGAAAAAATTTGAATTACACGTTGCAAGTGAAAAGATTTTTACAATTGAAGACTCAAAGTATTTAGATTTTTTTAAAATTAAAGAAAATGTCTTTGCAATTTTTTTTGCAAAGCCCAAACAAAAATCTCTTTTATCCTTTTTAAATCTTTTAACATTTAGAGGATATGCAAAAATGATAATGGATCTTTATTCCAAAAAAGATCATACATCACCCTCTGAGATTTTAAATGAACTAAATATTTCTATTTTCAAAGATGTGATGGGAGAGCAATTTTTTTCAAATTTAATAATTATTGATCTGAATAAAGATCAGCTATCTTATAGCTTTTGCGCTGAAAGTAATGTTTTGATTGTAGACACTTCAATACCCAAAATAATTCCTCTTGGTAAATCAAAAGATTTTCTTGGAGAAGATGAAAATGTATTATTTGATGATACAGTTTATAATTTTAAAATTGGTTCAAGATTAATACTTTATTCAAATGAAATAGACGAAAAAAAACAAAAAGCTTTTGAAAAGCTTATTTTAGAAAATGTTTTATTCTCCCCCAAAAACCAAGCAGAAACAATCCTTTATAATTTTAAAAACTTTTCAATAAAAAAACAAAACACATCTAATTTAGTTTTTTGCATGCAAAGAATTTATTAATTAATTAATTTTCTTGCTATTTTTTTTTGTTCATTCCTATTATTTGCAAGTTTTTTAAAAAAAAGGATATTTTAATATGAGCTCGCTTATTACTAATTATTTGCAAAGATCTGCATATGTTTTAACATCTTGTATAATTTCAACCATGATAATAATGCGACCCGATAAAACAGAAACTAAAGAATCGGTTGGTGCAACAATTGATAATGAAGCTAAAGAAGCAAAAGACAACTTATCAAATGTAATTCCTTTAAAATGTTGGGTAGCAATATCAGCGATAATAACTGAAACTGCAAGGTTTTATTCACAAAACGCTGTAAATTTTTTACTGGAAAGAAAATTTTCTTATCTTTCAGAAAATACCAAAATATATATATCTTCGATTCCATTTGCAATGGGATTAACTGCAGGAGGTATAGCTTTATATCCCAAAACATATTCCTCAACAAAAAGAAAAGTTACTCTGTTTTTTGGAATTTTTTTACCACTTTCAATATTATCGGCAAAAGGATCTAAAGATGGAAAACTGTTTGGAGCATTAGCTTCTGTTTATTCTATTCCAGCATTAGGATATCTCGGTTTTAAAACAATTCAAAAAGCAGCAACTTTGATTGGAAATTTTTTTTTCAAAAAAACAAACTGAGAAAAAAGAAGATTAATTAAGAATTTTTTTTCTAAAAAAAGATAAAGAAAAAAATATAAAAAAAATAAAAATTAATTTAATAAAAAAAACGGATGAATTATTTTGCAAATATATATTGAAAGCAATTAATATTCTATATAGAGGGTTGAATTGATCCTTTTTTGAAAAAAAAGAAAAAGTATAGATGAAAAAAGCAAAAAACATTTTAAAACTACTCATAGTAATTAGCTTTTTTTTAACTTGCTCAAATATCTATTCTAAAGAAGCTAAAATTCATGAAACTCAAGATGAATTTACAATCAATTATGACAATGTATCAATAATTGAATACATCCATTTTGTTAGTAAAATCACAGGATACAATTTCATATATAACGCAGAAGATTTACCGTTTACTGTTACAATAGTTTCGAATGATCCTATAACAAAACAGGGTGTAATGGGATCGTTAATTCAAATTTTAAGAGTGCATAAATTATCAATAATTGAAAGTGACAATAGTTTTATAATTTCAAAAGACGATACTGTAAAAGAATTAGCACCGGTTGTAGATGATGAAAGTGAAATCAATAATCCTTATGTAACAAGAATTTTTTCAATAAAAAATGCAAATGTTGAAACGGTATCATCGATATTAAGACCTATGATTTCAGATAATGCAATATTAGAAGTTTCTTTAGAGACAAGACAAATAATAATAACAGACGTTACAACAAATATTTTAAAGATTTTTTCATTAATAGAAAGATTAGATTCGGATGAGAATCCGCTGCAGATAGCTTCATATGAAGTGAAAGCAAATCCTTCAAACTCATTAATTGTATTAACCGAACAGATAATATCTCCTTTAACTGCAGGAAATCCCTTTATTTTAGTAGCGCAAGATACTTCTAATTTAATTTTCATTGTATCAACTCCCGCATTAGTGCAAAAAGCCCTTACAATATTAGGTCAGTTAGATATTACACCTCAAACAGAGCTAAAAACATTAGAAAATCAAAAGGTATTTATCTATAAACCGGTAAACAGATCTGCTGATGATCTAAGAAATTCATTGGAGCAGATTGCTGATAGCTTAAAAGAGTCTGGTTTTCCGCAAAGTGGTCTGATAGAAACGATCGGCAACATGAAATGGATTCAATCGACACAATCTTTTACCTTTTCCGGAACCGACACTACCATTTCCAGGCTTCAAACAATTTTAACTGATTTAGATACGCCAGTTACCGGAAAAAAAGAACAACAAACTTATTTTTTATATAAACTGCAAAATGTATCAGGTAAACAGGTTGAAGAAGATTTAGAAGTTTTAGCATCAAAGCTAAGATCTCAAGATGTTGAAGACGAAAAACTTTTATATGTTATTGAAAATGCAAAATGGGTGCAAGAAACAAACTCCATACTTCTTACAGGAGATACGGTTGCAATTGACGAAGCTAAAAATATAATTGAGCACTACGATCAGCCGAGAAAAGGAATTAAAGGCAGCTTTTTCATGTACAGTCCGAAATTTGTATCAACTGATGATGTAGTAAATTCATTTAAAAACATATCATCAAACCTGCAAAATTCAGGACTTGCAGATCCGGCTTTAATTGAATCTATAAGAACGATGAAAATTGTGGAATCAACAAATTCCGTAGTATTTACAGGAAATGATGAAACGTTGGATAAAATAAAAACTCTTTTACAATCTATTGACGTTGCATCTTCAAAACAGGCAATTCAAAAAATTGGAAAGACAAATTTCTGGATTTTTAAAATACAAAAATCCAAACCACAGACATTGATGAATTCTATTAAATCTATAGCCGATGATCTATCTAAAATGGATACTTCTAATATAGATTTTATATCTGCGTTAAAATCGATGAAATATGTAAGAGATACAAACTCATTAGTATTTACAGGAACTCAAGAAGCGCTTGAAAGATTAAAACCTTTAGTTGAAAGCTTTGATATTGCTCCCGATCAAGATGAAACAATGACATATTATGTGTACAAACCAAAGTACTTAACCGGACCTGATCTTGAAAAAATACTAAATGAATTTGCAGAGCAGATAAAAGTAACCGGCGTTGAAAACGAGCCTCTTTATGAAGCTATAGAATCTATGAAGTATACCGAAAGCACCAAATCACTTGTTTTCACCGGTGAGGTGGGCGCAATAGAAGAGATCAAGGGTCTATTATCTACATTTGACATAGCATCAGCAGGCACAGCACCTGCACAGGATATCACAGGATTAGAAGATCTTGGATTTTTGGTATATAAGCTTCAATTTCATAAGGGAAATGAGATACAGCAAGCTCTAAAACAGATATCAACTGATTTAAAAACAGGCGAGGGAGACAGCCCTGATAAATTAAAACTTCTAAAAGCGATTAACTCAATCCAATGGATACAGATAACAAACTCTCTTTTATGTTCCGGAGATCAAGAAACATTAGCTAAACTAAAAGAGCTAATAGCTAACTTAGATGTGCCGTTAAAACAGGTGTTTATCGAAGTATTGATTATAAATACTACTCTTGCTAACGCGTTAAATTTCGGCCTTGACTGGGCTTCTAAATTTCAATACAAAGATAAAGCGGTAACCGGCATTGGTAATACAAATCCTACCAATACAACTTTTTCAGCACCATTCAACCAGATCAACAATTCCGTCACACCGACAGGAAGCAGTTTGCCGCTTTCCGGAGGATTTGATTTAGGTGTGATTGGAGATTTACTGTTTCATAAAGGAAGATCATTTTTATCATTAGGATCACTTTTACAAGCTCTTCAAACAGATACTGAAACTTCAATTGTTATGACACCTAAAATAATTACCCAAGATGGCAAAACATCAAAAATATTTAGCGGGACAAACTTCCCGTATACCGGATCTGTTGTATCTAACACTACTACTCAAGGAGGAAATACTCTTATTACAACAAACATTGAATATAGAGACGTTGGAATGAATTTGACTATCACTCCAATACTTGGAAACTCTGATGTTGTTACTTTATCAATCGATCTTGAAAGTTCATCCAAACCGGGAGATCAAACTGTTGATGTACAATTAGGAGCTGTAACAGGTATCACAACAACAAAAACTATTATGACAACCTCTGTACATGTTCCTAACAAAAACTTTTTGGTATTAAGCGGTATGGTGCAAGATACCAAAGCTAGAACAAAAACAGGGATACCCTGTCTTGGCGGACTACCTATAATCGGAGCTGCTTTTTCTTCTAACATCAAAAATGACTCCAGAAATAATATTGTTATATTTTTAAGGCCGCATATAATAAACTCATACAAAGACATGTTAAATATAACAGAAAACCAGGAAGACTATTTTAGAGAGCAGACAGGAACCGCTCCATTAGAGCGTGATTTTGATGAAGCTATTGAATCCATAAAATCTTTTGAAGATGAATAAAAAACTCATTTTAATTTTATCACTATTTTCACTTTTCTCTTGCTGCAGAGTTGAAGACAAACTTGAGCCGAAGCTTAGTTTTTCTGCAAAAGAAGATCTGATCAATTCTTTAAAAGATCCTTTTATGCCTCTTAGTGAAGAAGAGAAAAAACAGGACTGGGCGAAAGAATTTATCATAGCTAAAAGTTTTGCTAAAGAGCTTGATTTATATAGAGCGATCACAAACTACAAAAGAGCTGAAATACTACTTGGTGAAGATAATGTTTATAGAAAGCAGCAGCTGGAGTATTCAACTCTTCTTTGTTATTATTTAGCTAAAAAATATGAAGAGCTAATAGAGTATTTCGAAAGATCTACACTTGATTGTGTAGACAAATCTTTTGAACCGTTTCATGATCTATTAATAGTTTTATATGAGAGTTATTTTGAAATAAAAGATGAAGAGAAAACACAAAAAATTTTAGAGTTACTTCAAAAAAATTATCCTGATTCGGAAAAAAAAATTGTACTTTCAACGGCGCTTTTAACCGCTGACATAGAAAAGATAGAGGAAATTTCAAAAACTCCTCCTGAAAACCAACAACTTCTTTTAATGCTAGATATATACAGAAAACAAAAAAAATCCATTCCGACCGCTCAGGCTTTAAACGCCTTTTTACCGGGAGCTGGATACCTTTATATTGGGCAAACAAGATCTGCTGTAACAGCTTTTTTATTAAATGGTCTTTTTATTTATGCCTCTTATGAATTTTTTAGACGCGGTTGGACAGCAGCCGGAATAATAACTGTAAGTTTTGAAACCGGCTGGTATTTTGGTGGAATCTATGGGGCTGGAGAGGAAACAAAATTTTACAACGAAAGAATTTTTGAAACACTTGCCACTCCAATAATGAAAAAAGAAAAATATTTTCCAATATTTTCTCTAAGGTATGGGTTTTAAGTATGAAAAAATACTATTTTTTTTTAATAATAACTTTCTTACCACTTTTAGCATTTTCCAAAAATCCTAACTACGTTGAGCCGTGGGGAAAAGACAGCAGCGTTAAATATACCCCCAAAAAGAAAAAAATTAAAAAATCTATTCTTACAAAAGCTGCAGAAAAAGTAATTCTCTTTCACCAAAAAGTACTATCCCCTGTTGATGGTCCCAGATCACATTTCAGACCAACCAGTTCCAGATACATGCAGCTTGCAATGCATAGATATGGTTTTTTTAAAGGATATATAATGGGGTGCGACAGACTTCTTCGTGAAAACAAGGATCCCTGGATATATAGAAAAATAATAATTGACGGTGAAGAGTATAAATATGATCCGGCTTATGAAAACAAATATATTTCCCTATCAAACGATTGAAATTTTCAAAAAATTATAAATTTATTATTCTATCAATGTTTTAGCTTTTATTAAAGCTTTCCAAGTAGAAGCGTGGGGCTCTTCTTCATGAGTTAAAAAGACTTTATCTTTTCCAAGCTGTTTAATAACACCCGCTTTTTCAAATATCAGCCAGACCTCTTCTGTTACACCGCTGATTAAAAGATGCCTTTTAGTAGATGTTAAATAATCATTTAATCTTAAAATAGCTAAACAGATAGAAGCGTCTACATGGTAGATATTTTTAAGTCTTAAAATTACAACTTTTACATGAGGTTCTTTAATAATTTTTTGAAGGGTATTTTGCACTAAATCTACAGCTGCAAAAAATAGCTCTCCTGCAATTCCTATAATTCTAATGCTTCTATGAACATGTTTTTTAGGTCTTACAACAACAAGTCTTTTTCTTTCATCAAAAGTATATTCAACCAAGTGAGGAACAGCAGCTTTTTGAAGATAAAAAAATAGTGAGATAGCAATACCGATAAAAAAAGCTATATCCAATCTAAAAAACAGACAAGAAGCCATAGTAAGCATAAACACTACACCATCGCCTATTGTTGCTCTAAAGCAGAGTTTTACATGTCTGAGTTCAACAACTTTTACAACCATCACAATCAAAATAGCTGAAAGTGCACAAAGTGGAATTAATTTTACAAAAGGCCATAAAAAGAAAATCAAAAAAGCTACAAACAAACCGCTAAATACAGATGAAAATCTTGTTCTAGCGCCTATTTCATAATTTAGAGTTGTTCTGGATACTGATGCTGAAGTTGGCATTGCTGTATAAAAAAAAGATAAAACAAAGTTTGAAACGCCTACTCCAAAAATCTCTTGATTTGGTCTTATTTTTTGTCCTGACCTTGAAGATATCTCTTTAGCAATAGAAGATACCTCTAAAATTGACAAAAGAGCTACGGCAACCGATG
>JAFGQY010000136.1 GCA_016935395.1 Parachlamydiales bacterium
AATTTTAAAAGCAAAAGAAAAAATTAAATTTGATAATAATCAAATTCCGATACTACCTTTTTCAAAAAATAGAAAAGAATATTTTACAAGATATTATAACTCACTAAAATTCAAAAATGTTTTATCAGATGCGAAATTATCTCTTCTTTTGGGCGTTAGACCCATAAAACCTCAAGGTTATAGCAAGACTTATATATTAAAAGACTTAAATCATAAAAGTATTGCTGTTTTTAAGCCTAAAATTGGCGATTCATTATCTACTGAAGCTCCATTTTTCTTAACCAGATGGCAAAATAAATTTTTGAACTTAATCGGTTTTGGCGGTTCGATTTATACTTTTGTTGCAGGTAATTGCCACATAGCTGAAAAAGCAAGTTATGTAATAGATCAGAAAATTAACACAAACATTGTTCCTCCAACTGATATTGTTAATTTGGATCCTAGAATCTATAAAAGAAAAAAAGCAAACAATCAAAGAGGATCTTTCCAATTGTTTGCTCAAAATGCCATATCAGCTAAAGATTTTTTAGGTGTTTATAAAAACTATAATAAAGTGTTTGATTTTATAAACATTAAGCCAAGAACAAAATTATATCTAGATAAATTACCTTCTCATCTGTTTGATAAACTGGTGATAAATGATGTTTTAGAAGGGAATATGGACAGACACTCAGAAAATTGGCTGGTTATTCTAGATGATAAAGATAAGAAAAAAGCCAAGGATATTGTTTTAATAGACGGTGGAATGGCTTTTTCTCCAAAACATGCAAATACTTCTTTTGAAAGATCAAAGCAATATTTTTGGGCTAAAGAATCGTTTCCTTGGGCAAATAGAAGGTTTTCTTCTGAAGCTAAAAAAACAATTAAAGAGATTTTTAGTCAAACAGAAAAACTTCAAGAAGAACTATTTTATACATATGTTTCTGAAGGAGATAAAGAAAAAATAGCTAAAAAAAGAGCTCAAGCTATGAGTGAAAGAATTCAAATGCTTCACTACGTTGCAAATATTAAAGATTTACCTATTTATAAATTAAGAGAATATCGAACTGAAAAAGAAATCAACAATGCAATAAAAAAATTAAATGATACTAAAAAATAACAATTTTTCTAATCAGTTTTTAATATTTCGGTAAATACAGAAGAAGGTATTTTCACTTTTCCTATTTCTTTCATCTTCTTTTTACCTTTTTTTTGTTTTTCCCAAAGCTTTCTTTTTCTAGTGATATCGCCACCGTAACATTTAGCTGTTACATTTTTACCAAGAGCCGATAGGGTTTCTCTGGCAATTATTTTACCGCCTATAGCTGCCTGAATAGGCACTTTAAAAAGTTGCTTTGGTATTAAATCTTTTAATTTACCACAAATAGCTCTACCCTTTGCTTCAGCTTTTGATCTATGTACTAAACAGGAAAATGCGTCTACAACTTCGTCGTTAACCTTGATTTCCAATTTAATGATATCAGATTTTTTATAGCTTTCGATCTCATAATCAAAAGATCCATATCCACGTGTTATAGATTTTAACTTGTCATTAAAGTCCGTTAAAATCTCATTCATAGGCATTTTAAATGTTAAAAGAAGCCTTTTTGCATCCATGGTTTCAGTATTTTCAAGATCACCTCTTTTTTCCATTCCAAGGTTCATTACAGCTCCTAAATAATCAGATGGAATCATAACATGACATTTAACATATGGTTCTTCAATAAATTCTATAAAAGTTGGATCCGGAAAATGAGCCGGATTATCTACATCAATTTTTTTACCGTCAGATAATGTAATTTTGTAAACTACAGAAGGGGAGGTTGTGATGATATCTAAGTCGTACTCTCTTAAAATTCTTTCAAATATAATTTCCAAATGTAAAAGACCTAAAAATCCACATCTGAAACCAAAACCTAGCGCGTGAGAGCTTTCCTGCTCAACAAAAAGAGCAGAATCATTAAGCTGAAGTTTTGTAAGAGCATCTTTTAAATTTTCAAAATCAGTGCTGTCTACAGGATAAATTCCCGCATAAACGACAGGAGAGATTAATTTGAAGCCAGCAAGAGGTTTGCTAGCAGGCTTTTTTGTAAGAGTTATAGTTTCTCCAATCTTGATATCTTTTGGGTTTTTCATATTTGCAATAACATATCCCACTTCTCCGGCTCTTAGTTTATCTACAGGTTTTGCAGTAGGAGAAAATATCCCTACTTCTAAAACTTCGTAGTTTCTATCAGAGGCCATCAAAAGGATTTGAGATTTTTTTTCTATCTCACCAGAGATTACTCTCACATAAGCCATAATTCCTCTATATGTATCGTAGTGAGAATCAAATACTAAAGCTTTTAGTGTTTCTTCAGAATCTTCTTTAGGCGGAGGTATATTTTTTATTATTCCATTTAAAATTTCTTCAATTCCTATATTTTTCTTTGCGGATGCTAAAACCAAATTTGTTGTTTCAATTCCTACAACCTCTTCAATTTGTCTTTTTACCTCTTCAGGATTGGATCCACTAAGATCTATCTTGTTTATAATCGGTAAAATTTCCAAATTTTTATCTATAGCCAATAGTACGTTAGCCATAGTTTGAGCCTGCACTCCTTGCGAAGCATCTACTATGAGAAGTGCTCCTTCACATGCAGAAAGTGACCTGGATACCTCATATGAAAAGTCCACATGTCCGGGAGTATCAATAAAATTAATTTGATAGGTTATGCCGTCTTTTGCTTTGTAATACATTGTTACCGGATGAGCCTTGATCGTTATTCCCTTTTCCCTTTCAAGCTCCATGTCGTCCAAGTATTGCTCTTGCATCAGCCTTTTAGATACTGTTTCTGTGAACTCTAAAAGCCTATCGGCTATTGTGGATTTCCCATGATCTATATGCGCTATTATTGAAAAATTTCTTATATTCTTAAGGTCGTATTTGAACATATTTTACCTGCTTATTAGGTAATATTTTATATTATTAAAAATATCTGTTCAAGTTGCTAATTTACTTTGAACGTAGTATTAGAATGTAATAGAAATTTTTTTATGAAAAAAGTTTGTAA
>JAFGQY010000137.1 GCA_016935395.1 Parachlamydiales bacterium
AATATGTATCGATATTTTTTTTTCTCGTCCCCACAATTAAAGGGGCAATTTTTAAAATATTTTCATATTCTTTCCATAAATGAAAATATTCAAGTGATTCTTCCGTAAGAATAAGGTTCAAATCATTTTCATCTTTTAAAAGATTTAAAGTGTCTATCGTATATGAGGGAAAGTCTCTTTTAATCTCTGAAGATGTAATTTTAAAAAAAGGTGCATTTTTCAATGCTATTTTTAACATGTTTAATCTATGTTCAAAAGACGCTTTAGGCGGCTTTTCCAGCTTAAAAGGAGATATATTTGTTGGACAAAATAAAATTTCATCGAATCTCTTTGATTTTTCAAAAATCTCAATCGCTAAATTTAAATGTCCAAGATGTATGGGATCAAAGCTCCCACCGAAAAAAGCTACTTTTTTCATATGATTTCCCATTTATTTTTTTTAAAAACTTTCAAAAGTTTTCTGTTGGGTCTAACAGCTATTTTATGCTCTGCCAGGTAAAAAAGTTTTAAATCATCAATACTATCTGAATATACATATATATCGCTCGGATAAACAGCTAATTTTTTTATAATGTTTTTAGCAATTTTTTCTTTTTCATCTCCATCAATGATACTTTCAATTTTATCAAACTTATTATCTTTATCCACTCCATAAACAGTTGCATGACATTCATTAAATTTTAAAATTTTACCGATAGGTTTTACTAAAAAATCCGGGGAAGAAGAAAGTAGCACTAAGTAGTGATTGTTTAAAGAAGCTTCATTGATTTTATTGATGCAAGGCATATAAAAAGATTTGTATAAATACTTATCTAAAAAAGCATTCACATGATCAATAAGAATCTTTTTATCCATTCCCGTAAGATATTTATCAAAAATAATCTTATGTAGTTTTTTTAAAGGGAAGTTAAATAGCTTCAGTCTTAAAAAATAAAAAAAAAGATAAAAAAAAGAACTTTTTTTGAAGAAATTTTTCTTATATAAAAAAAGGTAGTATTTGAAAGAAGAGTTAATTTTTAAAATGGTGTAATCTAAATCGAAAATGCTAATTTTCACGTTTAGACACTTTCTAATTCATCTATTTTATCTTCTAATTCATTTATAGAAGCATCAAGCTCATCAAATCTTAGCTTTTCACTGTCAATAAGCTCCCTATAAATCATAGCTTTTTCAAAATCAAACCCTGATCCGGAAAGTTCTTTTTTTAAATTATCTAAATTCTGTTTAAGTGTTTGTTTTTTAAGTCTTTTTTGTTCCAACAAAAGTTTAAAACTTTTCAGTTCATCCGATTCATTTTCAAATAGCTTTATCTCTTTTTTCTCTTCTATAAGATCTTTTAAAACTTTAAAATCCTTATCCATTATTAATTTTTCAAATTTCAAAAGATTTAAGCTTTTCATTTTTTCATCAAGATCTATTTTTTCATTTTCAAGCTCTTCTAAAGATATTTCCTTTTTAGAAATAAGATCTTTTAGATGATTTTTTATATCCTCAATTTTTTGTACTCTACTTTCCTCTTCTTGCTTTTGAACATTAATTCTTTCTATCTTTTCATGTTGTTTTTTTTCAAAAATCGGTGCTTTTGCATTTTTTATTTTGTTTTTTAAAAATTTCACATCAGCACTTGTCAGCTCAAGGGTTTTCATGAAATTCACTATTTCATCTTCTGTTTTTTCTATATTTTTATCTTCAGGATCATTTTTACACATTGCATGAAGAGCATCTATCTTATCAGTAACTTTATTAACAACCTCTAAAGACTTTAATCTATCTTGTTTATATTCTTTTTCAGCAACTTTGACCTTATCCCAGCAATCAGAAAGTTTTAATCTTGATGTTGTAAATGAGTGTGTATTTAGAGTAAGAACTTTAGCAATAGATTGAAGCGATTTGATTTCATCTTTTAAAATAAAATACTTTGAATTTTTCAAATCAAAGTTTTCAATGTAAGAATCAATACAGTTTAAAAATTCCTGGCTTAGATCTTTAATGAGCTCTTTTCTTTTTGGAAACACGAAATCTCCAACAGCTGATAACCTTTTTAATAGCCTGTTTTTCAAGCTTAATCGCATGTTCGTTTTGATAATTTCTTTCCTAAGAGAATTTATTCGAATAGAAAAAGAATTTAATACACTAAGCTCTTTATGGATATTTAAAAAATATTCCTTTTTTGAAAATAGCGCTTGTAAACTATTGTTAAGCTCCAAATCTTTTACACTCTCAGCTATCTGTGAAAAATTATTTAAATCTTTCTCCAATGAATCAATAGTAAGCTCTATCTGCTCAATTTCAAATGATATGTTATCATCAAAGATCTCTTTTATCTTTTTGGACTGATTAGATATATCTATGAATCTTTTCCAAAACTCCACTCTAGATATCGAATTGATAGGCAATTTAAAAATAGTTAAACATAAATTTTTCAAGCCCCAAAAATAATTAAAATCAACTTGAGTTTCATCATTTAATGCATTTCTCATCTCGTCTAAAAGAAAATTGATTTTCTCTTCATTAGAAGAAAAATCATCTAACTTGATTTTAATTTTTTCGATTTCATTGATTTTTTTATCTAATTGTGTTTTTTCATTCATATTTTGACCCTAATTATTCATAAAGATATGATTTTTTGAAAAAGTTCATAAGTTTAAAAAAAAACTTAGTTTATAGCAATAATTTCTTCTATCAAGTCTATAATTATGCTTAAGAAAGTTCAAGAAAAATCTTAAAATACTATTCGCCTACTACATCATCATAACTTCTCAATAATGGTGAATTATCTGCAGTTCCAGGTGCTGATCCTAGTGCAGAAGGCGGAGTTGGCGGGAATAGTCCTTCTCCTTCCTCACGTATCGGCGAAGCAATGATTGAAGCTCTATGTACGGGTGAGTATGATACAATCGAATTAATAGTATTTATTGTAGATAAACAAAAACTAAAAGTTAAAAACGATACTACAGAACTTGGAATAGTAATATAATCTATTATTTTCTTTTTTAAGTAGAATCTATTTACCACCTCTAATGCAGCGCTAGAAAAAAATAAACTTAAAAATGCATATGCTGCTATTTTATATTTTCTTTTGATACGATTAGCTGAAGTATCTATTAAGTTTGGTGAAATCGTAATGTTAAAAGGGTCTTCAGGAGTCGGAGGACAAGCATATGGCTGCCTTTCGCCCGCAGCTCTAGCTGATCCTGAGCTATCTGAACTTGCTCTTGACCTTCTAGTTCCATCCAAAGATCTAGAAGCTCTTGCAGTTGGAGAGTCATCCTGACTGATTCTTCGTCTTCTAGGGAGGCTATTGTTTGAATAGAGCGAAGCCATATGCATAGTATGTATTGTGGATAAACAAAAAGCAAAGGCCGTTAGAGATATGACAGAACTTGGAATAGCAATGTAGTCGATTATTCTATTTTTTAAGTAAAACCTATTTAATCCTTCCAATGCAGAGCTCAAAGTGAAAATACTTGAATACGCATATGCAGCAATTTTATATCTTCTTTTCATAAATCCTATGACATTTTCAAACTGTAAAAAATTTAAAGAGGAAACCCTATTAGCCATATAAACACCTTTTTTTTAAAAAAAAATATGATAAATAAGAAAAATTCTTTTATCAAATTAATTTTTAATATCCTTACAAAAAAATTAATATCGATTTAAATTTTCAGAAATTGAAATATGATAAAATAACCTCTCTGAAAATAATCTTATTTTTTACATGACTGCTTAAAAAATTTTTGTACATTCTCTTGAAGGACCTCCTGGAGACGATTCTCCACTTGCAATAAATGGAAATGGTTCTCCATCTATGCCCTCGCTAAAGAAGCTATTAATTTTTTTTATTTTATATAAATAAAAACAAAAAGTTGAAAAAGATATTATAGAACATGGAATTGCAGCATAATCGATTGTCTTATTTTGCAAATAAAGTCTATTAAAACCTTCTAATGTAATACTTGAAATAAATAAACCTGAAAATATGCATGATAAAATCTTATATTTTTTTTTATCAAGATCTAAATTAATTAACCCTGAATCAGAACGAAAAAGTGCTGAAAATAAATCACATCTCATAAAAATTCCTTTTATTAAAAAAAGTTATACTAAATAAAAAATCAGGTCAATCAAACAGATTTTTCATAACTCAGTATGATGTGTTTTCTTTGATTTAAATGTTTAATCATAAATTTTAGAAGGAGCCCTTGATCCCCAAGGCGTTGAGCCTCCGCTTGAACCATTTAGGTTAAAAGTATCATAATAAGCAATATTATTAATATACTCCTTGATTTGGTTGCTAATTTTTTTTATCTTATATAAACCATGACACAAACCTATTAAAGACACAAAAGAACTTGGAAAAGCAACATAATCAATTATCTTGTTTTTGAAGTAACCTCTATTAACAATTTCCAGTGCTACAGACGAAAGCAATATAATTGATAATATACGTGATGCTACTATGTATTTTCTCTTGCTTTCTTCTATATCATTTAAAGTTATATCTGCATCACAGAAAGATTCATGTCCTTTATCTTTTATAGACCACCTAACACT
>JAFGQY010000138.1 GCA_016935395.1 Parachlamydiales bacterium
CTTTGAATCAAGTTGGTATATTTACATTAAAAAAAGCAAGCTCATTGATTTGGGGAAATTTAACCACGACAGTAGTTTCAGGTGTTGTTATTTATTTACTTTATAAACTGAAAAATAAGAGACAACAGAAAGAATTTTTAGAAAAAAAACTATCTGGAGAAGAAACGGTTAAACTTGAAAAACAAAAGTTAGCATTGGAACAAGAGATACATCAAATGAAACAAGAACGAGAAGCCTCATCAGCTACACCTTTGTCTGAGGAATTAGGTCTCAAAGCCAAACAAAAAATGGATTTATTTAGAAAAATAGAATGCTATGTAAATTTTTTAAACCTTGCTTTTGAAAATAAACTCATTAGAGTAATTTGGAATGAAAATGCTGCATTTCGTTTAATGTCACATCATTTATTTGAGGAAAACAAAAATATTACAGAAATAAGAGAAATATTAAAAAGAACAGAAGAATTATTTCATTCAGAAGTAATAAGACTACTAGGTATAGATTCATATAAACTTATAAAAAGAATTAGTCGATTAAAAGATATATCGTTGATAGAAAAGAGAGATCGAGAAGATTTAATAAAAATTCAAAAAAGAAGTGATATTTTAGAAAAAATAACAGAGCCATTAGGTCGTATAAAGGATCTGTTGCATGTTGAAATAAAAAATCAATTAACTGTAAGTATAAATGAAATTTGCTTACTGCCAGTTTTAGCACAAGATGACGACAGTGACGTTAAAGCGATAAAAGATAAATTAGAAGAAGTTAAGGAAGCATTAAATAGAAGTGATCTATCACCTGATTTATTATTTGACAATGATGTTATTAAACAATTACGAAAGCAATTAATGCACTTTACAATGGAAATGAAAAAGCTTGATAAATTACCTGATTTATCGTTAAATATTAGTGGAAGCAGACAAATAACACAGTTATTAAGTCAAATCGAGAGAAGTATTAACCAGCTTCGTAAATTATAAGATCCTAATAAAGCAAGTCCATAAGGATTTTTTTAAAGAAGATTAAATGAAGGAAAATTTGACAATAAAAATTTACAGAGTTAGTTCTTGTAATTTTATATATAAAAGATTGTTCTATAAATCCAAGTGTTAGTAGTATCTTTTTTAATTTTTAAATTACACAAATAAAATAAGTTTGGTTATTTTTTCTGAAATTAAAAAGCTAACCTTGAAGTGTAGCCGTTAAGACTTAGTCTAACATACACCCATTTATTATCCTTTTAAATTGTTGGATAATTCACAACTGTCAGATAACAAAAGAGCTGTCTTTTCGTTATTTTTTTCCAAAGCTATTTTTTTACTATCTAAAAATATTTGTATAGGTGTTTTGCCATAACAATATCATTCTCCTGAATGAGGTCTTTCTTCATTATAATATTTAAACCACAGATCTGCATCCTTTTGTTTTCTTATATGGAAGAATATTTTTTTTTAAAAAAGCTGTATCATAAAATTTTTGCTTCATCGTTTTATGAAGCCTCTCACAAATACCATTTGTTTGAGGTGAATATGCTTTTATTTTTGAATGATCTATATTTTCGATGCTTAAAAATAATTCGAAAGCATGATTTTCTATCTTGTCACAATACTCTGTTCCTCTATCAGGTAATATTCTAAGAAGAGGTATATCTTGAGATTCACACAAGAAAGAATTTTATCATTCAAAATAGCAGCTGATGTTATATCAGTTTTTTTCTTTATTCAATTTAACATCCGCAACTCTTGAATATGTATCTATAAAAGTTTGTTGATAGATTTTACCAACGCCTTTTATTGTTTTTACATAATAAGTATCCTGTGTTGCCAGACATCCGACTAAAAATATACCTAAAATGAAATGGATCTTAAAAAATGTAAAACCTGTTCAAAATAAAATTGAAGTTTTACAGAAAAAAGCTATGATTATAACAAAAAATTTAAATAACAAAATGAAACGACATACTCTAGAATCAAGATTCTTAGTTTCTCTTGCTTTTGATAGCCTTTTATTTTACAAAAAAGTTTCGAAAAAACTCTCTATTTGTAAAGAAATTGGAAGGTCTATGGGAATTTTCGACGCTCATAGTAAAGGAGTTTTTGTGCAAAATGTTAAGGGGAACTGTAGAGTAATTTATTGTTCATGAATTAATTAACTACAAAATAAGGAGAAAAAATTATGGCAACTGCAACAGGAGCAGCAGCGCAATGTTTAAAGGTTTACAACGCTCAAGCATATTACTCAGTAAAAGAAGGTGAAGTACTTGTAAAAAATGTACACGCATCTACTTGGAAGTTTGATGAAACAACATACCACGTTGTTGCTTATAGAAATACTGGAATATTCGGGAAATCCTTTTGTCAAGTAATTGATAATAAAAAACAACCAGATCAAACTGATAAAAAAGCACTGATAGTAAGAAAAGGATTAACAGATGTATTATTTGTTGGTAGATATGATGAATTCTCTCGTTTGAAAAAAATGGAGTGGAAAGATATAACTGAAGCTCTTAACGAAAAAGATATATCAGCGCTATCTAAAGCTGTTGAAAATTATGTAACAAAACAAAAGGAAACTCGTGCTTTAGAAAGAGAGATGGAAGAGCAAAAATTAAAAGATAAATTTTTCGATTTGCATCCTGATAAACACAAGACTTATTGGGTAGACAAACTTTACTTTTCATTAGCCGATAGACCCGGTGATTCTGAAGATGAAGAGCAAGATATTAGAGTGGTAGTATCCGAAGATCTAGCAACACATTCAGATTTAGTATTGGCGGAAAAAAAACCTACTCTGGTAGAACAAGCAGCTCCAGTAGTAACAAAAAAATCTCTAGCTCAAAGAGTATCTCATTGTAATGCTACAATATTTGCAGTAGCTGCTGGAATTGTTACTGCTTGGATAATTTCTAGAATTTAATTTTTTTTGAAAAAACTCAAAAAAAAACACACAAAAATCTCTTATAATTACTAGGGGGGGGGTATTTTTTTTTAAAATTTTTTAATTCTAAGTAGTTGGTAAAAAAAACAAATATCAAACAAATGTTCTACCTAAAAACACTTCTAAAACGGTTGTCTGAACACCTATTATCAAAATGACGATCAGAGGTATTATTAGAAGTTGTGTTTTAAGAGTTCTAAAAAGATGAGCGTTCATCCTAGTGGGGCGCCCGAACCGGCCTAAGCTAGGGTAAATACTGATTACGAATCTTTCTGTCGAGAACGAAGAAGATGCCCCGAAGAATCATCGAAATATGCAGATGACGCTGGTTGATCGAAGATTACCATAAGGCCTTAAAAACAGGCAGTCGGGTTGAAGATATCTAATTAAAGCAGGCAAGCCGAATTCTTGCAGCATTTAGAATAATTATTGTGGTAGCGATGCAACTTTTAGCAATGAGAGAATACTACCGGTTGTCTCCGCAAGGGCGGTCGAAGAAGCTGTACCCAAACCCTGGATTATACTCATAGAAAGGTTATTTAATGTGAAATTGAAAACGGTGAGATATTTTTGGTGCTGACTTGCGCATTTAGGAGGTGTTATAGGGCGATAATCTGATGAAGAACCTGGGTGCTCAATGATTTGCGGAGGCTATACAAGATTGCAAGACATGTTATTGGTAGCTAGTCTTTTTTGATTCATGGGTAAAGATCAGGTTATTATATAACAACTTCATAACATGTGGACGATCGGCTTCCTTTTGACTCATAAGTATCTTCTCCAATCCTCGTCACCTCCATGCTAAAATTTTTATTTTGAGGGATCATTTCAACTTTGGAAAAAGGTGTCATTATAACTTTGGGCTTACACATATAATAAATTATTTGATATAATTTAACTGTTAACTTATAAGTTTTGATGTTATTTTATAGAGGACTAAAATGACAAAAATAAGCCCAGCAATTCAAGTAAATTCACAGCAGTATACAAGCGCTTTTTCAAAAGATCTAGGAAGGCTTAGAGATTTAGTTAAAAGAATAATCGACTATATTTATGTATTTTTA
>JAFGQY010000139.1 GCA_016935395.1 Parachlamydiales bacterium
ACAATTAAAAAAATAAAAATTTTCTCCAACATAATTATCCTGTAAAAAGTTTTCCTAATTGATAAAAAATAAGTGTTACTGCATATGCTAAAGCAGTTAAATAAAAGAGCTGAAATAGAGCCCATTTAAAAGAATTTAGTTCTTTTTTCGTTATAGCTATGGTTGCCATGCATGGCGTGCTGATTAATATAAAAAGCATAATGGCATAAGCTTGTAACTTTGAATAATCTTTTCTAAGCTCTTTTTGAAAATATCCTCTATCAGAATCTTTTGTTGCATAGATTACAGATAATTGAGATACAAAAACTTCTTTAGCTGCAAAAGAACTTATCAAAGATGTGTTTATCTTCCAGTCAAAACCAAGAGGTTTGAAAACAGGCTCAATAAAATTACCTATTTTAGCTACGTAAGATTTTGAAATATCTTTTTTATCATTGTGCATTGGAAATGTTGATAAAAACCACAAAACAATTGAAAATCCCAATATTAGAGTTCCGGCTTTTTTAATATATTCTTTAGATCTATCCCACATATGCATAAAAAGGGCAAAAAATGAGGGAAGTTTATATTCGGGCAGTTCCATAACAAAAGAAAAACTCTCTTTTTTGAAAAGAGTCAGCTTGAATAGTTTTATTGATATAATAGCCAAAATTATCCCGATTAAATATAAAGAGAACAAAACTATAGGTTGATAGGCTTTTTCGAAAAATGCAGGTATTATCAAGGTGAAAACAACAAGTTTAGCGCTGCATGCAATTAAAGGAATTGCTAAAATTGTTATAAGTCTATCTTTTTTATTTTCTAAAAACCTTGTGGCCATAATTGCCGGAACCGAACATCCAAATCCAATCAGCATAGGAATAAAACTTTTACCATGCAGATCCAGCTTATGCATAATCCTATCCAATATAAAAGCGGCTCTTGCCATATAGCCGCTATCTTCTAAAATAGATATTGAAAAAAATAAAATCATAATATTTGGAAGAAAAGATAAAACCGAACCAACACCCGCTATTACACCGTCAATTAATAAAGATCTAATTAGTAAAAATGAGTTTTTTGGCCAGATATTCATTAAAAAAGATGATAATCCCTTAAAGATTTTTTCAAGTAAAATTGTTGGATAGGCCCCAAGTGAAAAAGTAAACTCAAAAATTAAAAACATTATAAGTAAAAAAAGAGGAAGACCAAGGTATTTATTAGTTACAATTGAATCTATTTTATCAGAAAAAGTTTTTTCAAATTGCTCTTTTCTAAATATTGTTTTTTTTAAAATCTCACGTAAAAATTCATGTCTTTGTCTTTGAATGATCATATCAAAATGATCAAGATATTTTTTCTCTATTTTTTCTTTTTGTATTTCAACAATTTTTTTTAGAGAATGAGTTCCGTATTTGAGAAAAAAATCTTTGTCATTTTCTAAAAATTTTAAAGCTAAAAGTCTTTTTTCTTTAAGGCTGTGTGAATCGGATATTTTTTTTTCAATTTCTAAAATGGCACTTTCAACGTCACTTGAAAATTTTACATTTATTCCTCTTGATTTTTCTTTTTTGGAAAGATTGATAGCTTTTTCTAAAAGAAGATCCAATCCAATTTTTTTATTAGCTATTATCTCTACAATTTCTACTTCTAAAATGCTTTTCAAAAATTCGTAGTCAATTTCAATATCATTTCTTTTTACGATATCGGTCATGTTCATAGCTAATAAAATAGGTCTATCTAGCTCCATCAACTCTGTTGTTAAAAACAAAGATTTTTCCAAATTTGATGCGTCGATTATGTTAATTACAATATCAGGTTTTTCTTCTAATATATAGTTTTTTGCAACCCTTTCATCATCTGAGTGAGCACCCAAGCTATAAATTCCCGGAAGATCGATAATCTCTAAGGTAATATCACCTATTTTTTTTATGCCGCATTTTTTTTCGACGGTAACACCGGGATAATTCCCGATTTTTTGTCTAAATCCCGTAATAGCATTAAAAAGGGTTGTTTTACCGCAGTTGGGATTTCCAATAAGAGCTATTTTGATAAGATCTGTCATAAAATATTAATTTCTATTTTTGAGCTGAGCCCTCTGCCTAAAATAACTTTAGTGTTGTTAATAGATAAAATTATTGGACCTGTAAAATCATTTTTTGCCATTTTGACTGTTGCTCCGACTATAAGCCCCATAGAAGAAAGCTTTTTCAAAACACCCCTTTCTCCTAAAATTTTAATTATTTTTGCAGATTTATTTGATTCGAGTTCACATAAAAGCATAATTAAAAACGAATTTTTATTTTAATAACATCCTATGATATCCCATAATGGTTTTTTCTAATAAGTTAAAAAAATTATTTTTATAATATTAAAAAAATTGTATGTTGAAAATAAATGGAAAAACTAAATCTAGGAGATAGCTATGTTTCGCCAAGGAACTGTAAAATGGTACAACCCCGAAAAGAATTATGGGTTTTTAGTTGAAGATGGAGTAGAAAATGAAGAGTTATTTTTTCATAAAACAAACATCTTGACTACAGATAAAGCAGTAGACAAAGGACAAAGAGTGAGTTTTGATGTAAAAAAAACTGAAAGAGGACTTGAAGCTACTGACATACAACCTTTAGAAGAATAAATGTTTGAATTTTCCAATTTTTATACTGCGCCTGAAAGCTTTCATTTTTTAATTTATATCGGTCTTTTGTTTTTACTATCACAAGCCTTTGCAAGGATTGCTAACTTTTTCAAATCCCCTCATATTGTTGGATATCTTTTAGCCGGTATTATTTTTGGACCTTCTGTTTTAAATTTGTTTTCAGAAAAAATGATAACAAAAGATTTATCAATAATCACAGATATTACTCTATCAATTATTGCTTTTTCAATTGGAGGATCTCTTAAACTTGATATTTTAAATAAATTTAAAAAATCAATTCTCTGGGTAACAATACTTCAAGCTTTTTTTGCATTTTTAGCAGTATTTATTTTTTCGGCTTTTTTCTTACCTAAAATTGTTAATCACTCAGAATCTTTAAATGGCTATGAAAAAACCTTTTTACCAATAGCTTTGATTTTAGGGTCAATATCGCTGGCAACTGCGCCTGCCCCTATCATATCAATCCTACGCGAGTATAAAGCAAAAAAAGGCTCTTTTACAAATGTCCTTTTAGGAATTATTACAATTGATGATGCAATAGCTTTGATATTTTACTCATTTGCTATGGTTATCGCAAAAAGTCTTATTCAAGGAGATCTTCTTGATCTAAAAATTGCGATTTTAGAGCCTTCAGTTTCAATTTTATTGGCCCTTGTTTTAGGCATTTTAGTCGGCATTGTTTTAAAGCTAATTTTAAAATTTTTCAACCCCAAAGACATTTTACTTGGAATCATTATAGGAGCAGTTCTTGTAACAGGTGGCTTAGCTATAACTTTTAAAATTTCAGCTCTTTTAGCGAATATGATGTTAGGTCTTTTTGTAGTAAATTTTATAGAACATAAAAAAGCCGATGATGCTTTTGAAGTTTTAGATAGTATTGAAGAGCCCATTTTTGGCATATTTTTTTTAATAGCCGGCGCTCAGTTAAATATTTCCTTTTTATCAAAAGCCGGCATTTTGACCTTTATATTACTTGTGTCCAGATTTATAGGAAAATATTTTGGTTCTTATACAGGAGCTGTAATTAGTCACTCATCAAAAGCAATTAAAAGATATATGGGGCTAGCTCTTTTTCCAACTGCTGGGGTAAGCATAGGACTTGTTTTACAAGCAGATGTGATCTTTTCTAAAACTCTTCCCTTTTTAAGCGATTTAATGGTTAATGCGGTTATTGGCGCTACTTTGGTAAATGAACTTATATCTCCCTATTTCGTTAGATTCTCCTTAAAACAGGCAAAAGAAATTCAACCTGTTAAAAATTAAAGATTTACTTAAAAAAACTCATTAATTAATTTTTCTATCCCAAGACTTATTAAATGATTACTAATACAATCTATTTACCAAAAAAAATAATTACAATTAACACGATTATTTATAATAGTTTATATAAATAAATAATAAATTAGTTATTTTTTTATAGACGATCTAAAAAAAATATTAGTAAAATATAAATAGAAGAAGATAAAACAAGGAAGGCAGGCTTATGGCAGCTCCAATTTTTGACGAGTCAAAAAAAGAAAAATTTAATCACCTTTTAAATAAGCTGGAAGATGAATTTCGATGGTGCGCGCAGCATCCGAATGATGTAAGCGACATAGAATTAGAGCAATTAAAACAAGCTCTAGAAGATCTAACACCATATGCTAAAAATATTGGAGGAAAGCTTTTTAATGATTTTAAAAATTTTAAAAAGCAATTTGACCATTCTGCAAACCATCCGAATGAAGTTAAACCTGGTGATTATCAAAAGTTTGATGAAATGATCCAAAAACTTTTTAAAGATTTAAAATAGAGGAAGATAAATTTATGGCAGTAGAACCTTCTGTTCCAGATTATAAAAGAGATCTTATAAGAGATTTTAATGAGCTTAAAAAAGAGATTAAATGGGCTATTGAAAATCCCTCAAAAATATCTAAAGAAAAAATTAAAGACTTTCAGCGCGGTATTAAAAACTTGGAATATATAGCTGAAGATAAAATTAAAGATGTAAACTTTTTGAGAGATCTTCACAGATTTCATATTTTGATTACAAATATACCTAATAAACTTTCTGATATTGACAAAGAAAGAGTTAATCTCATTTTTGAAAGATTAGAGAATTTGATTAATGATTTAGGATAAATATAATGCAGCCGCAGGAAGATGAGTTTTTGTTAGAAAGACAAAATCTCCAAGATTTTTTATATAAATTGGATAATGAAATTGATCGATTATTAGAAGATTATGAAAATGTTAATTTAGACAAGCTCTTTGATTTGAATGAATTAATTGAAGATAACTATGAATCAGCAAAAATAATAGGATCGGATTTTCTTGAAGAATATGAAAAATTTAAAACCAATTTCAACCATTTTTATAAAAATTTTGATGATTCAACAAGATTTAAAAAAATAATCGACTTAGAAGATTTTTTAGATCAAATGCAGGTTTTAAAACAAAAGCTTTTTTATTAAATATTTTTATATTTTTCTAACAAAGATAAAACTTTATCCGGTGTTACTTTTGCATGCACATCATCCCCAATTTTTATAACCGGAGCCATAGCGCACATACCTAAACATCTGGTTTCCATAAGGGTATATTTGCCATCAGATGTAGTCTGATTGAAGTCAATTCCAAGCTCTTCTTTTAATTTTTTTGCTACTTTATCCGCACCTTTTACATAACAAGCCGTTCCCATGCAAATAGAAATAATAAGTTTGCCTTTAGGCTTTAGATGAAACAGATGATAAAAAGAGGCAACACCGGAAACTTTTGCAGCCGGAATCTGCATGATATGAGCTATCGCTTGCAGCTTTTCTTTAGAAAGATATCCATATTTTTCCTGCACTTTATGCAAAACCGCAATGAGATAAGAATGTGGCTTCTGTTTTTTTACACAATCATCAATAAAATCCAAAATGTCTTTATCAAACTGTTTTCTAGCTTCTGCTATAACTTCATCATTTGGTGTTATTTTACTCATCTTATACCTCTAGGAAATTTTTCATGATAATGTGTATGTAAAATTTTATGAGCTTTCTCACTACCCGGTTTTTCTAAAAACTCTTTATAAAGTTTTAAAACTGAAGGGTTTTTACTAGATACTCTTAATTTTTTATGACTATCTATACTGTAAAGAGCTTCTGCTCTTTTTTGAAAAAGTTTTTTATCTAAAATATCATATCCTTTTGGCGGATAAGGCTGACCTCCGCCTCCAATGCAACCTCCGGGACATGCCATTATCTCAATTAAATGGTACTGTTTTTCTTTATTAATAACTCTGTCTAAAAGTATTTTAGCATTGACAATTCCGTTTGCTACAGCAACATTTAAGGTAGTTCCATCTATATCAATACTAGCTTCTTTGAGCCCTTCTACAGCTCTAACGTTTTCAAATTCAACTTTTTCAAGCTTTTTGTTTGTAATTTCTTCATAAGCTGTTCTAAGCGCCGCTTCCATAACGCCGCCTGTTGCACCAAAAATATCACCCGCTCCTGTAGATTCACCTAGAGGATCGTCAAACTTTCCATCCGATAGCTTTGTAAAATCAATGCCGTAGCTTTTTATCATCCATACAAGCTCTCTTGTAGTTAAAACTGCATCAGAAAGCTTTATATCATTTATATAGTGTTCAGGTCTTTCAATTTCGAATTTTTTAGCAACGCATGGCATAATGCATACCATGTAAATGTCTTTTGGATCTTTTTTTGTTTTTTCCGCATAGTACGTTTTAGTCAAAGCTGAAACCATACTCATTGGAGATCTGCAAGTTGACGCATGAGGTATAAGTTCAGGATAGAATTTTTCCATAAAATTAATCCATCCTGGTGAGCAGGAAGTAATTAAAGGCAGCTTTTCATTAGCTTTTATCCTTTTTATAAGCTCATTTGCCTCTTCAACAATTGTCATATCAGCGCCAAAATTGGTATCAAAAACCAAATCAAATCCAAGCTTTCTTAAAGCCGTTATCATTTTTCCGGTAGAAGGTGTTCCAGGTTCGTATCCAAAACCTTCTCCTATTGCAGCTCTGATAGATGGGGCTGTTTGTACTATTACAAGTTTTTTAGGATCGTTTATAGCTTCCCATACTTGATCTGTGTGTCTTTTTTCTAAAAAGGCAGCGGTTGGACAAGCGTTTATACATTGACCACATTGAATACAAACAGAATCATCCATATTTGATTCATCAAAAGGACAAACCACAGTATCAAATCCTCTAAAATGCTGGGATAAATTGTGTACTCCCTGTATCTGTTTACAAACTCTGATACATCTTGCACATAAAATGCATTTTTCTGCGTCTCTTACTACAGACGCTGATGAATCTTCTAATTTATGCCTTTTTCTTTTCCCTTCAAAAAGTCTCTCTCTTACTCCTAACGAATAAGCTAAATTTTGAAGTTCACAGTTTCCATCTCTTTCACATGTTTGGCACTCTTTTGGATGGTTGTCTAAAATAAGTTCAATAATATCACGTCTAGCTTGTCTGATTTCCGGAGAGTTTGTTAAAACTTCCATTCCTTCTGCAACCTTTGAAGAGCAAGAGGTTAAAAAGTAGTTATATCCTTTAACCTGTACAATACAAACTCTACAAGAGCCTTCTACAGATAATTGAGGATGATAACAAAGCCTCGGAATCCTGATCCCTATTGTTTCAGCCGCTTGCATAATAGTAGTATTTTCATCAACCACAACTTTTTGCTCATCAATTGTTAAGGTAACTTTTTTCTTTTCCATATTACTTTTCCTATTTTTACAACCTATTAACAGCCCCAAAGCGGCAAACTTCAAAACATTTTCCACATTTTATACATCTTGATTGATCTATAAAATGCGTTTTTCTCACTTCCCCTGAAATACATTGAACCGGACAGTTTCTTGCACACATTGTACAACCAACACATTTTTCTTTATTAATTTCATAATGTATTAATGATGTACAAGCTTTTGATGGACATTTTTTATCTCTAACATGTGCAATATATTCATCTTTAAAATATTTAAGTGTGCTTAAAACGGGATTGGGACAAGCTCTTCCAAGGCCGCAAAGTGACGCTTTTTGCATTAGCTTTCCAAGTCTTTCTAGCTTTACAAGATCCTCTTCAACGCCTTTTCCCTCAATTATCCTATCGAGTATTTCCAGCATTCTAACAGTTCCTTCTCTACAAGGAGTACATTTACCGCAAGACTCGTCTTGAGAAAAAGCCATAAAAAATCTTGCCATCGCTACCATGCAATCATCTTCATCCAAAACTGTAAGTCCACCACTTCCCATTATTGATCCCAAACTTAGAAGTGTTTCATAATCTATGGGAGTAGTCATCAGATTGGCAGGAATACATCCTCCCGCAGGCCCTCCGGTCAAGACAGCTTTAATCTTCTTATTACTTCCCGATCCACCACAAATATCTTCAACTACCTCTTTTAAAGAAGTTCCCATGGGTACTTCTACCAATCCTGTATGTTTAACCTTTCCCGAAACCGCAAATACTTTCGTTCCCCCGCTTTTTTCTGATCCTATTTTAGAAAATTCATCTCCGCCAATAGATAATATTACTGGTAAGTTTGCTAAAGTCTCAACGTTATTTATAATTGTCGGCTGTCCAAAAAGTCCATGCTCTGCCGGAAATGGCGGTCTAATTCTTGGCTGCCCCCTTTTCCCTTCTATTGAATGTATTAGCGCTGTTTCTTCTCCACATACAAATGCTCCGGCTCCAAGTCTTATTTCCAAATCATAACTTAAATCCGTTCCTAAAATATTTTTCCCTAAAAGATTATGCTCTTTAGCAATTTGAATAGCTTTTTCTATTCTTTCAACAGCTAATGGATATTCAGCCCTTATATAGAAAAAGCCTTTTTCAGCTCCTATTGCAAATCCAGCTATTATCATCCCTTCAATCACGCTAAACGGATCGGATTCCAACATGCTTCTATCCATAAAAGCTCCGGGATCTCCCTCATCAGCATTACATATCATGTATATTGGCTTTTTTGATTTTTCTGTTATAAAACTCCACTTCTTACCAGTTAAAAATCCAGCTCCCCCTCTTCCTCTGAGTTTGGATTTCTGAACTTCTTCAATAACGCTTTTTGGATCATTTTGATCCAAAATTTTCGCAACCGATTTAAAACCACCAAATTTGATATATTCATAAATGCTTAAAGGATCAATCAACCCTGAATTTCTAAGAGCTATTCTTGTCTGCTGACAATAAAATGGAACATCTCCATATACCTCAAAAAACTCATGAGTAATCGGCTTGCTTTCAAGTGTTTTTTGTGCTTTAGTTGGACTTTTGAGTAAAGAGCACTCTTTTAACAAAAGATACTTCTCTACCGGCTTTCCTCCAATTACATGCGACATGAAAATTTCATGAACTGCCGCTGCATCAACTTGCTTATAAACTACTAACTTCTGTGATGGAATAAAAACACTAACTATCGGTTCTAATGAACATCTTCCCGTACATCCCACTCGCTTCAATATAATATCATTTCTAGATGAAGTTTTAATATGCTTTTGAAATTCATCATAAACATTTAAAGATCCAGAAGCAATCTCACACGTAGCTGAACCGACCTGTATTACAATCTTATCTTCTGGATGAATCTCGATTACTTTTTCTAAAGCTTTTTTTCTTAAAACTTCAAAATTACTTTCAGCTTTTCCCACAATAAGCTCCTAAAAAATATAAAAATTATTAAATTTATAAATAACATTAATTAGAATTATTTATTAGGTTTTTTCAAAAATACCTTTAAAAAATTTGGATATCCTTCTTTTTAAAGAATCATTCGTTGTACTAGGATCGGTTACAAGATCTTCAGCAAAATCCGGTTTTATCTCTCGAACCGTAGTTTCCCCAAATTCAATTTGATGCGTACGTGAAAATTCTTGCTTTTGTTGTTGAAGCTTTTGTATTTCATCCGGCAACTGTTCTTGAACATTTATTTTCTTTTTCATTTCTTCTATGATGAATGTTTCATTTTTTAATTTATAATATAAAAAAATTGCAACACCTGAAACTACTGTCGTGGTTAAATTTCCCCAAATCAATGAGCTTGCTTTTTTTAATGTAAATATACCAACTTGATTCAAAG
>JAFGQY010000140.1 GCA_016935395.1 Parachlamydiales bacterium
AGATATTTTTTATATTACTTGAAAATATTTTGATAAATTACATGACAAAAGTAAATAATTTCAATCCAATAATTTACGAAAAACAAAATAATGTTTATAAATCTCACTTATTAAAAGCTAGGATTTACAAAGTAGCTTCAATAATTAATTTATTCGCTATTTGCATCCTTACATCTTCAATGTTAATAGCTATTACATCAGCAACATCTTCCTTAGCAGCAGGGTTTTTACTTGTTGGATTTACAATTCCTTTTTTTGGAGTGTTTTATAATAATTTTAATATAAAAGCAAATAAACATTTTCAGAAGGCAAATTTATATAAAAAAGTTATTAGTGAACTTAATGAATTAAAGAAAAAACCAAAATCAGAAATTGAAAAAATATTAAAAAAATTAAGAGTTAAAAATATTTCTTTAGAACATTCTTTACCAATTTTAGCACATTTTAATGCATGGGAAAAAATAAAAATTGATTCACTTGAAGCTATAGAAAATTTAAAGAAAATAGATTCTGATGAGCTAGAAGTTAGCGAAGAAATACAAAAGCAAGTGCATAACATTTATGAAAAAGAAATTTTATTTTCAAAATTAAAACAAGCAGAGTGTATAAATATTTTAAATCATATCGAAGACAAAAGAAAAGTTGAAGATGTTTGTACAATCATCAATTATGGATTTTCAAAAAGAACTACTTCGATTTTAAATAACAAAGATATTTATTTAATTTTTAAGAAAAAAATTAAAGATGAAAAAGAGAATAGAAAAATTTCTTTCAGTGAGATAGATTCTTCAAATGTTCATGATATATCTAAATTAATATTTATCCATTGATAGATCTGATTATTGAAGAAGCTGCTACAACTCTTAATATTTGATAAGGCTCATCTAAAACATCTATTAAAAATTTGATAGAATCTTTATCTGAAATATTTCCAAGAGCTTCTAAAATTTGTATTTTAAGTTCATGATCAGCTGATGGGTAAGCATTTTTCAAAACTTCGATAACCGAAGGTTCTTTTCCTAAAAGAGCTAAAACTAATGCTGCTTGAACTCTAATTTGCTCATCTTTTTCTTTAAGCACTTCTTTTACCTGATTTAAAGCTTCTCCATCCCCCTCTTTTAAAAGAGTTGCCGCAGCAAAACCTGTTATTCCCCAGCCTTTTTGATTTAAAAAATCTTTTATAGCATTTTGAGCTCTTGAATCTTCAATTATTGCAAGCATTGTTAAAAGATTTAATCTGGTCATTCTATCTACCGCTTCCGGATAATTTGGAATTTGATCAACATGTCTGATATAGCTTGGTATCAACATCTGGAAAAGAGGATTTTTTCTGTCATCTAGCATTATTTTTTCTTTTTCAGATTTTAAAAAATTGAATAAAACATCCGCGCTATGATTTACATATTCCCTTTCACAGATAAGGCCTATAGCAATATTAGCTTTGGTATAGATATCTTTATGTTTTTGCAAGACAAGTTTTTTTAAGTAATTACATTTTTTAGTTAGATGAGCAAGAACTGACGCTGCAAATCTTGAATTTTCTAGATTTTCATCAAAAAGATATTTTTTTAAAACTTTTTCACCAACATCAAAATTTTTTAAACATGCTATATATGCACTGGTTATGCTAACTACCGGATCGCTATCAGCAAGCGTTGGTTTTAAAATATTTTTTAAAACATTGTTATCCACATCTTCCAAATAAACTAGAGAAAATGCATTTAAAGCAGAAACTCTAATATCTGATATAGGATCTTTTATCAAAGTTAAAATAATATCTTTAGAATCTTTGTTATTAAAATATGAAATTAAATCGCAGGCAAGTTTTCTAAGACCGGCTTTTGGGCTTTTTGAAAGATCGATAAGTTCTTCTTTGGAAATATTTTCTTTAATATTGGCAAGAGCGCTTGTAGCATACTGCTTTTCTTCATAAGTTGCTTTATCAGATCCGATAATCTGTTTTAATGCCTCCTGTTCTTCTTCGATTTTTAAGTTCCCAATAGCTTTAATCACTTCCAATTTTACAAGCCAAAGTTTTTCACTATTAAAAAGACTTTTTATTTCATCTTTAATCGGTTTATCCATATATGAAGATGCAAGCTGAAGAGCCACAGTTCTAATAATGGCATTTGAATCTTTTATCATGTTTTTTAAAAGACCTACGGCTCTGACATCATGAGTTAGATAAGCACCAATAGATGAGGTTAACCTGGTTTGATACTGAGTGGACTTTGTTCCTTTATATATGACACCCCAACATATCTCTTCTATAAGATTATGATTATCAATCTCTTTCGGAAAACCTTCTAAATACTTGTTAAGTTCTTTTATAGCCTTAGTATCTAAGCCATTTAAACTTAATGTTTCTATATACTTAGTCTTAATTTTTAATGAGGTAGGATATTTTTTAATAGCTTCCCCAGCTTCATCTAAAGCAGAAGAATAATCCTCAATAAGTATATGAGAATTAATCCTTTGCAAACTAATATCTTCCTTAGAATAAGCAATTAAAAAACAAGGTATAAACAATAATAGTAATAATTTTTTCATAAGCCCTACCATCTTATTTATATAATAAAAATAGAACTAATCTAAAGCAAAAAATGATCTTTTCTTAAATTATTAAGAATGAGTTAAGGAAATATTTACTCAAATAACTAAATTATAATTACTTATAATATATAATTTACTTGACTATATACAGTAAATATATTAATATATAAATGAGGATAAAGATAATAAAAAACTAATACGTTTAGTTTTATAAGGAGGAAGAAAATGGGAAGTGAAGGAGGTAGAAGTAGCGATGTTTTATCAGTAGCTGCTGGTAAAGCTGCAAGACCTCAAGACGAACAAAGACCTAAAAGAGCTACAGCAACTAGGCAAGCTTTAAGTGGGTATGGAAAGGGTAGCCAAGTTTCTATCAGAGATAGAACTGTTATGCAATCAATGATTGAGAGACCTTTTACAGCAGCAACTAAAGAGCGTTGCAATAATTGGATTGATCAGCTTTCCCAAGCTTTTTCTGCGATATTCGAAGTGTTTAACAGTCTTTGGATAGGATTTTGTTCTCTATTTGGAAAGGCGTTAACTAAATCAGAAGAATATCCAGCTGCAGAGGTTGTAGATAGAAAACCTGAAGAATCTGAATTAAGAAGACAACATGAACTTGCTGAAACTGAAAGATTGGATAAAGAAAAAAAACTTGCTGAAGCTAGAAAATTAGAAGAAGAAAAAAGCGCTAAAGCTCAAAAACTAGCTCTAAAAAGAAATAGTACAGCGTTAGAAAAATTAGACATTATACAAGGTGAATTTGCCTTTGCCGATGATACTATAAGAAATATGACTTTTTCATTAATCCGTCAAGATGAAATATCTCCTGAGCGAGGTGCTAGAAAACAAGTAAAAATATTATTAAAAAACTATGCAGAAGTTAGATTAGAAGAATTAAAAGAAATTAAAAAAGATTTAACATCTAAATATAAAAAAGATGAAGTTGATAAATTAATTTTAAAATTAAAAAATGCAGAACATTTTGCTAACACTACAACATTTAACTTCGCAAAAGATATTGTTGATGATTTTATATTAATATTAAAATATGGCAAAGCTAGTATTCCAAAAGAGGTTATAGAACGAGAAGCCGAAGTATTAAGACAACGCGATGAAGCTAGAATTCAAAAAGAAAACGAAGCGCGAGCCCTTGCAGAAAAAAAACTAGAAGAACAAAGAAAATCGGAAAGAGTTAGAGACAGATCTAATAGTTTTTCATCTGCATTCTCATTAGATTCTACTATAGAGGGATCCGTTGATTCTGATTCTGATTCTGATGCATCAGTTATTCAAAGCGTTGTAACTTCTGAAGGAGAGACTTCTTTAAGAGTTCTGTCTCCTGTAACGCAAAAGGCAGTTATTTCTGACGAAATCCGTGAAATCTATACTGAACTTGGAGAAAGCATTACAAAAGAATTGCCTAAATTAAGAAAAAAAGAAGACAGTGAAGAAAAACAAGGCGCAATATTTTTTATCGAACAATCTAGAGCTAACTTTAATAGATTAACTTCAGATAAACAATTGGCTATTAGAACTGAATGCACTAGCTTCATATCTGCATTAGAAGCCGGAGAAAGAATAATTAAAACACAAAAACAAGAAGCTAAAGCTTTGCAAAGAGCTCTAAATAGCCAACATACAATAGCATACCATTAAAAACTGAATAAAATTAAATTCCATACAAGCTACATATGTTAAATCATATGTAGTTTTTTTTATCCCATAGATAAAAGATCTCTTCCACCAAGCAAATGAAAATGCAAATGAAAGATAGTCTGTCCTGATGGAGTGCCAACATTAGTTAAAAGCCTATACCCTTTATCAACCTTAAATTCTTTAGCAAGTTTTTGGGCTACTTTTGCCATTTTACCTAAAAGATAAAAATCTTCTTCTTTAATTTCCTGAATGGAAGGAATAACTTTTTTAGTAATTATTAGAAGATGGACTGGGGCTTTGGGGTTAATATCTTTAATAGCAATAATTTCATTATCTTCATAAACTATATTAGCCGGAAGCTGTCTATTTATAATTTTTTCAAAGATCGTTGCCATAATCTACTCCTGCTTTTGAAAGAACATATTTTAAAGCTTGAATTGCATCTTCTTTTGTTTCCCAAATAGAGATAAATCTACCCTTATGACAAAAAATAGCGCCTTTTATTTTTGAAACTTTTTTTAAATCGTCATTATGAAGACCCGCCCATTCAAGAGGAAGAGGCAATCTAACCATCATTTTAGAATAAGCATCCGGAGGAATACCTCTAAGCTTCCAATGTTTTCCTGTAGGCATTAAGATAAAAAGAGCCGGGTGCGATTCTCCTCCCAGTTCAAAAAAACAGTCTATCCAGGGAAAAGATTCATCAAAAATAATATACTTTCTTTTAGGCTCCAGTTTTTCTTTAACTTTATCTAAACATTTTCTTGTATAAAAATATCTGTCTTGAGTTCTTTTTAAATGTCCATAGGTAAATTCTACGGCTTTTAAAAAGGCTTCATTTTTCTCTTGGATAGTTGAGTTATACTCTATTGGAAGAAAGTTTGCTATTACCTGAGAAAAGCTGCATCCTTTTGATTCTATCTTTCCGATATCATGAGCATCAACAGATTTCACTAAAGTATTGTTGAAATGGTGATATAAATGCTCATCCATGAGTCCTTCATTTTTCAAATATAAAAGTATCATTCCGGCTGAAGACATGTCGCCTGTATATTCTTTTTGGTGATGGTCAAACCTTTTGATTGCAGGATCATATTTTCCACCAACATCACAAACATATTCACAAGTTTTTAAAACGGTCATATCTCTAGTTCTATGAATTTTATCTTTATCTATTAAGTGATATAATAGTAAAAATGCACATGCAGTGACCTCATCTGCATGAAAAGAACCGTCGTGAGTTCCAAAACTTTTTTTAATAATTTCATTATCTTGCATATTTTAAATTCCACAAAGCAAATTATTTATACTATATTTCAATTTAATTTAGCTCAAGCAAATAGCTCGAAATAAATTAATATTTAATATATAAAGAAGAAAACGGAGCATCTGTTCAATGGAAAGCTATCTAATTTCATCCCATTTTGATTTAATAACGCCTGATGGATGTATTGTTGATCTAAAAAAAATTGATCAAAATACCTGTGAAGTTGTAATAAAAATCAAAAATATCTCTCCAGCTTTTGTAGGATTTCATACTGATGAAAAAAATAGTTTTTTTAATATAAAAAGTACTCTTGCTCAATTAGGTTTAGATTCAATTCAAAAAAATATTTCTTTTCAAAAAGACAAACATCAATGTGAAGTAGTTGTAAATTTATTTGGAGTATCAGAAATCGGGAAATTTTTATTAGATAACCTGACTAACGGTGATTTTATAGGAAAGATTTTTACAGCAGAAGAGTCTAGAAAAGTTAGAGATCCTGAATATTTAATAAGAATGTTTGGAAGAACAGATCGATATGGAAAACCTCTTTTGTATTTTGATGACAAATCAAAAGAAGATCTTTTTTTAGAAAAAAAGATGGGATATACAGTTGCATTTTTACCAATAAAAAAAGGGGTTGTAAAATACACAAAAGATATAAAATCTTTTATCCTTCCCTTAATAAAAATTTTAAGGCAGAGAAATTACCCTGTTAGAAATCTTTTAAAAATATATCAAACATTTGATGAGAATGAAAAACCGATAACTAAAAAAAACGACATGCTACTTGTAAAAACAGAGCCTCTTTACATAAGAACTGTTTTTGCAAAGGTTAAAGAAGAATTTTTACCAAAGGGAATTCACCATACATCTGCATGTATATTAGAACCAAATACTATGGCTTCCGGTGATATTTATGAATTTCATGGAGTATCTGATGAAGAACTTAAAAGAATTCCCCTTGAATTTTTTACATTAGAGCCACATAGAGAATACGTTTTTTTTGAAGATAGAGATCAACTCCAACATAAGCTTGAAAATCCAGAAACTTTATTCAAAGCTTTAAAAACAGCTCCCAAACCTGAAGATAAACTTGCTGCAGTTTTCATAGTCAAAGGAACCCAATTAAATGATCTAAAAGAAAAAGATTGGATTATAAGAGATGCTAAAAAACATGATCTGCCCGGATTAGATCAACCCGAAAGACAAGCGATTTTAATAGATAAATATATCAAAGAGCAACCATCGTATCCTTTTTTACAAGCGATTGAAAACGGACTTATTACTTCTCAAGGAATTTTGTTAACAAGACATTTTCCATCTCCTCTTTTAAAAAGGATGCTTCTTTCCAATATAATTCAAAAATGTGTAAAAGGAATTTATTTTGAATATCCCTCCCTTTCAAGAGACGACTATTTTTCACATGAAGATCGGGCTTTTTTACTTGATTTAGCAAAATTTGCTATTCCGGTTTATTGGGTAGATAAAACAAATAAAGAGATTTTAAGATACGTTGTTAAGCCTAATAAAGATGCAGGAATGTTTGTGCCGGTTAATCTTGTAGATACATTTAGAAAAGCGACATTTTTTGGAGTATATGGGTCAAATTTAATCGAAGGAAATTTTGCTGAAGAATTAGAAAAGCTACTTCAAGGTTTAAAAGATTTAAGAAAAGAAGTTGATCATCCTCTTTTATGCAAAAATACTCCCTTGGCTTTAGTTACTGGTGGAGGACCGGGAGCTATGGAAGTCGGTAATAGAGTTGCTAAAAAACTAAACATATTATCCTGCGCAAATATAGTAGATTTTAGAGCTACGGATAAATCAGTTGTAAGAGAGCAGCAGACAAACCCCTATATTGATGCTAAAATGACTTATAGACTAGATAGACTGGTTGAAAGACAGGCAGAATTTTATCTGGACTTTCCTATATTTTTAATGGGTGGAATCGGAGCTGATTTTGAACTTTCGTTAGAAGAGGTAAAAAGAAAAACAGGATCATCCCCTGCAAATCCTATTTTATTATTTGGAAAACCAGAATATTGGAGAGAAAAAATTACATCCATATTTCAAATCAATCATAAAACTGGAACTATTCAAGAATCTGAATGGATATCAAATTGTTTATATTGTATTCAGACAGCAGAAGAAGGACTTAAAATTTATAAAGATTTTTTTGAACAAAAGCTCCCTATTGGGAAAAAAGGTCCCATATATGAAAATGGGTTTTGTGAAAAATATTAAAATTAATACATTTTCATAAAAATTCGGTTATTTTTAATAAAAGATTATTCAACATCTGCGTCATATCCTTCCTCTTCAATAGGCACTATAGGCAAAGGAGAATGTTCTCTTTCATCATCCATTTCACCCACAAATAAAACAATTTCATTCACAGATATTTGTTTTCTATTTTCAGTGGTTTGTTCTCTTATTTCTTCATAGCTGGCATTATTGAATATTTCTGGATGATTATTTATAAAATTTTTAATTTTAGTTAAAAGAATTATATCAATCTTAATTGGTAGCTTTTTTCCATCATATTTACAAAAAGCATTCTCAAAAGTTGTTAAATCTTGTATCTCTTTAGATTTAAAATCATATTTATGATCACAAGATTGACAAAGCGGCTCAGTTAAAAAAATACCATCCGATCCATAAAACTCATC
>JAFGQY010000141.1 GCA_016935395.1 Parachlamydiales bacterium
AACAAATTTATTATTATTTTTATACGTTAATTAATTTATAATAACAAAAAAAATAAAATAAAATTTCTTTACAAAATTTTAATTGGCAATTTATATTATTTTTAAAATTTTATCAATCAAAATTATTATGCATGAATTTAATAAATTATTAGATATAGCAGACGCACTTCTCGGTCAAAATGGTTGCACTTGGGATAAAAAACAAACTTTTAATTCCATTAAAAATTTTTTCTTAGAAGAATCGTATGAATTAATTGATGCAATTGAGAAAAATGATTATTTGAATATGCAAGAAGAGGCCGCTGACCTTTTATATTCAATAATTTTTTTATGCAAAATTGCTGAAAAAGAAAAAAAATTTACTATCAAGGAAGTTTTACAAAAAGAAGCTGAAAAGCTAATAAGACGCCACCCTCATGTTTTTGGTAATATAAAAATTGAAACTGATGAAGACATTTTAAAAAATTGGGAAAAGATTAAAAAAGAAGAAAAAAACGAAAGAAAAAATTTATTCGATGATTTACCCGGTTCCATGGATCTTATAATGAAAGCTCAAAAAGTGATAAAAAGACTAAAAGATAAAAATATTTTAAATACAAAAGAAAAATTTGAAACAGAAAAAGAGTTAGAAGATGAGCTTATAAATATAATTTCAAAAGCCGTAAATTCTAATTTTAATGTTTTTGATATTTTGAAGAGTAAATTAAATTCTTTAATTAAAGAATCTTAAAAAAAATACCGGAGATTTTCTTGAGGCATAAGATGTTATTCTTAAGGCTGCTACCTTCCGGTCCTGACCTGGTTCGAATTACCTTATTCCAAAAGGTCCCCGGTAAAACTTCTTGAAGTTTACCAAATCTTATTTGTTAAAACAACTAAATAATTTTTTTACCTCACTGATTTGGGCATTGCTGATAAATTTAACAAAAATGTATCAGGGAAAAATTTTGATAATATTTTAGCTGCATTATCGCCATTCAAAGCCATTTTTTTAGCTGAATGTAAGCAAAGGCCAACTCCATATCCTTTTCCATATCCTGTGAAATATATCTGGCCATTTCTCATAGAAACTGTCATATCGTTGCTAATGATTTTATCTTTTCCAACAAGATTTTGAAATGTTATGAAATCAATATTTTTCACAGCATTAGAATCATTTAATTTTAATGCGTAAGTTTTTCCTGAAAAAGAATCTGTAAATGTTTCAATTTCTTTTAGTTCTTCCATAGACAGAAGGTTTGCTAAATTTTTCTTATCGATTGTATAACTCCACTTAGACTCTTCTCTATTTAAAAGAGCATGGGGTGCTTCAACACCTTTATTTGGTGCCCACCAATCTTTTCTAAAAATATCTTGAAAAGATGCTGTTTTACCTGCACTATTTTCTGTCCAAATAGCTGCGAAAGGTCTGTTTACTCCATCTTTAGTATGAACTAAAATAATATGTTTTGTTCTATCAACAGCATTAGAAACAACTGAATCTGGATCTATTATTGCATTTCCTTGATAGGTTGTATCTTCTGCTGAAATATGCCAAAAGGCATCCTTGTTTCTTTTCACATGTGAATATGCAGTGGTTCTTGCTGCAATTGCAATAGCCGCCATAACTTCATTGTCAAGCGGATAGGGGAATTGAGGTGCGAGGGTAGCTTTTAAAAAAGATTCAACATCAACATCATTAATAATATTGATTTTGTCTTTGATTTTTATAATTGCAATAGATCCGTCATATTCAATTCCATTTACAATAAGAGATGAATTTTTTTTCTTTGGAACAATGTAAATTTGATGAATTCCAGGAAATACTTCTCCCCATTTAATTCCGGATTTTGTTGATTTAACCATAAATCTTTTTCCAGAAATAGAAGATGATATTTTCATTCCATCTTTGGGATTATATATTACATAAGATCCTTTAGCTTCTAAAAGTGCTTCATCTATATTTTTAGCTAAAAGTACTTGAATGCTTTCAGGATGATTTAACTGAACAGATAAATCATCAGAAGCGTTTAAAATAGATGTCATAAAAAAAATAAATAATAAAAAAGACAAAGCTTTTTTCATAATAGCTCTCCAAAATTTTTTGGGTACTTTTTCCCCATATGTTCATATCCTAACTTTGTAACTTCTCTTCCTCTTGGGGTCCTTTTTAAAAAACCTTTCATAATTAAATACGGTTCATATACTTCCTGAATAGTTGTTGATTCCTCAGAAACAGCAACTCCAATTGTATTAACTCCTACCGGTCCACCATTGTAATGATCTATAATAACGTTTAGTATTTTTTTGTCCATTTCATCTAATCCTTCTTCGTCAATATTTTGTAGCGTAAGTGCTTTTTTCGCTTCGTCGATATCTATTGTATGTTTGTTTTGCATTTGCACAAAGTCTCTAGTCCATTTAAGCAAATTATTTGCAATTCTAGGTGTTCCTCTAGATCTTGTAGCAATAGTCATTGCGCTATCGTCATTTATTGTTACGTTTAATATTTTTGCAGACCTTGTAACTATATCTTTAATACTTTCCGGCTCATAATAATCTAGTCTTGCATTAAAAGAAAACCTTGATCTCATTGGCGATGAAATTAATCCAGATCTTGTTGTAGCTCCAATTAAGGTAAATTTATTTAATTTTACAGAAACATTTCTAGCATTAGGTCCGCTGTCTATTAATAGATCTAATGTGAAATCTTCCATTGCTGGGTATAGATATTCTTCTATAGCTTTATTTAATCTGTGAATTTCATCGATGAATAAAATGTCGCCCTGTTTTAAAGAAGTCAAAACTCCTGCTAAATCTCCCGGTTTTTCAATAACAGGACCTGTTGTAACAACAATGTTTGTCTTCATTGTTTTTGCCATGATATTCGCAAGTGTGGTTTTACCAAGTCCGGGTGGTCCTGAAAATAGAATGTGTCCTAAAGATTCTTGTCTTTTTTTAGCAGCTCCTATAAAAATCGAAAGTCTTTTTTTTAGACTCTCTTGACCGATAAATTCATCGAGAGAATTTGGTCTTAAAGGTATATCTAAAATCTTATCAGATTTTGAAATGTTAGATTCAATAAAATCATTTTCCATAATTTGTGCCTCTAAAGAAAAAAAATATACTCTTTTTAATAAAAATTCTAGCAAGAAAAGTATTTGAAGCGCTATATCTATTTACTAAAAGAATAAAAACATAGGAAAAAAATATGGCACTTCTCCCTGATCATATGATTGAAGAAATGGCAAAAAAAGGAATGATTGAACCCTTTGAGTCAAATCAAGTAAAGTATTTAAATGAAAAAAAATTGGTAAGTTATGGTCTTTCATCATATGGATATGATTTAAGAGTGGCTGACGAATGGAAAGTTTTTACAAATGTCTATAATTCTATAATTGATCCAAAAAACTTTTCTGAAGACTCTTTTGTAGAATTCAAATCTCCTACTTGCATAATACCTCCTAATTCATTTGCTCTTGCTAGATCTATTGAATATTTTAGAATTCCTAGAAATATTTTAACGATATGTATTGGAAAATCTACTTATGCAAGATGTGGAATCATTGTAAATGTCACACCATTCGAACCGGAGTGGGAAGGGTACGTAACTTTAGAAATTTCTAACACAACTCCATTGCCAGCAAAGATTTATGCAAATGAAGGATTGGCTCAAGTTTTGTTTTTGGAAGCAAAAGAAAATTGCGTTACTTCATATGCTGACAGAAAAGGAAAATATATGAATCAGGTAGGAATAACTATCCCTAGACTATAAAATCTGTTTTTATTATTTTAATAATAGAACTAAAAAGAGTAAAAAAGCACAAAAGTTTGGTATGCACAGCACTTTTTTAAAACATGCAGTTAATGCAATTTTTGTAAGATCATGGTGGACTATTCTATTTTTATTAATTGCCTATATTGGGTTTTCCGGGGGAATGAAAAAAAGAAATAAGGATATTTATGAGCTAAAATCAAAGCTTTGTCTACTTCAAAACCAGCAAGCATATTTAGCCAGACAAAAAGACGATTTAACAGCAAGAATAAATTCTCAATCTGATCCTACTTGGGTGGAATTGGTTTTAATGAAAGAACTGGGAGTTGTTCCTGAGGGGAAGATAAAGGTTCATTTCAAGAATTAACTCTTTTCAAAATTTTATGAATTGATCAAACTTTATGAGTACTTTATTAATCTTACTTTTGATCTGCTTGATATTACTTTCTGCTGTTGTTTCTGCTGCTGAAACTTCTTTGTTTTCACTTTCTTCTTTTACAATAAAAACTTATAAGTCGGATGAAGATAAAAGAAAAAAAATAATTGCAAAATTATTAAATAGGCCAAGAGATCTTCTAGTTACGATTTTGATGATAAATATCATTGCTAATATTTCAATTCAAAATACTGTTTCTTCAATATTTGGGAGTTTTGCATCTTGGGCATTAAAAGTTGGAGTGCCTTTATTTTTAACGCTATTTTTCGGTGAAATTATTCCTAAATCCTTAGCTCTTCCAAATAACAAATTTATAGCCTATAAACTAGCTCCTTTTCTTTCATTTACAACAAAAATTATAAAACCCATTAGAATTCTTTTGATAAAAGTAACAAGCTACATCTCCAGGGTTATGTTTTTTTTCTTAAAAAAAGAAAAACCTCTTACATTTGATGAACTTGAACATGTGATAAGAACATCAGAAGAAAAAAAAATTCTTTCTGCAGATGAAACGGATCTAGTTGAAGGTTATTTACATCTGCATGATTCAAATATCAAAGAGCATTTAAGACCAAGATCTGATGTTTTGTTTTATGATATCAATGATCCTATTGAAATTTTAACTAATCTTTTTTCGGAAAAACAGATTTCTAGAATACCTGTTTGTGATAATGACATTGAAAATATCTTAGGTGTTATAACATTAAAAAGGTTCTTTATTCATAAAGATGAAATAAAAATGCCTAGCGATTTGAAGAAGTTTTTGAAAAAACCTTTTTTTGTTCCTGATACTATAAAATCATGGAATCTTTTATTAAAACTTAGGTCTACAAGAGAAAATATTGCAGTTGTTGTAGATGAGTATGGATCAATAGAGGGAATAATTACTCAAGAAGATTTAACAGAGCCGGTAATAGGTGAAATATTTGATGTAGCTGATTCAAAACTTTCATATACAATGCTTGAAGACGGTTCTATCATAGCTTCGGGCCAAATGCAACTTGAAGAATTAGAAGATATTATGAACACTCCTCTTGAGAGAAAAACAACAGCCGTTACCGTTGGGGGATTTTTAACCGATGAAATTGGAGAAATTCCTATTGCCGGAATCAAATTTGTGAAAAATAATTTGGTCTTTTACATTTTATCTTCTGATCCAACAAGAATTAGAAGAGTTTTTATTAAATTGAAAAAACAACCCAAAAAAGAAAAGGGTAAAAAATGAAATCTTGGGGCTATTTTTTAATTCTTGCTTTAGCCTGTGTTTTATTAGAAAGTTTTTTTTCAATGTTTGAAATGGCCTGCGTTTCTTTAAATAAGGTAAAACTTCATTACAATGCTTCAAAAAACAACAAAAAAGCCGTTTGGCTTACTTTCTTATTGAGTAGACCATCTTATCTGTTTGGTACAACTTTAATAGCTGTTAATACAGTTATGCAAATTGGATCAGAAGCAGCCAGAAGATTTTATGAGTCTTTAAATTTATCTCCTGAGATTGCTCCCGTAACTCAAATTTTAATTGTTTTGATATTCGGAGAGCTAGCACCTTTATTTGCTGCAAGAAGATATTCTGAGCATGTTGCAAACCTTGCCGTTCCAATAGTTTATTTTATTTCTAAAATACTAACTCCAATTATTTGGATAATTGAAAAAATTTCGAAATTTTCAAACAGAATTTTTGGAAAATCTAAATTAGATTTTTTCTTATCTAAAGAAGAGATTGAAAAGGTTCTGATAGAACCTTCTAAAAAAGGTCAATTAGATACCGATTCTGTTGATAATATTGTTGGAAATATTTTTGCTTTAAAATCTAAAAAAGCTAAAAAAACCATGATCCCTTTAAATATTATAAAACTTATTCCCTCAACGATGACTTTAAGTCAAATTAAAGCAGATTTTAAACTGAAATATTTTCCTTACATACCAATATATCATAAAACTGCTGAAAATATTGTCGCTATAGCTTATCCAAGAGATCTATTAACTGCTAATAATGAAAGTAGGGTAGTAAACTTTTCTAAGCCACCTTGGTTTATTTCAGAAGATGCAAATATTTTAGATATTTTGAAGCAATTTAGAACTAATAAACAGGATATTGCTGTTGTTTTAAATAAAAATGGTAAAAGTATAGGGTTTATCACGCTAGATCAAATCGAAGATGAGATTTTTGGAATATATCCAATTGATATCAAGAAAAGCCTAGAAGATTCAAAAGTAGTTATTGAAAAAACTTTGTCTGGAGATATGAGCTTGGAAGAGTTCAATTCTAAATTCAACGCAACTTTACAATATAAAAATGCCAAAACTTTATCCGATTTAATACTGCTTGTTTTAAATCATCATCCAGCTATCGGCGAAACTGTTAACTTTGACAAGTATGAGTTTACTGTAATTGAGCCTACATTATTAGGAATAGAGAAAGTCAAAATAAAAACTATTCTTTAAATTGATTAATTTAGTATAATATTAAACTATTAAATTTTTATTATTATATGAGTTCAATTTCAGT
>JAFGQY010000142.1 GCA_016935395.1 Parachlamydiales bacterium
ATAATAATAAATAACAATTAGGGTAGGGTTTTATGTTTGGATTAACAAAATTATTTAAACAAGATAATTATCAAGTTGTAAAAAGTCCTATAACACATACTGCTGAACTTAAGAAATCAAATAATTCTGCCATTAAAGAAGGGATTGTTATAGCCGGAAAGGAACTACTAGTTGCAAGCACAATAGCTGGACTTGCATTTTTAACTATTCATTTAGCGGGGATTGCTCATAGCGCCAGCGTTATGGGAGCATCATCTTGGCAAACTTGGCTTTATGGGGGGCTTGGAGTTGCTAGCGGCGTTACAACTTTAGGTTCTGTTTATTTTGCAGCTAAAAAAAAGCTTTATAAATATACAGAGAATAACTTGAAAGATTGCGCAGAGTATATTGGGAAAACAGCATTAACAGGTCTTTATTGCGCAGCTTCAGCTATAGATTTAGCTCAGCAAATAGGTATTTGGACGCTTATTATAAAATATGCTTAAAATTTTATTGAATTAATCTATTTTTAGCGGATATATTTTTCTTAAAAATTCATTAAAAATGTTAAGTGGTATTCAAAGAGCATTTGTTTATTCTACTGTGCTATGTGTAGAATATGCCAGATCATCATATATTGGTGCTGCATTAGTTTCATTGGCAATATTTAACGACGTACATAAAAGGTATAGTGATGAAAAGTCAAGAAAATGCTCATTAGCATTTTCAAAAGAAATTGTTGAAATCATAAGTTTTGCTGATGGCTTATCAAACTCTTTTAATATTACAAAAGTATTTTTTTCAGCTTTATATTTTAATGTAGTTTTCTGTTCAATTCAGGGGTTTAATTTTTTGAATAGATTTTTTGAATACAAAAAAAATCGTTCGATTAAAAAATCATTTCATAACACACTTAGTGAGTTCAAACTTTTTCATAAAACATTTATGAATAAGTTGATTAAATATGAGATAAATGCAGTTATTTCTTCAGCAATTTGTATGTTTATAGGTTTGAAAGTAAATCAAACTTTTTTAAATTTAAAAAACACTTTATATTTATCTAGGTAATTAGCTTAAATGCAAGCCGACATATATAACATACCAGTTCCAATCAATGCTATAGGAGCAATAAGAGTTAATCCAAGTAGTGTTAAAATGCTAAATACGTTAATTGTCAAGGCTTGAAATAGTGTGACCTTAGCAACTAAATTAGCAATGTAAAGACCTGCCGCAAAAGATAAAATCGTTTCCATGATAGGATTATTGAAAACTTTTTTTGCAATTAATCTAATGATTGGAAGGGATCCTCTAAATGCTGCTCCGGCAATTGGATCAACTGATGTAAAAATTCTAGCTGTTAAATATCCAATTCCTGAATTAATTATTGCTGTGAAAAATAGATTTTCACTGGGGAGATTTTGCTGATTTTGTGCAATTGCTGACATAAATAGCTCCTTTTATTGAAAAGGAAAAAACATATCTTATGCTAAGAATATTTTCAAATTAATTTGAAATTTCTAAAGGGTGTCTAGAAAATTTTGTAAGATAATACAAGCAGACAAAGTGTCTACATTTTTTGATCTTTTTTTTCTGTTCATTTTAAAAGTATCTTTTAAATCTCTTTCGGCCATTAAAGATGTTAATCTTTCATCTTTTAAAACAATTTTAATATTTTTGGCTTTTGATTTAATTATTTCTTCCAGTTTTTTTACTTCTTTAGACATTTGAGATTCTGTATTATTTAGATGAAGGGGAAGTCCAATGACAATTGTTTCAATTTCATTAAAATACGCATTTACTTCATTAAGAATAATATCAGCAGTTTTTTCTAACGTATCGGAAGCTTTTATGGTTTTTAAAGGGTATGCAATGGTTTTATTCATGTCAGTAATTGCAATGCCTATTCTAACCTTGCCATAATCTATTGCTATAATTCTCAAAAAAAACCTTTTCTAAAATTTTTTAATTACTCAAAGAATACCATAAATAAATCTATTTGTATATTATTACTTTTAATAGGTAATAACACAAGACAATATCTTAATAAGCCGTTTATCTTTAGTCGCTTAAATAGAAAACAAAAATATTTATTTTTTCTTCAGACAAGCTTCTAAAAATGCAACAAATAGGGGATGGGGTTCAAGGGGTTTAGATTTAAATTCGGGATGGAATTGCACACCTAGCATAAAAGGGTGATTTTTAAGTTCAATTATTTCACATAAACTATCACCTTTTAGTGTCCCTGAAAAAATAGCCCCATTTTCTTCAAAAGCTTTTTTGTATTCGTTATTAAATTCAAATCTATGCCTATGTCTTTCAAAGATTATTTTTTTCTTATACGCTTTATAAGCTTTTGTATTGGGTTTTAATTCGCAAAGATAAGCGCCGAGTCTCATAGTTCCACCCAATTTCTCTACTTCTTTTTGCTCTTCTAAAAGAGAAATTACAGGGTTTTTAGTATCTTGATCGATTTCTGTTGAATTAGCATCTTTAAGTTTCAAAACGTTTTGAGCAAATTCTATCGCTAATACCTGCATTCCCAAACATATACCAAAATATGGCAGTTTTTTCTCTCTTGCATATTTTGCAGATAAAACTTTACCGTCAAGACCTCTTTCTCCGAAACCGCCGGGAATTAAATAACCGTCACAGCCTTTTATAGAGCTGGCAACAGAGTTGTTTTTAACAATTTTATCAGATTCAAATTTTTTAATTTCTAGTTCTGCATTTAAATAGGCAGCAGCATGAACTAAAGATTCAAAAATGGATTTATAAGCATCCTGATGATCAATATATTTTCCAACTATTCCGATTTTAACTTTTCTTTTTGGGTTTATAATAGACGAAACCATTTTTTCCCATTTTTGCATATTAATAGCGCCACACTTTAATTTCAAAAGATCACAGATCAAAAGATCCAGCTTTTGCTCATGAAAAAGAAGAGGGACTTCATAAATAGTGTGATCAACATCTACAGCATCAAAAACGGAATTTTTAGAAACATTGCAAAAAAGAGATATTTTATCTTTCTGCTCTTTTGAAAGTGGATTTTCGCATCTACATAAAATAATATCAGGTATAATACCAATTTCTCTTAACATTCCAACAGAATGTTGGGTAGGTTTTGTTTTTACTTCACCAGCAGCTTTTATGTATGGTACATATGTTAAATGGATATTTATACAGTCATCTTCTCTTTCATTTCTAAACTGTCTTATTGCTTCTAGAAAAGGGAGTGATTCAATATCTCCAACCGTTCCGCCAATTTCTACAAAAACTACTTGAATGTTTTTTTCTTGTTTTGAACAGTTCAAAATTCTATTTTTTATTTCATCTGTAATATGAGGAATTACCTGAACTGTTTTTCCTAAATAATCACCTTTTCTTTCTCTTTTAATAACAGAGTCGTATACCTGTCCGGTTGTAGTATTTGAAGCTTTTGATAAAGGGGAATTTGTAAATCTGTAGTAATGCCCTAAATCTAAATCTGTCTCGGCTCCATCATCAGTAACGTAAACCTCACCATGTTGAAAAGGGCTCATAGTTCCGGGATCAATATTTAAATAAGGGTCTAATTTTATAATTGCTATTTTAATGCCTCTATTTTCTAAAAGATTAGCAATAGAAGCAGAGGCAAGGCCTTTGCCTAAAGATGATAAAACACCACCAGTTATAAAAACATATTTTATGGACATAGTACTTCTTCAACCCTTTTAATATCTTCAAAAACATCAACGCCAATCGGCATATCTAAAACATTAGCTACTTTGATGGAATAGCCGTTTTCAAGTATTTTCAACTGTTCTAAACTTTCCAAAACTTCAAGTTTAGAACTTTTTAGATTTTCAAATTTTTTTAAAAAATCAACTCTATAGGCATAAAGGCCTATATGATAATAGTAATCGATATTTTCTTTGTCTTTGGAATGTGGAATTAAACTTCTGGAAAAATAAAGAGCATTTTGATTTTTATCAAAAACGCATTTCACAACATTTTCATTTTTTGCAAGCTCATAAGATATTTTTGTAACAGCAGTAGAACAAACGGCATTTTTGTCATTTTTCAAAATATCAACAATATCTTTTATAGTATTAGGATGTATTTTGGGATGATCTGCTTGAATGTTAACAATTATATCACAATCATTTATTTCAGGTTTTTGATATATTGCATCGATAATTCTAGCAGTTCCGTTATCACATATTTTAGAACTCATTATGCACTTGGCACCAAATTTTTTTGCTAAGTTTGAAATTCTTTCGCTATCGGTTGCAATAAATAAATCATCTAAAATTTTAGCTTTTTTTGCATTTTCAAAAGTATGTTGGACAAGAGGTTTTTGAAAAATTTTATAAAGAAGTTTTTCTTCTAACCTTGAGCTTTTTAATCTTGCCGGAATTATGCCAATTATTTTTGGATTCATGATTTTTGCATTAATTATTTTATATAAATGAATATATATATTTA
>JAFGQY010000143.1 GCA_016935395.1 Parachlamydiales bacterium
AGCTACTCTAGTTCTATTAGGTCTTAGAAAAGTGAAATATGAAACTAAACAAACAATTAAAAAAAATAAAAAAATAATATATGACTTCTTTTTTTTCATAAGCCTTCCAAAATGATTAAAAATTTTTCAGACTGATATTGTTTATAATTTTAAATTAAAAATCAAACCTTGCGTTAACAGTGAGTCCTTGAAGGGTAAGATCACCATTTTCTCTATAAAAATTTTCATCTTCATATCTATACTGATAATGCTGCATTTTATTTACACTAAAAAGAGTATTAAATTCCCAGCCAGCTTGTATTATGAGGTGAGCTTTCTTATTTACTAAGGTAAAATCAAAGTTAAACCCTGATGCTAGTTGAACTGCGCTAATAGAATTATAAAACTTATCTCTAATATTAATTAAATCCTCAAAAGGAAGCCTTGAATTTTGCTCATAAACATCTTCATATTTACAATTAAATCTGCCATATAAAAATGATACAGAACCTATTGCATAAATTCCAAAATTTTTGAAAATGTCATATGTTGCATCTATACCGCCTCTTGGTCCTATTCCTAAAAAATCAGATCTGGGTTTTATTGCATGAGGAACTCTTATTAAAGCTCCAGAACTATTGAAAGACACAAGATCCATTTTTAATCTTTGATCAATTTTCAATCCTCTAACACCATAAAAAGGTTTTATGGAAAAATTTTTACTTAAAAAAAGATCTTTTTCTAATTCCCAATCCAAAATATTTAAATCTATTTTCAATATTGAATCAATTGAAGATGCTAGATTAAGCGTTCTGTCTAAAAAATATTGATTGGTTATTGGTCCTCTAATACCGCTTCCCCAAAGAGGTAAAAGAAATATTCCATTATCATTATCTCTATCAGCTTCACCTGTAATATTTTGGGATTTTTTTATCTTGAGCCATGTCCAATTAAGATTTGTATCCCAACTATCATGATCTAATTTGTATCCTAATTGTATTTTAAATCCTGGCTCCCAATTAGGTTCAATTTTATTAATATTTCCTGCTGGTGCAATTTTATTTAAATCTACTTGTTTATTCGCAAAAACTGATGTAAAAAGGCCTATTTGCTGTGCTCTCCAATATATGAAGTCTCCTTTTAAAATTAGTTTTGAAGCATTTTTTGTATCTATCTGAGCAGGTTTATTATATATCTTTTCTATTTGATTATTTTCGTTTGCAAAAAGTGAAAAAAACATAAAACTTATAATAATAAAATATAACTTCTTCATAATGTTTAAAAATCTAACCTTGTTTTAAAAGTTAATCCTTCAAAAGTTAAATTACCATTTTCTTGATACATAATACCCTCTTCTAATCTATATAGAAAATGGTTCATCTGATTTACTCCTGCCCATACATTTTGTTCCCACCCAAATTCAAAACCTAAATGAACTCTATCGTTTGCTAAATTACTATCCCACTTTAATCCAATTGCATATTGAAGTTGTGAAAAGCCTAGATTAAATCTATCTTTTTTAAAGTTAAAATCTTGAAAAATTATTGGTGATAAAGAAATTGCGCTTTCAGCATTTTGAAATCTAGAATCAAATCTGCCATATAGTAAAGATCCAGATCCTATTGAAAAAACTGAAAATCCTTTTACAAGATTAAATCTTAAATCAAATCCAGCTCGAAGACCTCCGCCTTTTACATCAGATTTTGCTAAAATATTTGAAAAAATATTATAATTTTCATCTCTATCTGTGTAGTTATATTCAATATCAAGTCTTTGATCCAACCATGATCCTCTCGCTCCAAAATAAGATCTAAAAGAAAAATTTTTTCCTAAATAAGAATATCTTCCAAATTCTAAATCTAAAACATTTAAATCTATTTTAACTTTTGCACTTGAATTTAAAACATGAGCTACATCGATAACTGGGATTATTACTCCCCAGAGTGCAAATCCGTTTTGCTCGAAATAAACATCTTTATCATCTGTTTTAAATCTTGTCCAATAAGCTCTCACATCCATTTTATCTCTGTTGATGTTATATCCAAGGCCAATTCTAAAGCCAGGATCCCAACTAGGATCAACAGCCTTCAAGGGCCCTGTCATTTCTGATTCGTAAAGCTGACCATCAAAATTACCCGCTTTAGTTTGAACATACGCAAGGCCGTCATCTTGAGTGCGCCAAAATAAAAATTCACCTATAAAAAAAAGATGAGTGCCGGCTTTTGCATCAAAACGAGATGTTTCATTAATAAGATAGTCTGGGTTAGGACATTTTATATCATCAGCAAATGAAAAAAAGCTAAAAAACCCTAAAAATAAAATAATTAATTTTTTCATAACTTTTAAAAATCTAACCTCGCGTTTATATCTATTCCTTGAAGACTTAAATTATTATGTTCAATGCGCAATTTTGCATCTTTTAATCTTCTTAAATAATGTCTCATTTTATTGATGCCAAACCAGATGTTTTGTTCCCATCCGGTCTTAATAATAAAATGATTTTTATTTTTTCCAAAATAAGAAGAATATTTTAGTCCAAGACCCAGTCTTGCTGCATTTATATTTTGATGAAATCTATAGCTTGAATCTGCTAAAATAGTTTTGATATCTACTGGATTATTACTATCTTTTGTAATTTGCTGCGTGACATAATATGGCAGATCAAATCTTCCATAATTTATCGATCCTGCTGCAATAGAGAACAAAGAAAAGTTTTTATTAAAAATAAAATCTAAATCAATTCCAGATCTTATGCCTCCACCTATAAAGTCCGATTTTACTCTTATAAAATCATTTCCACCTCTATTTCCAACATCAATCCAATCGCCAACTATAGAAAGCTTTTGTGTAATTCTTGTTCCTACAAGCGCAGCATAGGGCCTAAAAGAAAAACAACTACCCAAATAAGAAGCCCTACCAAGTTGAAGTTCCAATTCATCATAATTCATATACCAGTAAGCTTTTGAAAATTGCCAAAAATCTGCAATTTCTCTTCCTGTATGCCCCCAAAGAGCTAATGCATTATTTGTAGTTTGATCTGTTTTTTTCGTTCTAAACCTTGTCCAAGAAAAATAAGCGTCCCATTTATCGTATGGAATATTTCTTCCAATTTTTATTCTAAAACCCGGATCAAACTTAGGTTTAATTTTATTTAAATCCCCTCTTATTGAAAGAATGCTAATATCTACATCATCAATAATCCCTGCATTTCTTTTTTCGGATTGAATATCTTGAGAATAAAAAAGACCATTTTCTTGAGCTATCCAATATAAAAACTCTCCACTAACAGAAACATTTGCTCCATCAACGTCAATTCCAGCAGGCAGGTTGTAAGATTGTTTATCTTCAGCATTTTCTAAATTAGCAAACACATTTATGCTTGAAACAGTTAAAAAACAAATAATTAATTTTCTCATAACTTTCCAATAGTTACTTAGTAATTTAAACATGTATATATATCTTTTTTTTTACGGTAAACAGATTTTTTAAAAACAACCCTTTTATCTAATCAAAAAAAATGTAAAAATAATAAAAAATCAAAGGGTTGAGTTTATGTTACTTTTATTATCTTCTCCAATTATAAGCGCCTATTTTCAATCAGATTTTTTTGGAAAGCTTATCTTTGTTTCACTATTTGCACTATCTATACTTTCTTGGGTTATTTTACTTCATAAGTTATATCTAGCTAAAAGACTTAAGAAATTAAATTACAATTTTGAACAAATTGTAAATTCTAAAAAAGACAATCTTCTTTCAATCTCAATAAATACAAATTTTTCTTATCCTTATTACAATATATATAAAAACTTAAAAGAGAAGACCCTTGAAATATTAAACAAAAATCGCTTCTTTATTAACAAAGAGGGAGAGCAGATTTTCATGTGTCAAGCTGACATGGACCTTTTAGATAATTATTTAGAATCAGAAATATCCAATCAGACAAAATATTTAGAAAGAAATATGTTTATTCTACCAACTGTTGTTACCTTAGGACCTTTTTTGGGACTTCTTGGAACTGTTTGGGGTATATTAATTACATTTAATGGTCTACAAGCCAACTCTATGATAAATACAAATTCAACAGTTTTATCCGGACTTTCTATGGCTCTTGCCACAACGGTACTAGGACTAGTTGTTGCAATTCCAGCATTAATTGCATATAACTACCTAAGACACTGGATAAAAAATTATCAATTAGACATGGAAAATTTCTCTCAAAAATTATTAACAACATTAGAAATACAATATAGAAAAGTAGATTTTAAATAGTTATGAGAAAAAAAAGAAAATTAAGTAAATTAAAACCAAACAGTTTTGATGATAATTTAATTAATTTAACCCCATTAATTGATGTGGTATTTGTAGTTCTGGTAACTTTTATACTTATAGCCCCCCTTTTAGAAGCTGATCATGTAAATCTATCTACATCATCTATAAATAGTGATCAAAGCATTTCACAAACTCCAATAGTACTAAAAGTAAAAGAAGACAACTCTATACTTTTAAATAAAAGACTTGTTACCCTGCAAGAACTTACTAAACTATTAAAAGAGAGTAAAAGACAAAATCCAAGCTCGGTACCTCAGCTTTATCATGACAAAAATGCAGCATTTGGAACATATCAATCTATTAAAAATGCATTAGAAGCTGCGGGGTATGAACAGGTGGACGTTGTTTTAAAACCCAACTAATTATGAAAGACGTATTTGATGTTTTCAAAATCAAGAAAAAAACGATTTATAAAGTTATCGCTTTTCATTTTCTTATGATTTTGCTTTTAGCAATTCATGGAAGCCTTTCATTTAAAAAAAAACAAAAGCATATTTCAGTAAATACTGTTGTTATTAAAGAAAAGCCAAAAATTATTGAAAAAAAACAAAAGACAGTAGCAGTCAATCCAAAAAAAAATATTGCCCCACTCAAAAAACAAATAATTTCAAAAATTGAAAAGCCAATATCAAAAAAACCAAAACTAATTAAAAATCCACTCCCTTCAAATAATATTATAGACAAGTTAGAAAAACAGCTTTCAAAATTAGATGAAGCGCCAAAAAATATTAAAAAAACACAAAGTCTATCTATTCCTGAATCTATAAAAAGTTTAAAAGCTGAAGAGCTGAAAAATATTTCTTCTGATCAAAAAACTCTTAAGTATAAGGAGCTTTTAGTTCAAGAGCTTCAAGAAAATTTATCTCTTCCGGAGTACGGAGAAGTTAAAGTCTCATTTAATATTAATATTGAAGGAAGAGTTTGTGATGTTGCTGTTTTGAATTCAAAAAGTCAAAATAATCAAAACTATTTAAAAAATAGTCTCCCTGAGTTACAATTTAGCTGGTTTAAACAAATTTTTGATAAAGAGCAGAATTTTATTGTAATTTTTAAAAATGATTAATTTGATAAAAAAGTTTTTTACTATTTTATTTTTTCTAACAAACATGTTTTTGTTTGCTACTGAAGAAATCGAAGTTTCTTTAGAGACAAAAAATCCTTTAATGCCTTTATATAACTCTCAATTTACATATGAAAAATCTTCTTTTTCAAAAGATTATCAAAATCAGCTTAAAGAGATTTTTGATTTTGATTTAAATATGAGCGGTCTTTTAAAAATAATAAAAAATGAAAAGGTAAAAGATAAACAGCTTTCTTTGTTTAATTTTGAAAGCTGCTTTGAAAATGCATTTTGGCAAAATCAGAAAATAGCCTTTGTTATCAAAAATGAACTTATAGATAAAAAACTAAAATCTTACATTTACAATGTAGAAAAAAGTTATTTAAAAAGTTTTGAAACTTCTTTATCAGGAAATGTTTTTGAAGACAGAAAAAAATTACACGAACTTACAGATAATATTGTTGAATCATTTTTTGGTACAAAAGGTATCGCTTCATCTAAAATAATTTATACTGTAAGATCGGAAAACAGCGATCCCGCTATAAATCAAAACTGGATTTCAGAGATTTGGATATGTGACTATGATGGAAAAAATGCTAAACAGATTACAAATTCTAAAAACTATTTCGTTCATCCAATCTTTGTGCCAAATAATAACAATATTTTAGATGAATATCTTTATGTGTCTTATGTAACAGGGCAACCGAAAATACATATAGCTAAAATAAACGGATTTGAAACAAGTCCTTTTATAGACCTTAGAGGCAATCAGCTTCTTCCTGCTATTTCCAATAATTTTGATAAGATTGCTTTCATCAGCGATGCAGCGGGAAGACCCGATATTTTTATGCATGCTATTGATAAAAATCGAAAGCCGATAGGCAAACCCATTCAACTTTTTTCCTATCCAAGAGCAACGCAAGCATCTCCTTGTTTTTCTAATGACGGGTCAAAACTTGCATTTGTATCTGACAAAGATGGGACTCCTAGAATTTATATTATAAATATTACCGATGCAATAATTACAAAAAAAAGACCTCTAGCACATCTTATTACTAAAAAAAACAGACAAAATGTTACGCCATGTTGGTCAAAAGATGGTAATAAATTGGCATATAGTGCTAAAACAGATGGTGTAAGACAAATTTGGATTTATGATTTCAATGAAGATATGGAATGGCAACTAACAAGAGGACCTCAAAATAAAGAGAACCCGATATGGGCTCCGAATAGTATGCACATAATATACAATACCGAAGATAAAAATGAAGCTGAGTTATATTTGATAAATATTAATCAAAAAAAACCGATTAAAATTTCGAGTGGAAAAGGAAGAAAAAGATTTCCATATTTTCAACAATAGGTTGAAAAAAAGAAGAAAAAGAGGACATTTATGAAAAAGTTTTTTTATACATTGACAATTTTAACCCTATTTATTTTCACAAGTTGCGATAGATCATCCTCAACTTGGGAAAATGTTAAGACAGCCGGAAGATATATGCAAAAATCTTTCGATTCTCTTTGGGGTAAGGAATACAACTCAGAGTGGATTCAAAGTGAAGATGAATTTTCAGGACCTGATAGTGGCGATTTTATTGCACTGAATGAAAAAGATTTAAGAAATTCAGCATCTTCCGACAAAACGTATATGCAACCTAAAAAATCCTTTGGAGATTTAGGAAGTGGCGTACCAGGTTTTTCAAATTTCAAAACTCCATCAAATGGAATCTTCAAAATAGTGCATTTTGAAACTGACGACCATGTTGTTAGAGGAAGAGATGATTTGGCAACAATTCAAAATATCATTACCTACTTAAAAAAACATCCTAAAGCATACCTTTGCATAGAAGGACATTGTGATGAAAGAGCTTCTGCTGCATATAATATGGCGCTTGGAACAAGAAGAGCTAACCACATAAGAGTACTGATGATTAAACAGGGTATTGATTTCAATAGAATCTATACCATTTCAAAAGGTAAAGAAAATCCAATAGCAATGGGGCATACACCCTCAGATTGGAATCAAAATAGACGCGGTGAATTTAAAATATACGAAAAACAATAAAAGCCTATGAAAAACACAGTTATAAAATATTTTTCTTTTGCAATTGCATCTATTTTTTTAGCATCTTGCACCCCGATGAAATCTTCCCCAAAAGAAGAAAAGCATCAAATGGAGCTAACGCTGCATGAGCTTCAAACTAATTTGGATGATTTAAGGCATGATTTGAACTGTTTTCAAACAGAGCTTCAAATCATAGATGGAAAAATAAAGCATCAAGAGGATGCAACTCAAAACATCAAACAGCAGCATATTGAAAGGTTGCAAGTTAAAAATGATTCACTAAACAAACTACTAATAAATGCTGAAGCGAAATTAACTCAAATAGAGCAAAAGCAAAATGCAATAATTGCTGATTTAAAGAATTTATCTAATTATTCAAATGAAACAACACTTGCCTTAACGCAACATAAAGAAAAGATAAATGAACTTGAAGCATCTTATTTAGCTCAAGGCAGTAAAATAAATGAGATTGCTTCAGTAAAAACAACTCTTCAACAACTTGTAAAATCTTTAAAATCGAACTCCTTTAACTGCATTACATATAAGGTTAAATCAGGAGATTCTTTAGAAAAGATTGCAAAACAAAATAATGTAAGCGTTGATTCGATAAAAAAAATAAATGATTTAGACAGTGATTTAATAGTAATTGGACAAGAACTTAAAATACCAAATTAGATGAAAAATTGTGAAAAAAGCCTTCAAGGCATAGGAATATTCGATTCCGGCCTTGGAGGTTTAACTGTTTTAGAAAAGATCAAAAAAAACCTACCTGCTGAAGATACTATTTACATAGCTGACACAAAAAATTTCCCATATGGAACAAAGCCAATAAATAAAATAAGACAGTTTACATTTGAAATTTCAAGTTTTTTAAAAAAACAAAATGTCAAAATAATAGTAGTTGCTTGTCACACAGCTTCAAGCCTTGCAATAGATTACTTAAGAAAAAATTTTGATATACCCATATTAGATGTGATAGACCCAACAATTGATTTTTTAAAAAATTGCAATTACAAAAACATTTTAGTATTGGCTACAAAAAATACTGCAAAATCAAAAATTTATGAAAAAAAGTTTAAGTTTGCAAATCCAAATATCAATGTTTTATCTATAGGTTGTTCAAATCTTGTAGAAACAATCGAAAATAAAATAGCTGATGACAAAGAAATTGAATTTCAGATCAAAAAATGTTTAAAAGATATTGATTTAAAAAAATTTGATAGCGTTATTTTAGGATGCACACATTTTCCAATTTTAAAAAACCATTTTAGAAAAATTTTACCAAAACATATTGAGATAATCGATCCCTCTTTGGTTTTTATAAATTATTTAAAATCCTTTTTAGAAAAGCATAAACTTTTGAATAATCAAAATACTAAATCCAAAAAAAATTTTATTTATGCATCTAAAACAGAAACAAACTTTCAACAGCTAGCAAATACCTTTTTTAAAGGTAAAATAAAAAAAATTTTACCTTTTTAAATTTTTTTCTTTTTTTTAAAAAATTAAGAACTTATTCTTGTATCAAGGGTAGATACTACTTAGAGGAATTATGAGTCAAAAAAGTCGAATATTATTAATAGAAGATGATGAAAAAACTGCCGCTCTATTAAAACTTGGAGCAGAAACTTCCGGTTACAAATTACACGTTGAAGTTGATGGAATAAATGGTTTCAGATCGGTTCAAAGAGAAAAACCTGATCTTGTTATCGTTGACATAATGCTTCCCGGACTAAACGGTTTTGATATTGTTAGAAAAATAAAAAATTCATCCGATCTAAAAAACATATCGTTAATTATTGTATCAGAAAAAAAAGATGAGCTCGATATAGTTTTAGGACTAGAGCTTGGAGCTGATGATTTTATTACAAAGCCATTTTCAACAAAAATACTTTTATCAAAAATAAAAGCAATTTTGAGAAGAAAACAAGAGACTCAAAAAACCACAAGAAATATAAATTTTTCTGGATTTACCCTTGAGTTAGATAAGTATATGCTTCGAAAGGATCAAACTGAAATTCCATTAACTTTATCCGAGTTCGGAATTTTAAAAAGACTTTTAACTAACAAAGGAAAAGTTCTTACAAGAAGTGAACTTTTAGATGATGTTAACAATGAGGATTCCTTTATAGTTGATAGAAACATTGATGTTCACATTGCTTCACTTAGAAAAAAATTAAAAAATTTTAATGTAATTGAAACGGTAAGAGGAGTTGGTTATCGATTCAAATTATAATTAAAATACATAATAAAAAATTCTCCATCATTATTCGATAGATTTAGAAGAAAGCCATCAGAAAAGTATTTTGTAGATTTTTAAAAGATTCAACCGGTTTCTAATTTATTCTCTTGTTTCAAAATTTTACTTTTGACTTTTTAATTAATAATCTTTATTTGAATTAATATAGACATGTATAAAGAAATATTGTCTTTTTATAAGACTATAAAAATTTTCGGAGGAAGTGTTATGAAAAAAATAGTAACATGCCTAATTTTATTAGGAGCTATTTTTAGTGGTTGTTCTTCAAAAGCTGGAACGGGAGCAATAGTTGGCGGCGGTTTAGGTGCCGGCGTTGGAGCTATTGCAGGTGGCGGAACGGGAGCTTTGATAGGCGGCGCTGTTGGAGCCGCATCAGGTGCGCTAGTTGGATCAGCATTAGATGAACAAGACAGAAAAATTATGGAAAGAACATCCCCTAGAACTGTTGAAAGAATGGACAAACAAGAGCCTCTAACAATTGGTGATATAATTAAACTATCTCAAGGTGGAGTTAGTGACGATACAATTATTAGATATATTCAAGATACTAGAACAACATATAACCTAAGTCAAGCTCAGATCAACAGGCTTCAAGAAGCAGGTGTAAGTCAAAGAGTAATCAACTACATGATTGAAACCGGCAACTAATATTTAAAAAAGTATCCCTTTTGATTTTTTTTAAAAGGGATACAATTTTTCTTTTAATAATTTATGATTTTTGCAAAGCTTTTATTAAAAGGAACTCTTAATGATTGAAAACTATCAAGATGTACAGGTATTTCGATTTAATCAGGTTTTTTTTCAAAAAAATGCTCATAAAAACTTTGGTCAGACTCTAAGTGGTTTTAAAAAAATATTAAAATCCTTTGCAATATTTAATATTGGATTTATTTTTCTTTTTTTCTCTGAAATAGTGACATTTGCAATATTATTTTCGTATTTAACATCTTCGGGCGTTTTAGCGATTTTACTTGGAAGTATTTTTTTAACGGCATTTACATATTTTGTTTTACTTTTTTATTTCCAGTCAAAAAAACATGAGCAAATAACAAGTTTAAAAGATAAATTTATTGTAATTTGCAAAAGAGCGCTTTGTCTGCCGATAGGAGCTGCAGAGCATCATTTGACCGTAGCACATGCATTAATAAAGTTGAAAGAAAATGTAGATAGTTTTGAGCAAGAATCAGTTTTATTTAAAAACACAAAATTTATATCCCCCATCTTCAAAAAAATTAGCAGTTATTTACATAAGGAAGATTTTTTCAAGTTTAAAGAGATGCTAGTTTTATCAGCTATCGAAGAACATATCGAACAAATACAGCATACTCCAACTGATTTAGAAGTTCATGCATCGCTTTCCAATGCTTATACAATTTTATCATCATTATATTTAGAAACCAAAAACCAGTTTTTTTCCAAAGCTTATAAAAGCGAATTTGAGCAAAAGTATACTTTTTCCATCAAATGCACTATTGAAGAATTTAAAATCCTGAATGATTACGCTCCAAACGATCCTTGGATTCACCTGCAGCTTGCAAGTAACTACAAAAAACTTTCAATGCAGAAAGAAGAAATTGCAGAATATGAAACTGTCAACAAACTATGTCCAAATGATAACAATGTTCTACATAAGCTTGGAGTTTTATATTTCGAAATGGGAAAAAATTCCAAAGGATTAAGAGTTTACGAAGAATTAAAATCAAGATCCGACAAAAACGCAGACTCTCTATTAAAACATTACGGTATTTTTAATTCCGATCAAAATTCACAAGAATCTTTATAAAAATTACTTGATAGTATAAAAATTTAGTTATCTTTTAAAAATTATACAATTTAAGTATAATCAAAATTAACAAAATGGATGAATTGATTATGAATTTTTTTAGAAAAAAAAATATCTTAGTTATAATGCTACTTTTCACTTGCTTTTTGCAAGCCGAAGAAAGCCATTTCAAGCCTCAAGCTGAAGAAGAGGCTTTATTTTTAAGAAGGATTGCTGAATTTTGGCAAGACGCTGAATATGACATAGCAAAACATCAAATCGAAAACTACCTAAAAGATTTCCCTCAAAGTTCTCTTAGCGATTCATTGAATGCAATTTTAGGCAATCTATATATGAATGAAAAAAACTACACCCTGGCTGTAGCAGCGTATGACAACATCAAATCTTCCGAAGTAAAAGATAAAGTTGCTATCAATTTTTTAGGTAGCTTATTTCATTTAAAATGGTATGACAGACTGACTGAAGAATGTGAAACGTATATCGAAAAAACAAGTGATGAATTAGCCGGTAAAATAAAATATTTACAGGCTCTTACCTATTATAATCAGGCTATGGATGAAAAAGATGATATTGAAAAGCATAAACAGACAATATCAATAGCAAAAGAGAAATTCGAAAAGCTACTCGAATCTAAATTTGAAATTGAAGCTAGAGAATATTTATCTCAAATTCATAGTAATTTAGATGACTTTGAAAATGCAGCTAAACATTATTTGGACTTAGCTGAAAAAAATCCTCATAAAAAAGATGAATATCTTTTCCAAGCAGCTCTACTTCAAGCGCATTACAATAAAGAGCTGGCTATCGATACATTCAGTATTATCACAGATTTTTCATCTTCAAAAACCCCGGACGCAGCATATAATAAGGTTTTACTATTATTTGAACTTAAAAAATATGAAGACTTAATTTTACAAAAAGAAAAACTTTTATCGTTAATAGATCAAGATCAAATGGATTCAGCTAACTTTTTTATAGGAAGAACTTATTTTAATATTGAAGATTTTGAAAACGCAAAAAGCTATTTGGAAAAAAGCATTTCTACAAATGAAAAAGATCCTGTTCAAATGAAACTTGCGTTAGTTATGCTTATGCAGTCTTCTTTCAACTTAAATGATGATGAAAGCTTTGAAAAATCATTTAAACTTTTTACATCAAAATATCCAAATGATGAAAATCTATTTGAAAGTTACTTTGCAAAGGCTCTATTAAACAAGAAAAACTCAAAACTTGAAGAAGCAAAAAAAGATTTTGAAAATATTTCTTCAAATTTCCAAAATACCAGTCAAAATGATATGTATTTATATGAATATGCACATCTTTTATATCAGTTAAATGACTTTGAAAGCAGCAAAACTAAATTTTATGAATTTGTAAATAGATTTGATAACCACAAATATACAAAGAACTCTCTTACCTATTTAATTAACTGCTCAATAAAATCTATTAAAAAGTCTAAGCTAGATACTGAAAAAAACATATTTAGAAAAAATCTTGTCAATGATATCGAGTATCTTTTCAAAAAAGAATACCATTTCACTCAGAAAGAAAAATTTCAATATAGATATTTACTTGCTAAAACTCAATATGATCTTAAAGAATACCAACTTTCATTAGACATATTAAATACACTGATTGAAGATAACCCTGAAGAAGCAGTTTTAAGTGAAAATGAAAAATTTTTATCTAAAAAAGAATTTGCTCAAATAAATATTTTGATGGGTTTTTGTCACAAAAACTTAAATAGTGATTATGCATCTTTTATCTCTTTTGCTGAAAAAGGATTAAAAATAAATTCTGCTATTGAAAATGCATTTACAACTTACATCAATCTATTTAATAGTTACTTAATTTTATCAAAACAAAATGATCAAGTAGATAATCAAAAACTTTGTATGGCGGCTGATTATTTATATAAAGCATATGAAGTCAAACCTAATGAGATAACTTCTAATAACTTGCTCTGGCTATCAGAGTTTTATTCAAGCAAGATTAAAAACTTTGTAGAAAAAGACTATAAAAACAGCTTTGCTAATGATTCAAATATGTACTTGTATTTAAAAAATTCAATAAACATTTTTGAAAATCTTTCAAAAGCATCAAAGTCTGATGAAAACCTGCTAAAACTAGCCTTTTTATATAGATGTGATAATAACCTAGTAAAAGCTCAGGAAATTTTAGAAGGAATAGTTAAGGAAGTAAGATTTTCACCTGAAGTAGAAAAAAATAAATTAGAAGAGATAATATTTGAGCTTGCCAATACATACGATCTTTTAAATGAAAAAGATAAATCAATTTCTATTTATGAAGAATTTTTACCTACGTTTAAAAAAGAAACCTTAACCTATTCTCAAGCGCTTTTACATTTCGCAAGACTTAAATTATCAAATATTTCTAAAGATCAATATTCTATAGAAAATGGTGAGCTTGAAAAAATAATTTCCAACTTTAAAACCATAAGTTTACAAAAAATATTTGAAAACGAACCAACTCATATTGAAGCTGCGCTTGATTATGTTGATGTACTCTGTTATATGGAAAAAGAAAAGAGATTTGAAAAAAGACAGTTTTTATTAGGAAGACTAAAAGAAAACTTTTATTCAGAAGAGGATATTATTTCTCAGGACTACCAACACATGAGAAACCTTTTAATTGAAAAGCAGCTAATATTTAATGCATATATGACTGCGATTGAAGCTGATAAATATATATGTATGGGATATTTAGAAAATAATATTGCTCATATAAAAGTAGCAAACGAGTTTATTAACAAACTTGTTAATGATAAGCTTGTTACAACAAAATATTTAAACGATTATATTTCAAATATGAAAAAGCTTATAGAGGAATTCAAATTTGAATAGAAAAGAAAAACTTTTTATTAGTTTATCTATAATATTTTCAATAGCTATCCATGTGATAGCTATTGCTTCTATCAATTATTTGCCAATAAAAACGTATCAAAATTCCAAAACCCTAGCTTTTGCAGACAAAAAAAATTCCAAAAGCCAAAGAAAGCCCTCACAAGAAATTGTTAATTTTGTAATTCAGCAAAAGCAAAACCAAAATATTAAAACAAAGGGTGAGAAAAGCATATTGCCATCTTCTCAAAAAGAAGAAGAATATTTATCTGTTCTTAAAGAAAAAGAAACAGATAAAGATACAAAAAATCCAGCCTTTAAAAGTTCAAACGATGTTAACTTAAGCCTTATTAACAGCAAAAATACACTCCCCGTTTTCATACTTAAAGAAGAAAATAAAATCACTCCTGCTCTCATAGACAATATAAAAAAACCTTCTATAAAGATTAAAAATTTTAAACCACAAGAAAAACCATCCGTTCATCCCGAACAAGAGACAAAGAAAGATTCAACTTTTGTTGAAAATGAAAGTGATTTCAAAAATCCTGAAAACAACATTTTGTCAACTGCATTTTTCAAAAACTTTCTTGATGACGATAAATTTTTAATTAAAAGCGCTAAAAAGTCCCATTTAAAAAGACTATATTCAATTTTCACATCTCATCCACCCCTTCTTACTATGCCTTCTTTAGAAGAGCTTACAACGTTAGCGTATAAAGATTTTTTCAATATTGATGTTTCTTTTGCTCCTGAAGAAAATGGTAACGGTTTTATTTTTGCAATTACCCTTCTACCTAAATCAAATCTGAAATTAGAAAAGCTAAAACAAAATGTCTTCTTTTTGGTAGACAGATCCAATTCCATACAAAAAGAAAGACTTAGCTCAACTCGACATGCAATAGCATCAGCCCTTCAAATGTTAGACAAAGAAGACACCTTTAATGTTTTGGCATTTGACACAAAGCTAGATGTTTTATTTGAAAGAAATATGCATCCAACTTCAAATAATATTTCAAAAACAAAAAGCTTTTTATTAGATCAAAAAATCGGATCGTTTTTCTCTTCCACTAATTATTCAATGCCCCTTTATAAAGTATTAAATAGCAATGTAAAAGAGGGTGAAATAAATATAGCAATACTTCTTTCAAATGGAGATGGACTCAACAAAACTAAAAATTACCATATTCTGAATGAGTGGACCAAAAATAACATGGGAAATTTATCGCTGTTTACTCTTTGTTTGTCTGATGATAAAAATGAAGCTATTTTAGAGCTTTTCAGTACTCTAAACAAAGGCAAACTATTATCTTCAAATACAAATAGAGGTATTAAAAGAAAACTTCAAAAACTTGTTAAATCAATAAACTATCCAATAGCTAGAAATATCACTTCTACATCTGTCTGTTTAGATAAAAGTGCAAATATAAAACTTTATCCGAACGCTAACCAATCTCCAAACCTATTTTTAGATGAACCTTATGTTATTTTAGGAACGTGCGAAAAGCTTGAAGATTTCACACTTTTTATTCAAGGTGACTGTAAAAACAATTTCTTCAATCTAAAAAAACACATTGCATTTGACAGCGCAAAGCAAGGTGGAGAAGCTTTGCAAAAAGAGATCGCTAAAAAAAGAGCTACTGAAATCTATGAAAAATATATAGCAGATAATAAAAAAGAGCATCTTCAAGAAGCAAATAACATTTTAAAATCCTTTGAGATAGAACCTGTATTTAGATGACTCTTAAAATAATATCAGGCACCTTTAAAGGAAGAATATTATCAGCTCCAAAAGACATAAGACCTGCAACAGCAAATCTCAGAGACGCCATTTTTAATATTATAGGTCCATCGATAGAAGATTCATATTTTTTAGATATTTTTGCAGGCTCCGGAGCGTTAGGACTAGAAGCTTTAAGCAGAGGGGCAAAATTTTCCTATTTTATAGATGCATCAAAAATTTCAATAAAATTTATTTATGAAAACATAAAAAAATTAAAAGTTGAGCTTCAGACAAAAGTTATTTTACATGATGCGATAAAAGCATTAAAAAAGATAGATGTAGCTTTTGACTATATTTCAATTGACCCCCCTTTTATTCTTTTTAAACAAAATCTCAAATATTTAAGTGATATTTTTTCCATTATTTTTCAAAATAACCTTTTAAAAAAAAATGGCATCATTTTTTTAGAAGAGCCGACTTACTCAAAAAGAGATGAAAAAATTGAAAATTTCTTAATAAAAGATAAAAGAAAGTATGGTTCTGCATTTTTATTTCAATATATTTTAGAAAAAAATATCTAAATTAATATATAAGTAAAAATATCTTTAAATAAAAAAAATATTCAATAAAATATGTGGTTGTAACCTTAGGATTTTTAAGATGAAGAAAACTTCTTTTTTTCTAATCATTGTTTTTTTGTTAATATTTGTATTTTATTTCTATGGAAGAAGTTGCAATAGAAAGAAATTAAATATTGATAAAGAACCTATTAAACCTACAGAAAAGATTTTTGAAAAAAAACAAATACCTTCAGCTAAGCCTATCGATGAAGAAAAAAAATCCACCTCAATTGAAAAACCCAAAGTAAAAGAAGAAAAAAAGAGCACTAATAGCTTTAAAATTATTACTGAAAAAAATGAATTCCCCTTAGAAAAAAGCCTTAACGACAAGTCAGATCAAAAAAATCAAGATAAAGAATCTTTCGATAAAACAAATGAAGATCAAGAGCAATCTTCAGCTGACAAAGCTTTTGATTCTGAAATAAAAAGTAGCGAAAATCAACAAACAGAACCCAAACAGCCCAACGAAACGACAAATGAAAAAAATGATACTGATCAAAAAGATTTTCCCTTAGAAGAATCTTCTCTGCAAAAACAGAGTTCATCCGATGAAGATGATGATGAAAAAAGCACCGATAATATGGACTCTCAAAGTCATTTCGAGGATGAAGAAAAACCTATTCTAGATCAAAAAACCCAAGATGAAAATTACCAAGAAGATCAGACAAATAAGGAAGACGCTACCCCCTCAAATGATCAAGATGCTGTTTTATTAAATAGCGCTAAAGGACTTATCATTGCTGCTAATGAAAAAGAACTTGCCTATATAGAAAAACAAGATGTTAAAGGGCTTGAAGTTATAGGATTAAATGTACCTGGCGGATTTGAAAAGTTAAAAAACTATTTAGAGCCTCTTTTTTTAAATAAACAAATAAAAAAATCAGATATCGAAAACCTTAAAATTGCAATCATTGAATATTACACTAAAAACGACTATCCGCTTATTACAATATATGTACCAAGTCAAGATATAACCGATTCTGTTATCTCTTTTATTTTAAGAGAAGGAAAACTGGCTGAAGTAAAAATTTACGGGAATAAATGGACAGCCAAAAGCATTATTAAAAATAAAATAAAAGCTAAAATTGGTCAGCCGATAAATGAGAAAAAAATTGAAAGGAGTTTATATTATCTAAATTTAAATCCCTTTAGAAAAATAGATCTCATCTATTCTCACGGTGAAAAAGAAGGAACTACTGATTTAGAACTTTTGACGTTTGACCGCTTCCCACTTAGAGCTTACGTTGGATCTGATAATACAGGCATTAAAACAACTGAAAGAAATCGTTGGTTTTCAGGATTTATCTGGAATAATGCATTTGCAATAGACAGCATTCTATCTTACCAATATACAGCAGCATATGATATTAAAAAATTCCAAGCACATACTGCTAAATGGGAATTTTTTTTACCATGGCTTAATACTTTAACTTTATTTGGGGGATATTCCCAAGTAGATGTTAAACATATTAATCCAACCATTACAGAAAACAAAGGCTTTAGCTCTCAAGCCTCTATAAGATATGATATTTTACTTCCGATGTTAAGCTTCATTACCCATAATTTCATTTTTGGCTCAGATTTTAAAAGAACAGACACAAACCTTACCTTTTCGGAAATTTTTGCTGTGGATCCACAAACAGTCAATCTGACCCAGCTTCTTTTTTCATATAATTTGAACTACGATAAAGGCGGATATAAATCAAATTTCTTAGTAGAGATGTATTGGTCACCAGGGAAATGGCTTTCACAAATGGAAGATGAAAGATATAATCATTTAAGAACTTTTTCAGAAAACAAATATTTCTATACTCGAGCTTACTTTAATAACTTATTTAGGCTGCCAGAAGATATTTTGTTTTCTTTAACCTTTAGAGGGCAGGTATCAAATAAAAACCTTCTGCCCTCAGAAATGCTAGGTATTGGTGGATATGATTCAGTTCGCGGCTACTATGAAAGAGAGTTAAATGCTGATTTAGGCTTGTTAATAAACGCAGAGTTAAGATCACCTGCATTTAAATTAATCAGGCAACTCAAAAACAGAAAAGAACATGACGGTCTTCAATTTATTGCCTTTTTTGATTATGGTCTAGCCTCAGTTTATAAAAAACTACCTTTAGAAGACAAAACAAGATATTTAATAGGTTTTGGACCCGGGCTTAGATATGCTTTATCTCCATATTTATCTGCAAGACTTGATTGGGGATTTAAAGGAAAGCATAATCCTGAATATAGTGGAGGAAATAGTATTCTTCATTTCTCTGTAAATATTGGGTACTAGATTTTTTTTAATTAAATAACAAATACTATAATCACTTTATTATAAATGATTTTTTAATCATCACTTTCTAATGAACTTGCTAATTTTTGAGGCATAACTATCCATGCAATAATGTATACAAAAGTCATAGGAACTATAGCTGTTAAGAAAAACAAAAACACAAAAATCAGTCTAATAACAGTTGCATCCATTTTAAAAAACTCTGCAATACCGCCACATACACCTGCGATTTTTTTGTTTTTAGCAGATCTATATAATCTTTTAAAAGACCTTTCAATATTGGATCTAGGTTCCATAGGAATAATAATAGAGGCTATTATATAAGCTATGAAAACCGGAAAAAAACCTGTAAAAATCAATACTACTATCATTAAAAGTCTAATAAGAGTCGGATCAATATTTAAATAATTTCCAATTCCTCCACAAAGGCCTGATATTTTTTTGTTTGTTTGAGAGCGATATATTTTCTTAACCATAAAAATCCTATTTTTATTTTTATATTATCAGAAAATTAATATTTGAAAAGCTCTGAAAAGGATTCGTTGTTTTGTGATCTTCTAATAACTTCAGCAATTAAAGGGGCAATTGAAATCTGTTTCATGTTGTTAGGCGCTTCCTGCTTCAATTGAACTGTGTTGGTAACTATTAGTTCATCAAAGTCGGAACCTTTAATATTTTCAATAGAGTCTTTTGAAAAAACAGGGTGAGTAATACAACCAAATATTCTTTTTGCACCTTTTTGTTTTAAAACTTTAGCTGCAGTGACCATTGTTTTAGCTGTATCGCACATATCATTAATAATTAAAACATCTGCATTTTTTATATCGCCTAAACTATCCATTCTGTTAACAATGTCGTTTTTGTCTTTTAGAGGCATGCTTAAATAATATTCACTTTGTATTCCATATACACTAAGACCTGCAATTAGATTTCTAGCTCTATCGACTGAACCGGCATTAGGAGCTATAACAATTAAATTTTGAATGTCTTTTCTGGCTAAATAGGGAGCAAATACAACGCTTGTTATCAAATTATCAACAGAAGTATTATGAAAAAACCCCTGTATCTGACCTGAGTGCAGATCAAATGATATAACATTATTTGCACCAGCCGTTTCTATTAAAAGGGCAATATCTGCTGCAGAAATGGGTATTCTATCTTCTTTCTTTTTATCCTGCCTTGCATAACCAAAATAGGGAATTATTGCTGTGATTGACTTAGCTGAAGCTCTTTTACATGCCCTAATCAGTAAATACAGTTCCATTATAGCGTCGTTCACGCTCATTTCATTGCTTGAACAGGTGGATTGAAGTATATAGACATCTCTACCTTTAATATTTTGATCTATCTGTACCTTAACTTCTCCGTCGTTATACCTGGAAACAATTTTACTATTTAAACTGACTCCCAAAATATTAGCAACTTCTTCGGCTAAAGGCAGATTTGAATTGCCGGATAAAAATATAAATGAGTTGTTATCAATTTTTTTAGGTACTAGCGACGAAAATTGAGCAAACATTGATACTGAAACAAAACTAAATAATATTAAAAATATTTTTTTCATAAAATTTTATCCAATAATTAATCTATACATATGCCGTTATCAAATATTTGAACAACGATCTCACCGTTTTTCTCATATTTTTTCTTTTCGCCATGTAGTTTATCATTAATAAAATTTTGTTCTAAACAAATATTTCCATCATCATAGTATTTATTGACCCTACCATGTTTAAGGCCGTCTTTATATTCCCCTTCGTAAACCAATATCCCACTTTCATTATAATAAGTGCTTTTTCCATTAAGCTGCCCATTTTTATAATAACTTAGAGCAGCAATAGAGCCGTTTTTATGAAATGTTTTCTCTTCTCCAATTTTTTGATCATTTAAAAAGTTTACTTTTTTAAATTCTTGACCATTTGGAAAGTATTGAACAGCAAGTCCATTTTTCAAATCATTTTTATATTCAACTTTCATGTATAGCTTACCATTTGGAGTATATGCAAAAAAGACACCTTCTTTTTTATCATCAATATAGTTATATGAAGCAATTTTAACGCCGTTTTCATTATATTCTTCTGCAGGTCCATTTATTTTATCGTTTTTATAATTTGCCTTTAAAAGCAGAATTTTTGCATCGTTCTTTTTTTGATAAACCATATGAGGGCCGTTTTTTCTGTTGTTTTCATATGTAAACAGCATCTCTTTTCCATCAGGAAGTTTTTGAATAAACTCTTTTTCTAACTTTCCTTTTGAGTAAAAAGCTTTTTCTAAAATCTCTGAATTTTCATCATAAAGGATTTTATCGCCGTCAAATTTCCCATGTTCATATGTAATTATTGACTGAACTTTTCCATCGGGAAAATAGGTAATTTGCTCGCCTTGAAGATTTGAATCGTCATCAAAATTAAATATTTTTGAAATTCTTTTTTCATAGTTCTTAGCTTGATCTTGAGAAAAATATTCAATATGCTGTTTTACAGGCTTGCCTTCTTGAAAATATTGAACAAAATTTAATGAGCCATCTTCAAAATACCCCTTTACAACTCCATCAAATTTATCATCTTTAAAAGTAGCTTCTCTTTGAACTTTTTGATTTTTGAAATTCCAAATAGCATATCCCTGTTTTTGACCATTTACAAAGTGGATTTTTTCTTTAATTTTATCTTTAGAATAATAGGAAACAACATCACCATCCAATTTATCATCCACATATTTCGCTTGAAATATCACTTCCGCATTTTCATTAAATCTTTTTTCATATCCATTTTTTTTGCCATTTTCAAAATTCACTGAAAACATCAAAGTGCCGTTTTCATAAAACTGTTTTTGTTCGCCAACGGGATTATTTTCTTGATAAGAAGATTCTAATTTAGGAGTTCCAGTTTCGTACCATTCAAATACTTTTCCATCTAAAAGATCATCTTTCAGATTCATTTTCTTTGCTACAATACCACTTTCATACCATTGTTGATAAAGACCATTTCTTTTCCCATCTTTATAGTTAGATTCTATTTTAATCTGACCATTTTCAAAGTATTGTCTTTGCACTCCAATAAATTTTCCTTCATCATAATTAAAATCCATTTTTATCTGGCCGTTTTCATAAAACTCCTGCATTTTACCATGAGGTTTTTCATTTTTAACAAAATGAACTCTCATCAAATTACCTTTATCATCATATTCTTTAATAGGGCTTTGTAGATTAGATTTATTATCAAAAATAGCAGAATAGAAAAATTTTCCATTTGGATGATTTCTATAATGTTTACCAACAGGTTTGCCATTTGCAAATTCTCCACTTCCTATAAGAGCTCCATTTTCAGCAAAAAAGCTCTCTTTACCCTGTTTTTTTCCATTTTTATAAAAAACTTTATAACTCTCTTTGCCATTTGGATGATACATAACATGCATTCCGGTAGGCTCACCATTTATAAAATCCAAAACTTCTAAAACTGCATGGTTTTCATTATACTCAATCAATGCTGGATTTTTACCATCGCCATTTAATTTGTCATTTTTGAATCTTTTTTCTGATTTTAACGCTCCGCTTTCATGCCACTGTTTAGCAAGACCATTTAGCATGCCATCTTTATATTTGAAAATAGCCTGTTTTTGTCTATTGGGATAATAATAAATATATTCTCCAAAAAGCTTGCCATCCTTATATTCTCCTTCGTCTTTTTTCTCGCCACTTTCATAAAAATTCTCAACTTTTCCATTTGCAATGCCATTTTTATAATTGAGCATGGATTGCATTTTATTTCCTGGGTAGTAAGAGTGAGAAGCTCCATTTAAAAGACCGTTTTCATAGTAAGCTACTCTTTGAACTTCTGAATTTTCATAAAAATCTACACAAACGCCGGATGGAACTACTATTGAATTAAAGATTTTATAGGCAGGGTGAGTTTCTGTAACTATTCCCAGATCAGCTTCTTGTTTTATAGCTCCGCTTTCATAAAAAACAATTTGCTTTACAGGGATTTCACCTTCATCTGCAGGCTCAAAAAACATTGTAACCTGAGGAACTCCGCTTTCATAAATTTTTACATTTTCAACTCGCCAATTAGGTTGTCTTTGTTTTAACTGAAAATTTTCAGCTGATAAAAAATTAAAAAAACTTATGCTTAATATCAGTAATAAATAAACTTTTTTCATAAATGAGCCCCTTATAATCTTTTTGAATAGATTAGTTTAATTCTTAGTTTCTATCAAGTTGAGCTGTCTGTATTTTGCTGTTTTTATCAAAAAATTGAAAATTTGGCTTAGGCAAAATTGATCCTGTGGATGAAAAAATTATCTCAACTTTATCTACAATCTTATTGTTAAATTTAAAATTTATGTTTTTTAATAACTCTTTTATTTTTTTTTGATTTTCGAAAAGCCCCATATTTTCATCTGTTCCGATTTCTAATGTCATTCCCTTTTTTTCATTTATAGCCGTTAAATAAATATCCGCTTGATGCGTATATGCCATTTTTTTGCACATAACAAAGTAACTATCTATTTTTTTTATATCCGATTTAATTTTGTGTCCTTCTAGCGCAGTATTCATCTTCAAAAAAATCAACGATGAAAAAAGGGAAATAATCACAATTGTTAATACTATCTCCAAAAGAGTAAAATTTCTTTTAATAGTAATATTCTTCATTATCACTACTTTTTTCTTTTTGAACGCCTTTTTTTGAATAATATTTTTCTAAATTTTTAGATTTGACCTCTATGTCTGTTTTATTGTCTTTTACTTTCAAATCAAAGGGCTTGTTCCAACCATCTACAAGAAGGCTTTTAGTATCTTTAGCAAGGCCTGATTTCTCAAGATAATCAAAAGGTCTTCTTACTACCTCTTCAATATCTTCTCCTTCAGCTACAGATAAAAGCAGAATATCTCTAAGCTGCCTTTGAGCCTGCTCTGTTTTAAAGGCCTTGCCTTTATCCAAACTGCCTTTCATGTTGTATCCTACAACTGAAGAGATAATACCGATAAGAAGTATTACAATCATTATCTCTAAAAGAGTTACATATCTTTTTTTTCTCATTTTTTTATTCTCCTATAAATGAACTTACATCCGTTAAGGGAAGTAAAACCGACAAAACTACAAAACCAATAATAATTCCTAAAACTATCAACAGAACTGGCTGTAAAAAAGCCACCATTCTTTGCGTTGTTTTAGTAATCTCATCTTCATAAATATTTGCTATATTTAATAAAATTTTGGGCATATCGGAAGTTTCTTCCGCTATGCTAAGCATTCTGGGAACTAAGCTGGGTATGTATTTTTTATCTTTTAATAGATTGCTCAAACTTTCACCTTCAACAAGTTTTTCTTCCAAAGGTTTTATTATTTTTTCTAAAAGAGGATGTTTTAAAACATTCGTTGAAAGTTTTAAAGCATTTACATATGACTGTCCTCCCAAAAGCAAATAGGCAAACGATCTAAAAAATCTAATCAGGGACAGTTTTATCATATAATTTTTTATTATTGGTAAAAGAAAAATTTTTTCTAAAATTTTTCTGGAAATTCTCTTTGTATTAAATAAAACTACCCCGCTAACTATCGAAGTTAATGAAAAAATTAAAAATAAAACTTTGTTTTTCGATAAAAACTTTGAAGTATTTAAAACAATTTTCGTAAAAGGATGCAACGACTTCTCTTCAAATAGATCAAATAAAGTGGGCACAATAAAAAACATAAGAGCTATTAAAATAACAAAGCAAAAAATAGATAATATTAATGGATAAGTAAAAGCGGACACTATTTGGTTTTTTAATTTTATTGAGCTTTTTAAGTTTTTTTCAATTTCTTGAAGAGTCTCTACTAATGTCCCTGTTTTCTGTGCATTTTCTATCATGGAGCATATGACAAAATCAAAACTTTTTGAGTGCTGCCTTAAGGCGTAAGAAAAACTCTCTCCCAGTTTTATCTTTTCAGATATATCTAAAACTAAATATTTTATATTTCTTTTACTCTGTTTTTCAAAAAGAGCAAACAGAGCTTCATATAAAGGAAGAGACGCTATTAACATACTTTTTAGATCTGATATAAAATCTAAAACTTCTTTTTTTGAAAGTGGTTTGATTTTTGATTTAAGCTCATAAATTTTATAAACTACAACCTTTTTAGCATATAAAATCGCCTTGGCTTCACTAAGCGCATCGGCGCTTATTACGGATTTTACCTTTTCGCCATTTGGATTTATTGCTAAATATTCAAATATAGCCATAAAATTACCACCTGGTTACCCTAATAAGCTCTTCAAAAGTTGTCACTCCCTTTTTTACCAGCTCTATTCCAGATGATCTTAGCGTTTTATAGTTTTTATCTAAAACCGCTTTTATACTTGATGAATCTGCACTTAAAAGAATTTGTTTTTTTACCCTCTCATCAACTACCATTAACTCGTAAATTCCACATCTACCCGAGTATCCGGTATTAAAACAGCTATCACAACCCTTGCCCTTGAATAATACTTTTTCAGTTAAATTTAATTTTCTTATCTCATATTCAGATGCAGCATATTCTGCCCTGCAATTATCACAAATTTTTCTAACAAGCCTTTGAGCTAAAACAGCCACAATCGTTGTAGATAATAAATATGGTTCAATTTTCATATCTACCAATCTGGCAATAGCTGAAGGAGCATCATTGGTATGAAGAGTGCTAAAAACCAAATGACCTGTTAAAGAAGATTGGATTGCTATTTCTGCAGTTTTGTTATCCCTTATCTCTCCAATCATAATAATATCAGGATCCTGGCGAAGAATGTGACGCAGTCCTGCTGCAAATGTAAGATCTATTTTTGTATTAACCGATATCTGGGAAATGTTATCTAATTTATACTCAACAGGATCTTCGATCGTCATAATATTTTGTTCGTTGGAATTCAGCTCATTTATAGCGCTATATAATGTTGTTGTCTTACCGCTTCCGGTAGGTCCTGTTACCAATATTATCCCTTCGGGATAGGAAATGATTCTTTTAAAATCGGATAACATCTTTTTTGAAAAACCAATTTTATCCAATCCTAAAACAACATTTGTCTTATCCAAAATTCTTAAAACTATTCTCTCTCCATAAACTGTAGGTATTGTACTTACACGAAAATCAATTTCCCTTTTAGCTATATTTAATTTGATCCTACCGTCTTGAGGAAGCCTTTTTTCTGCGATATCCAATTTTGCTATTACTTTAATTCTGGTGATTATCTGAGATTTAAATTCATTGGTAATTTTTGGTCTTTCCTGCAAAAAACCGTCAATTCTATATTTAACTTTTAAAAATTCATTTTGGGGAATGAAATGAATATCGGATGCATTTTGTGTAATAGCCTCCAAAATAATAGAATTTAAAAGATTTACACCTTTATTATCCGAAGACTTTTCTAAAAGATCATAACCTTCAAAAATAATTTGTTCTGTTTTTTTTTCTTCTTCTTCTTTTTGTCTTTTTTCCAAGTAACACTTTTCTATAGCCTGCTGAATAATAGCGCTGGAAAAATGGACTATCTCGATATCTTTTGAAAAAATAAGCCTCATTTCA
>JAFGQY010000144.1 GCA_016935395.1 Parachlamydiales bacterium
TAAAAATTAAAGGAAATTTTTTATGCTTTTTAAGCTTTTTCAATTAAGTAAAGTTTATCATTTTTTTTGATCTTTTTATCTAGCTTGATGGCTATTAAATCGCCTTTATGAGCAATTTTAACAGGTTTGTCGGTATGTATTGATCTAACGGTGGTTTTTATCATTCCGGTTGTTTTGCCAAATATTAAAATCTCGTCATCTATTTTCAATTGATGGGATTGAAGTAAAAATTCTGCTACTGCGATTTTAGAAAAATAGTTAGTAGCTATTCCTAAAAATGTCTTTTTTTCTTTAGCTTTTGAGCCATATGATTTTGACCACATATCTGAAGGATTACCAAGATAATAACCGCCGTGCCAAAACCCTCTATTGTAGACTTTTGATAGTTCATTTATCCAGTGATCGATTTTTTCTTTTGTATAAGTATTATTAAAATAAGCTTCAGTAGCTTCTTTATAGCATTTTGTTACTGCGTAAACATATTCACACGATCTGGCTCTTCCTTCAATTTTTAAGATAGAAACGCCACTTTCAATCAATTTATCAATGCTGCCAATAGTGCAGATATCTTTTGGTGATAAAATATATTCATTATCTATTTCAAGCTGTTTTTGAGTCTCAATTTCTTCAACTTTGTATTTTCTTCTGCAAGCTTGCAGGCATTCACCTCTATTGGCTGATTTATTATATTGATGAAGACTCATATAACATTTTCCGGAAATAGCTACGCAAAGAGCACCATGAGCAAATATCTCAATTTTAACAGGCTTTTTTGAAGGACCTAATATATTTTGATTTTTAATTTCTTGGGTTATTTTTTTAATTTGATCTAAGTCAAGCTCTCTTGCAAGAACTATAACATCTGAAAATTTAGAGAAGTATTTTACAGCTTCTATATTGGAGATATTTGCTTGAGTAGATATGTGTATTTTAAGTCCTATTTTTTTTGCATATTCAATAACTGCAAAATCATGCGCTATTATTGCATCTATATTGGATTTTTTAGATTCATCGAGGATCTGTTTTAAAAGTTCAAGCTCTTCATCATAAATAATGCTGTTTAAAGTAAGGTAGCATTTGATGCTATTTTCCTTACAAATAGTAGATATTTTTTGAATGTCTTGTAATGTAAATTTTTTAGTAGCACCCTTTCTCATATTAAGTACATCAATTCCAAAATAAATACTATCAGTTTTAGCATCAATTGCTGCTTTTAAACTGTCAAAATAGCTAATAGGTGAAAGAATTTCAATTTTGTTATTTTTCATATTTTTGTCTGATAAATTATCATGCGAAGGCATTTATTTGTTAAGAGAAAGTTTTCAAAAATAATTTTACATGCTGAAGCTACGTTGAGAGGTCATATTTTAAACCTAATGATCAACTTACTGTTAAACCTAAAAAAATTTTTTTGTTTTCAAAGGCGATATTTTGCAGGATTTTCTTTTTTTAAATAGCTATTATAGCCTGATTATAATCAGTTTTTAATAAGAATGTTAGGAGTCGTTTAGGAAATGAATTTAGAACGATCATGATCTTATATAACTATTTTTTGAAGTATATTGGATATAAAAATTATAATTTTAATTTTTTATTATTAATTCAATATTTAGTATAATAATTTAAATGTTTATCTAAATTTATATAAGTAAAGCATAAACAACCAGGTGGTAATTTAAATAATGTCTTTGCAAGGGCTGACGATTTTTTCTCAGGGATGTTCTTTTTTTAGTGGCATAGCTGCAAACATTCCTTCTTCTCAGAAAATTATAAATGTAACTACTACAGTTGCAATGAATGCCTTAAAGGAAATTAATGATTCCCATAAGGTACCGCTTATTTTAGTGGGCAGTGCAGTTTTAATAGGAGGTGTTGGGCTATGGTATGTATATAATAAAAAATTTAATAGGATAGAAAAAATACCTTCTGCGCCTTATGAACCATTACCTTTAAAACCTTATCATGAACAAGTGCAGCAAATAAGAAAAGAGAGAATCGAGGATGATCCTGATGCAGAAATAGCAAGAATAGAAACAAAGGGAGTTCTATCTGAAGAGGATAACAAACACTTAGAGGATTATACACGTAATTTCTCAGCAGAGACCTTTCTTAAAAGACATTTTCCGGCTAGTAGAGTAATACTTGCAAGGATATTGGAACTTCGTAAACTCTATCAAAATGATTATTATTGTTTTACTCATGGTCAATCTCCATCTAGAATTATTATCAGTACTTTAATAAAACAACTTTGGAAAGAAAGATATAGAAAAGAGGGAAAAGAGATACGAGACTTATCTTGTTTTAAACCTTTTAGAGTAGAATCTTATTTACAAAGTGAAAAGCATAATGAAGCCTATAAAAATCTTACTATAGAAATAGCAAGAGGCTCCTCAAATTTTGGTAATTCTTCTATAACGTACAACGATAACGTATTTAGATCATTTGTCTTGTCCGTAGACCCCTATTTTTGGAATACCAATAAAGCTGAAAGTGCTGTTTCTTTTATTCACAATCCCTCAATTTTAGATAGAGAGATGGGTGGATTTGAGAAAACGGTAAAAAGAATACTAGACAAAACAGATATTTCTGCATCAAAAAGAAAAAAAACATTAATTGAATTATTAAAACTTGAAGAGGAATTTCAAAAATCTTCAATTCCAGGCAATATGTTTCTTATTTGTATTCCAAAAAGATTAATGAGACTACAGCCCTATTTATTTGGATATATGTCCCATCCTATGGGAAGGCTTTGTCCTTATAAAAATCCAATGGAAATCTTAGATTCACTGCAAGAGGGTAATATTCCATTAACATGTAAAAAAGACGGAGTAATTCCTCAATATAGACTTTTCACAACATCCTTAAGGCCTGAGGCTGGTGTTTTATCTTTTTGTGTGACTGCAGCACCTAAACAATTAAGAAAAAAAATCAAACGAGTTATCCAAGAGTGTTTATTAACATAATATGTTATTCAAGTTATTCCATTCATGAATCATTTTTTTGAAAAAGTTTAAAAAATATTTGCTCAAAATATTTTAATTTTTATCTTATCTGGCAGGTTTTTGCAAATTCTAAAATTTTTTCTTTCAGATCATTTAAAATTTCATCGGAAAAAGATTCTTTTTTTAGGTAGGCGTTATCTAAAGTACTGTTTGGTAAAAATTTTTGAAGTATATATTTTTTTGCTCCTTTTATTGAAGAAGCGATTTTTATTGGATCTTCTGGATCGTGAAGATTTTTTACTAAAGTAGTTCTAAATTCATAATCAATTTTAGAGCTTATGATTATTTCAATACTCTTTTTGATGTTTTCAACATTGGTTTTAACATAAGTGATTTTTTCATATTTTTCTAAAGGAGCTTTGATGTCCATTGCAATATAATCTAGTAGATTTGCATCTAAAAGATCCTGAAGGATTTTAGGATTGGTTCCATTTGTATCTAGCTTTACTAAAAAGTTTTCATTTTTGATTTTTCTAATAAAATCAAAAAGATCTTTTTGTAAAGTAGGCTCTCCTCCGGTTATAACAACTCCATCCAATTTATTTTTTCTAGTTTTTAAAAATGAGAAAAATGCTTCTTCTGGAATGGGTTTTTCAAACCTTTCTTTTAAAACTAAAGTTGGATTATGACAAAAAGGGCATCTAAACTGGCAGCCTTGTGTAAAAACCAAAGCTGCCATTTTTGAGGGGAAGTCAATCAACGAAAATTTTTGCAATCCACCTATTAGCATTTAGCTGCTACACATTTTTTTTGTGAATATGTTTCTCTGATTGCAAATTCAGCTCTTTTACCATCATTCCACTGTTTTACAGGTCTATAATAACCAACTACTCTGGAATAAACTTCACATTGCGCAAAACATTTTTGACATGTATGTTGCTCTCCTTCCAAATAACCATGCTCCGGGCATACGCTAAATGTTGGTGTTATTGAAATATAAGGAAGAGAATATGTTTCGCATGTTTTTCTAACAATGTTTCTAACATTTGCTAAATCATCAATTTTTTCGCCGATAAAACCATGCATAACAGTTCCTCCAGTATACTTTGTTTGAAGCGAATCTTGCATATCTAAAGCTTCAAATAAATCATCTGTTGCATTGACCGGCAATAAAGATGAATTGGTATAAAATGGTTTTGCTCCTTGTTGATACTCTTTTTCATTTGCACATATAATATCCGGATACCTTTTTTTATCGATCAAGGATAGCCTATAGCTAGTTCCTTCGGCAGGTGTCGCTTCCAGATTATAAAAGTTACCAGTTTCATTTTGGAAAATTGTTAATTTTTCTCTCATAAAATCCAAAACATCCTCAGCAAACTTTTTTCCTTCATCAGTTAGTATGGTAGTTCCCAAAAGATTCAAAGTGGCTTCATTCATTCCAACAAGTCCGATTGTTGAGAAGTGGTTTGTCCAATAGTGATCAAATCTTTTTTTAATATGTCTTAAGTAGAATTTTGAATAAGGATAAAGACCTTTTTCCGTAAAATTCTCAACTATTTTTCGTTTAATTTCTAAACTCTCTTTAGCCAAATCCATTAAATCACTTAGGTGATTGAAAAACTCTTTTTTATTACTAGCTAAATATCCGATTCTAGGAAGGTTTATAGTTACAACTCCAAGAGATCCTGTGAGAGGATTTGACCCAAAAAGTCCTCCTCCTCTTTTTTGAAGTTCTTTTGTATCAAGTCTTAATCTGCAGCACATAGATCTGGTATCTTCAGGTGACATGTCTGAATTTATGAAATTAGCAAAGTAAGGAATTCCATATTTTCCTGTTACTTTCCATAAAAGGTCTAGTTTTGGATTTTCAAAATCAAAATCTTTTGTAATGTTATATGTCGGAATCGGGAATGTGAAAATTCTTCCCTTTGCATCGCCATCCATCATGACTTCTAAAAATGCTTTATTTATCATATCCATTTCTTCTTGAAAATCTTTGTATTTTTCTTTTTGTGGTTGTCCTCCAATAATAACATTTTCCTCTGCATATATTGATGCTACATTCAAATCTAGTGTTATATTTGTAAAAGGAGTTTGAAATCCGACTCTTGTCGGTACATTTACGTTAAATATAAACTCTTGCATAGCTTGTTTAACTTGAGGGTAATTTAAATTGTCATTTCTAATATAGGGAGCTAAAAGGGTATCGAAATTTGAAAAAGCTTGAGCTCCTGCTGCTTCACCTTGCATTGTATAAAAAAAGTTAACTATTTGGCCCAAAGCTGCTCTAAAATGTTTTGGGGGAGCTGACTGTACTTTTCCTTCTACTCCCTGAAATCCAACTGTTAGTAGATCTTTTAAATCCCAGCCAACGCAGTAACTTGCTAAAACTCCTAAATCATGAATATGAAAAGAACCTTCAGTATGAGCTCTTTTTATATTTGGCGGATAGAGTTTGTTAAGCCAATAAATCTTATTTGTTTCTGATGCTATGTAGTTATGAAGACCTTGAAGAGAAAAGCTCATATTAGAATTTTCTTTTACCTGCCAGTCAAGTTTTTCTAAATATTGATCAATTAAATCTACGCCGGCTTTATTTGCTATTTCTCTAATTTTTGCATGCTGCTCTCTATATATGACATAAGCTTTTGCTGTCTTTTTAAAAGGAGAATTTAATAAAACTTGTTCAACAACATCTTGAATGTCTTCAACGTTTGGTACTTCTTGAAAAAGTTGTTGAGATAGCTGTAAAACTTTTATCGCTAATGTTTTTGCAATAGATTCATCAAATTCTTTCGATGCTTTGCCGGCTTTAATAAGAGCGTTTATGATTTTGTTAGCATCAAAATCAACCACCCTACCATTTCGTTTGACTATCTTTTTAAAACTTGTGTCTTCTTTTTTCATTTTTTTTCTCCTTTTATTAACTAAACTTTACTTAAAGCAGACAGTTTAAGGATTTTGAGTCCATCTACTACATATAGTGTTAAATCTTTTTCTAAATTACTATATATTGTTTTTTTAATTTATTATCTAGAATTTTTTTTTGACGATTGAAATTTAAGGTTTTAGAAAAAAATAAAAGATAAAGGTAAATCTAATTTACCGTTATTTTTTTAAATATGCAATATTGCTTTTAAGAAATTTTTTTTCAAAAACAGTGTTCTAAAATCTTAAGCTAATCTTATATTAAATTAAGAAATTTACATAATTTTTAAATTGGATTAGATTAAGACTTAGCTTTTTTTTTTATTAAAAACCATTAATGCTATATTACTGAAAACATATGAATACAGAAAAAAAAAGACTTTTTTTTGCTTTTGATATTTGTGCTTTTTGGATAGATTTTCCTAAAGAAAATAAAATTATTCAGGAACAAAACCGTCATATCACTTTGTTGTTTTTAGGCGAAAATAATATTGAAGATGTTATTCAATATCTAAATGAAATCTCAAAACTTCCTTCGATAATAGGACCGATCTGTGAGTTTGATAAACTTTTATTTTTGCCGGAAAAGCATCCAAGACTTGTTGCTTTTAATGTGAATTTTTTAGAGAAAGAAAAAGAGATGGAAAATTTTCAAAAACGTTTAGTTTCTTTTTTCAAAGAAAAAGATTTTGAGATTAAACATCGAGATAATTTTAAAGCCCATATAACCGTTTGTAGAAATAGTTTTAATATTGAAAATTGGAAAAACTCTTTTCGAAAAGCTCCTTTGTACATAAAGAGTTTTAATTTGTTTGAAAGTCTTGGCAACTCTGAATATAGAAGTTTATGGAACAAAGATTTTTTAGCTCCATTTGAAGAAATAAGACATACAGCTGATATTGCTTTTATTATTAAAGGCGAAAACTTTTTGGATTTATTGTTTCATGCTTTTATAGCACTTTCTTTTAACTCTTTAGATTTTTTTAAATATAAAGATCTTTTATTAAAAGAAGTAAAAAATATCGATGATGTAATAATCAATCTTAATGAAATTATTACGCAAGCTGAGATAGATGGTATTCACTTACCATTTAAAGCTGTGAGTTTTCATTCAGATATTTTTGAAAAAGATAAAATTTTGAATTGGGAGATGATTGTAGATGTATAATCTTCAAAAAATTGGACCTTCTCAATACTTAGTTCCAAAAGAAGGGGATATGAAAGTTCCCGGCCTTATTATAGCCAAAGAAGAACTTTTAGAAGTTATAAAAGAAGATAAGTCTCTTGAGCAGGTTAAAAATGTTGCAACTCTTCCTGGAATTGTTAATTATTCAATTGCAATGCCGGATATTCATTGGGGTTATGGTTTCCCGATAGGAGGCGTTGCTGCTATGGATATAGATACAGGGGTTATAAGTCCAGGTGGCGTCGGATATGATATTAATTGCGGCGTTAGAGTGGCTTTAATTCCCATAAAATTTTCAGAGCTAAAAGAAAAGTATGGTAATAAACTAATCAAACGCATTTTTGAACTTGTTCCATCAGGTGTTGGATATGGACATAAAGAGGAAATTGGACTTACAAATAGTGACTATAACCAAATTGCTGAAAAAGGAGTTAAATGGTCACTAGAAAATGGTTTTGGGATTGATGAAGACTTAGATCATATTGAAAGTAATGGCAAAATAGATGGCGCTGATATGAGTATAATTTCAAATCATGCTAAAGATAGAGGAAGAAAGCAACTCGGAACTTTAGGATCCGGCAATCATTTTATTGAAATAGGTGAAGTTCAAACTATTTCTGATTCTAATGTAGCAAATGCTTGGGGAATAGAAAAAGGATATACATACGTTTTAATTCATACAGGATCTAGAGGATTTGGACATCAGGTATGTCAGGATAATTTGAATTTTTTAATTAAAAAAGGATATGCTGAAAATCTTCCGGATAGACAGCTTGTTTGCGCCCCTATTAAATCAGATGATGGAAAAAAATATTTTGCTGCAATGGCGGCTGCCGCAAATTTTGCATTTAATAATAGACAAAGAATTTTACACTTTGTCAGACAGGTCATTAAAGAAATTTTAAATTTTGAGTCCAGTGAAGTAAAACTTCTATATGATGTTTGTCATAACATTGCTAAATTTGAAGAATATAAAGTTGATGGAAAATTAAAAAAACTTTGTGTTCATAGAAAAGGTGCTACAAGAGCTTTTGGTCCAAATAACAAAGAACTAAATCCTATTTTTCAAAAAACAGGTCAACCTGTTTTAGTCCCTGGCGATATGGGAACAGCTTCGCATATTTTAGTAGGGCAAGGAAATGAACTAACCTGGAGCTCTTCTTGTCATGGAGCGGGAAGGCAAAGAAGCAGAAAAGAGTCAACAAAAGCATGGAAGGGTAAAGATTTAAAAATGTATATGCTTGAAAAGGGGATCGAAGTTTTTGCAAAATCTTACGCTACTATTGCTGAAGAAATGCCTGATGCATATAAAAATGTAGATATTGTAGTAGAAGCGGTTCATGAAGCTAATCTAGCTAAAAAGGTTGCAAGGCTTATACCTTCATATGTAATAAAAGGTTGAAATGTAGTTTTAATAAAAAAGTTTAATGTTTAATAAATAAAATGTTTAAAATTATATATAAATAAACAAGACCGATATGCAAATATTTTTTTATTTTTACAAAGAATTGACTATCCAATACTTATTCTTTTTCCTTCCTCTTCGAATTTTTCTTTCGCAATTTTTTTTAGAAAAGTAAGTTCTTTATTTAATTTATCAATTTCATATGGATTTTTTAGGATTGCACCTCTATTTTCAAGTCCTAAAACTAATTCATTTATATTAGAAGCTCCAACAATAAAAAGTATACAATCAGGTATAACAGTAAAGCGGTTTCCTGAAATATTTAAATATAAAAGAGTAGTCAAACAAGATAAATCTAAAGGTAAATCTACAAGAGAATTATTTGATAAATTTAATAGGCTTATTGTAGGTAGATTATCATACATAAATGTTTTAAAGTTTGCGTTATTAGTAATCGTAAGGTTTCTAAGATTTACTAGACTAAATGCAGGAACTTTTGTGAGGTTAAAGCAATTATTAATTGTTAATGATATTAAAGAATGTAAATTGTTAATTTCTTGAGGTATTTCAACTAACTCATCCAAATTAGATATTTTTAGCTTTGCAAGCTTTGTAAATTTTGAAAAATCACAAAGTATTTCAATTTTTTGTCCTGATATTTTTAATGTTTCTAATTTTGTTAGTAAGGATATTTTAGATAGATCTTTACAGCTTGAACTATTTAGCTTAAAAAATTCACAGTCTTGTAAAAATCTTATGGCATTAGGAACGGCGGTTAAATAATTGACTTCTGGACAAGATAATGGTTCCATTTGAAGAAATTTAACTTTTTTTGCTATTTCTGAATTTTCATAAAACCACAGTTCAATTTTTTCTTTTTTTTGAAGTAATGTAGTTTTATTGTTAAGAAGAATTTTGGTTAGTTTTTTGAAATTAGAATTGTAACTTTTTAGTTCATCTGATTGGTACTTTATAGAATTTAAAAAGCATTTTGCAAAAATACAAACATTTTGAGCTTCTATCTGTTCTTTTGTTTTTTCAATAGGGGATTCTATATAATTTAACCTTGCTACAGTTGAAGTTCTAGCTTTTATGCTAAGTTGCATCTGATTATATTCAGTCCAAGTCATTTTTCTATAAACTTCAGGGGTTATTGCTGGGTCAAAAGAGGGATCCGGCATTGAAGGAGCTTCACTTTCTTGCAGGCCTTCTGATTCCATTTCACAATCATCTTCTTCAGTAGATTTTAATCTTGGATCTTGATCTGCTAAAGGCGGCTGAAATGATTCTTCATCTTCTAATGGATCGTCAAAAGGATTCCAAATGAAAGGAACAGCTGCAACAGTTTCTTTTGGTGATGATGGAGGTAATTTAGGGTCTAAAGAATTAAATCGTTGATGAGGTTGATGACAAGTTGCGGCCTGAACAGGGGGGCTATGAGATTGTTGAAACCTTAGAGTTTCTCTTTTTTGTTGTATGGCTTGAAGAGCTAATTGTTCTGTTTTTTGATCTACAACACCTTCATTGGATCGATAAGGAGAAATGCTCATTGGCGATCCTTTAGGGGATATTGACATAGGATCATAAGATGGCGTAGAAAAAGCAGCTTGAGCTATATGGTCAGCTATTGTTTCTTCTCCTTTCCAAGGCAATCTATCTGCTTGATATGTAGTGAAGTCACGTTGCCAATCTTTATCTGATAAACATTCATATCCAGGTTTTTGTGGAGCTAAGTTCAATATAGATTTAATTCTACCTAAAAAAGTGGTCATATAATTTTTCTTTTGAAATTTAAATTAAGAAGTATTCAAAATTTTTCTTTACATTCAAGAAAAAAATTGAAATATTTTTTTTAAATATCAATCCCAAAGAGTTTTGAGAAGGGTTTTTTGAAAAATTATCTTAAATAGAAAAAAGTCCAATAAACTAAATATAAGCCAACTAAAAGAATAATTAAACTAAACCAAGTATAACCATGATGCTTTTGTAATTTTTTAGATATTTTTTCCATTGTATCTTTAAAAAAGATTATCAATAGGCCAAAAATTAAAATCCCCCAACTGATAAGTGTAATAACAATTTGATAAAAATCATTCCAGATATTGTGATTCAAAATAAGTATAAACCCTAAAATTAAAGCTATTGATCCACAAAGAGCTGAAAGACCGTTTGATGCTATAATATCGTGAAGAACTTTTTTGCAGTGACGTGGATTTACAAGATATGCGATGCTTGTAACAATAAAATATAATCCTATTATCTTTCCTAAAAAGATTGAAGTCATAAAAAAATCTCCAAATTGTTTGTTCTCTCATATTCTTAATACAATGTATTATAAGGTTTGTAAATATAATTTTTAAAAAGTCTATTTAAGAAATTAAAAATCAATGTAATAAGAACAAAAAGTAAAAAAAATAAAAATCAAATATTTTTTAAATTTTATAAATGAAAATTATTTTTTAAGTTTTTTGTTTTAAGAGGCTTTGATATAATAATAGTATGAAAAAATATCTAATTATATTTTTATTATTTTTCACATTTGCATTTGGGGAAGAAAATTTAGAAGATCCTTGCGTTTTTGTAAAAAAAATGAATAAAGAAAAATTTTTAATAAAATTTCCTTCTTCATTTGATATAGAAAAAAATGAAGATTTTTTAAATGTAATAGGTAGGCATGAAGAGTCTTTATATCAATTTTGTGTTTTTTCAAAAGATGAGAAATTTTTAAATGATAGTTTGATTCATTTAAAAAATTCACCATATATTAAGGATCTAAAAATAGATAAAAAAAATGAAAATGACTTAACTATATATTTAATAGAATATAATGATCCTAAAATTTCAGGTGATAATAAAAATATGAATGTAAAATCTAAAATCATCCTTACCGATAATAATATTTACTGTTTTTTTGTAGCCCAAACTAAAGAATTGGAAAATAAATTAGATTCATTTGTTAGTTCATTTCACATAGAGCAAAAAAATATTTTTTAAAAAATCTTGCTAAAAACATTATGTTTTAGTATCTTTTTCTTATTCATTTAAGTTAATAATTCTTAAATAGAAAAAAGGCTTCGTTAAGTCTTGTTTGATATTTTGACAGTGGAAATAGAAAGGATAGCAATAGTTTGTGTGGTAAACATATCTAAACAATATGTTTAACCGTCAAAGAATAATTTATATATGCTGAGAATTTGATCTTGGTTCAGATTGAATGCTGACGGCGTGGATGAGGCATGCAAGTCGAACGAAAGTACTTCGGTACTTTAGTGGCGGAAGGGTTAGTAATACATGAATAACCTACCTTCAACCTTGGGATAACGGCTGGAAACGGCCGCTAATACCAGATGACGAGTATCAAGAAAACTTGAATACTTGAAAGTTGGGGACCTTCGGGCCTAGCGGTTAAAGAGGGGTTCATGGGATATCAGCTTGTTGGTGGGGTAACGGCCTACCAAGGCTAAGACGTCTAGGCGGATTGAGAGATTGATCGCCAACACTGGGACTGAGATACTGCCCAGACTCCTACGGGAGGCTGCAGTCGAGAATCATTCGCAATGGGCGAAAGCCTGACGATGCGACGCCGTGTGAACGAAGAA
>JAFGQY010000145.1 GCA_016935395.1 Parachlamydiales bacterium
ATTTGAAAAGCTGGTGAATTAAAAATTATTCTTCTAAAATTTGAGCTATTCTTGCCAGTCTTTCAATCTTAACTATAAATTCCTGTTCTTTTAACTCTCGTTGTCTTATATAACCTGTATAGCCGTAACTATAAAGAGGTGTTTTAGCAGGAGGACTAATAGATTTTGGATTCTTTAAAAAAATTTCTTTATCAGCTTCAATTGCTTTAATTGCATCTTTAACAACTTCCAAAGTAGTTTTTTGGGTATTTGGATCTTTAATATTTTTATCAGCGCCTTTTTCAAGTAAAAGCCTAAGTGCAATCTCATCCCCTTTTAATGCAGTTAAATGTAAAAGAGGAATTTTGTGGCCATATTGTATAATTACATTTCCATTCAAATCATCAGCTGTTGCTTTTGAAAGTAAATAATCTCGCACTCTTTCACTAGAAAATCTTTCATAGCCGACATTTAAACCTAAAAGCTGCGTTATTGAAACATTTTCACTCTTAGAATCAAACTTTCTAGCATATTCAATGACTTCAATATCTCTGTATTCCAAAGCGACAATAACTAAAGGCAGAGGAAAATGTTCATCTTTTTGAGCTTCTTGATAATATCGTTCAACTTTTGATCTAAGTCTATCGTCAACATGAAACTTAAAACTTAATGCTGGATCTTTTCCACATAATTGTACTGAAGCTGCAGCTGCCATATTATTTATCTTATAAAGTTTGTTTTTGAAAGCTAAATTGTAACTAAAATACTAATAAAAATAACTAAAATTAATTAACTATTTGAAAAAAAACTTCTCAAATAAATATTTTACTTGAAAAAGTAGCTTTTTACTTCTAAAATATCTAACAAACTATTAAAATATCTGTTTAAATTGATCAGGAGACAAAATGCTAAAAGCACTAAAAGTTATTTTAGAAATACAAGAATTAGATATGAAAATGCTAAGGCTAATGCGAGTAAAAAAAGAAAGGCTCGCTGAACTTGAGCATATTGCAACACTTAGAAGAGATTTAAAAACTCAAAAAACAGAAAAAGAGACTGAAATTGAGCAATTAAGTAAAAATATTTTTCTACAAGAAAACAAAATTTCTGATATTAAAGAAAAACTAAAAAAACTAGAGACAAAACAAAGCTCAATTAAAAAAGTTGAAGAATTTAATGCACTAACACAAGAGATGAGTACACTTGAAAGAGAAAGACTACATACTGAGCAAGGGACATCTGATTTAATAGACAAAAAACACAATGAAGAAGAAATTTTAGAAAAAATAAAAAACAGTTTATCTCAATCAGAAACATCATCAAAAGCTTTAGAAGAAGAAATTGTAAGCAATATTAATTTGATAAACAAAGAAGGAAAAGATCTGAAATCAAAAAGAGATCATTTAGTAAATGAAGCGGATCCAGAAGTTTTGAAAATTTATGAAAAGCTTCTTCGAAACAAAAAAGATAAAGTTATTGTACCAATGGAAAATAGAAATTGCTCCGGCTGCCATATTGCACTAACAGCTCAACATGAAAATTCAGTTAGAAAAGGCGAAAGAATAGTTTTTTGTGAACACTGCTCTCGAATATTATTTTGGCAGGAATCTGAATCTTTAGAAGGCACTTCTCTTCAGCCAAAAAGAAGAAGAAGAAAAGCAACAACAACTTAAGGAAAGGCAGACAATCGCAGTAAAAACTTTTAATTTTACTGAGGAAAGTCCGGACTTTGAAAAAGAGGATGCCAGAGAAATTCTGGGGGCCGAAAGGCTACGGAAAGTGCAACAGAAACCAAACCGTCAACATTTTTTGTTGAACAGGCTGAAAAGCTAAGATTTGAGATCTTAGATTTTGAAAGAGATTTCAAAATATTTGTAAACCCCATCTAAAGCAAGACTAAGATAAGCTAGCTTTTTCTTTTAAGCGCTAAAAAGCTTTAAGCAAAGTCGCTCGAAGGTCTTAGTGATAAGATCTCCAGATGAATGATTGTCGATGACAGAATCCGGCTTATAGCCTTTCCTTTTTTCTTTAAATTAAAATTTCAATTTTTTAATATGAAAAATAAATTTTACTTTATGTTAAAAAAATATAAAAATTTAACCATCAATTTACCTAGAAAAAATGATCTTTATACTTATGAAGAAATTCTTGGTAAAATTAATCAATATAATTTAGAGCTTTTTCTGCCATATTTAAAAAAAGAAGATATAGTTATTGATCTTGGAGCTCATATTGGACTTTTTTCACTTGCAGTAGCTCAATATGTAAATAAAGTTATTGCAATTGAACCTGACATTGAAAACTTTGAAATATTAAAACATAACATTTCTTCAAACAACCTTTTAAATATAACTACTATAAATAAAGCAGTATCGAATAAAGGCAAGAAAATTGATTTTTATAAAAGCCATAAAACTCCGGCTAGACATAGTCTTTATAAAAATAAATTTTTTAATAATAATGGACTATTTTCCCAAAAATTAGAAGTTAAAGCTATATCTTTACCAGCAATTTTATCATCTTTTGAAAAATGTAAACTTTTAAAAGTAGATATTGAAGGTGCAGAATATGATATTTTTTTTAACTGCTCAAAAAATGTTTTGAAAAAGATTAATTTTTTTTTAATTGAATATCATAATCTATCTGATAAGTTAAATGGAAAAGCTTTAGAAAAATTTTTCAAAGATTTAAATTTTACAACTGCTCTTGGAAAAGAAGTAGATATAAAAGATAGTGACACATCTATAACAGTAGGGAACTTACTTGTTATCAATCCCAATTAAAAATCTACTGTCAACCTTAGATCAAGTCCGTGAAGTGATAGCGTTCCACCATTAGCAGTTGTTACTCTTTGTGCATTAGCTGTTGCGCTTCCGGTTGATCTAAATACTTCGTGTAAGTTGAAAAAACTGTTTAATTCATAACCGATAAATATTTCTATTCTATTTGAAGAGGTTGATATTTGATAAGAAGGACCCAATAAGAAATCTGTATTATAAGATATTCTATGATCTTTATATTTAACATCGGCTATTTCACTAGTAGTAATTGAGGTTTTCATCTGCCAGGTGTTAGTATATCTACCGATTAAAGCGGATGCTGACATTTTTCCTGTAAGATAAAAGTTTTTTCCTAAAAACCAGTCAAGAAAAAGACCTAATTTAAAGCCCCCGGCTAAAAATTTCCATTTAGATAAAACATTATTATCTGCACTTACAAATAAATAATTTGTAAACCAGCTGTTTTTTAATCTTCCCATGCTAGCTCCACCAAAAAGTTTTAAGCGAAGGTGAGGATTGGGAATAAAAGGTCTATCAAAAAGCAGATCGAACATATCATATCTAAGTGTTAGCTTTGAAGTAGCCTGGGTTAAATTTGATGAAATATCAGGCTGCGGAAAAGTGCTGTTTAAAAACTGCACTGCACTATCAGGTTTTTTAGCAACTTCAGAATTTTTTATTTCAACATGAGTAAATTGAGCTAAAACATGATAAAAATTGGGAGCATTAAAATATCCGATTGCAACTCTAAGACCTGGATCCCAATCATACTCAGCTATTTGATATTCCCCATTTGCATAAGTAGTTCCAGTTGGAGGAGTTTTATTATTTTTAACGGCATAATCTAGTGATGATGCCTCAGCAGTCCAATATAAAAATTCTCCATCGACAAAAATGGCTTTTTCACATTTTTTAAAAAGATCTATATCACAAATATCTTTTTTTGCATTTGGACATTCATATGAATGTAAACAAAAAATATTTACTATCAAAAACAAGCTGAGAAAAAAACTCTTTTTCATAAAAACCTTAAAAATTTTTCATACTTTATCGTTAGTTATAAATATATAAAATATATTTTTTAAATAAAAAATCATCATTTTGGAAGATCCTTTCTAATTTCTGATGAGAAATATATTTTTGAAAACTCATCATATGATCCATATGTATTTGGAAGTTTTGATCTTTTGTATTCTTTAACATCTAAAATAATTTCATACTGCCACATCCTATAAGGGAAAAATCTCAAATTATATAAAACAAAAGATATCTCAAAATCAGCAACGATTTCTCCGGACTGCGGTGTTTTATAAAAAATGGTAAAAGGACTTCCAGCTAAACTTGATGGAAAATAAGTGCTCCAAATCTCTGTCTGCGAATCAACAAATAATGTCCCAGGTATAAAAGTAGATCCATTAAAAGTAGCTGAAGAACTTATGCTATTAAAACTCCTTTGAGATGTAAATATTCTAAGTGGCCCACCACCTACTCTTCCAAGCGTTGCATTTGCATCAATCGAAATTGATCCAATGCCATAAAAAGGTGCATCAGGAAAATTATTATCTACAACTACATTTGTATTTCCCGTTCCATTATTTACAATTTTACTAAAAGCGTTCATTTGAACATCATTGTTGGCTTTTACAGTTAAATCATTTGATGTATTTGATATTTCCGCTTCAAATCCACTAAACCCCATCATCGAAATATTGTTAGCTAAAATATTACTACTGCTTGTCGTTGTTATAGTAGAAGCATCTGTAGAGGAAGATCTTATAATCAAATCTCCACCAGCAGTTAGATTCAATGCTCCGTCAATGGTAATATCGCCACCACTAAAAAGTTCTATATCGCCGCTAGATGTAATATTTGCATCTGCAGGAGATGCTGTCTGGATAATTCCTGAAAAATTAGAGATAGCTCCTGTTTGTATATTCATAGTTCCTGAAGATTGAATATTAGGTCGAGTTGCGAGTAAGCCTGTTCCAGAGAAATTAATTGTATTATCATTGTTAATAAAGAGTGTATCGGTAGCAATTATCTCTGCCGGAGCTGCACTGCCTGCAAACAGGTTGATATTATTTCCAGCTATTACCTCCAGCTCAAATCCGGATGCCGATGTTGCAGCTTTATTTCTTATCCAGGCTTCATTGCCATCCCCAGGGTTCATATTGATATCAGATCCGGCAGTTACCCTAACATTTCCACCACCTGTAGTACCATTTGCTCCATACACACCGATTAACGTTCCATAATCACTAGTACCAGATGTTGTAGGAAGCATGTTGATGTCTGTTGCTGCTTGAACATTTACAAATCCGATATCCAAAACTCCATTATTTCCTCTTAAATCGGCTCCAATAAATGCAAATCCCAAATCTACTGAAGATAAACTAATTCCACCATTGCTTAAAACCTGCACCTGAGATGAAGAATCAATAGTTATTGTAGATCCTGTAGCATCAGTAATAAATCCGATTCCTGCAAATGAATCTGAAGAATCGAATAATCCGCTAATAATAAAATTATTTGCCTGAACCATTATTTTTCCAGTTAATGTCATTTCTGCTGCTGTAGAAGTACCTCCATGCCCTAAAAGTGCGTAATCTCCTCCAGCACCCCCGCCGGCACCACCTGATATTTTCAATGTACCTGGTATTATTGCAAAAGATCCAATTGATGGTCCTCTAATATCACCCGAAACTGTGCTTCCACCAGCAACTGTTGGCCTGATATGACCTATTTGAACAAATGAATTTGAACTTGCGGTAGTTGTAGTTGCAATTAAGCTGACATCATTGCCAATTTTAGTAAAAATAATATCTCCGCTATATGTTCCGGCAGCTGCTGCCAGACTTTGCCCATTGCCAATAACTGCATATCTGCCATCGGAACCACTAGTACCGCTAGTAACTAAAAGGTTTCCTTCAATGGTTAAATCTATATTGCAGGTTCCTGGAAGATTATATCCAATTTGAGCAATGTCATCTACTCCTGTTCCACTTTCAACAGTTAAATCCCCCCCGCAATTGACAAATACTGTACCATTTATGGTCCCAACTCTAGATGTCTCAGAGCTAGTACCTACTATAATATTCCTGGTTTTTGAAATTAAATAAATATTTCCCCCAGTGTCATTAACAACTGTATTTTGAATCAAAACATCTCTATAACCTTCTAGAGTTGTATTTGTAGCTTCTGCTAAAAAAGGATTTGTGATGGTAAGATCTGTATTTGTTCCGATTGTCTTAAAAGTAACGTTTGTATAGGGAGCTATTATCAGAATATCATCAGTTAAGTTCATACTGGATACAGAAGAAAAAGTCAGATCTGTCCCATTAGTAAAAGTTTGAGTTCCTGATGAAAAAACAAAAGTATTTGCTGTTATATTAGTTGTTGCTACATTAGATACGCTCATACTATCTTCAAAAGTAAAAGTATTTAATGCTGTTATATTTAATGTATTTGAAGATCCAGAGGTTTGATTTACATCAAAAGAAGCTCCAGTTCCTTGAATGATGATATTATCTGCAACCAAGGTTATATTTTGGGTATTATTAGAATCAAATTTTCCATTAGCATTTTGAATTAGAAAATCAACACTTGGTAATAAATTTAAATTAGTTGAATTATCAACCGTTAAAGTACCGGAAATTTCGATATTTGTGCCAATATTTGCATTAATAGTTCCAGCTCCATCGATAGTAAAACTACTGTTTATATCTAAAACAGAGCTTGTAGTCATTGTAATGAACGATGCATCATTTAATGTTGTTATATCATCTACCACAATGCTTGAACCAGTCAATGTTATAGAATCTGAAGCAAAAATATCAGAGGGTTGATCAAATGAAATACTCCCTGTTGAGTTAAAAGTTACATCTTTTGCATTTTGAATATCCAAAGTATTTGTAGCATTGCCATTAAAAATTATCGAAGTTGCATTAAAAATGATTGTATCAGTTCCATTAGCAGAAAATTTTCCATCAGCAGTATTCAAATCTATAGACGTAGTAGAATTTAGAGTAATGGATTTAGCATTGTCGGCAATAACTTCCTGCTGAATGTTGAAACTATTGGCATTGATAGTAGCCGTGGTAGCACCATCTATTTTAAATTCAGCATTCACATCATTATCAATAAAAAAAGTATCTGTTAACGTGATATTTAATACTTCAGCATTGTTAAATATAACAGCCTCATTATTGATATTAAGATCAGCAGCACTCATAGTAATATTATTAATATCGCTGGTTGTTAAACCTCCATTTAAATCTATTGCTGTTGCAGCATTTAAAGATAAGCTATTTCCATTTGAACAGCTTAATAAATCAAAAGCATCATTAAATGAGATTGTTGTTGTATTAGAAGTTAAAGAAATTGTATTTACATTATCTATTGCTAAAGATCCATTTAAATCTATGGAATTTGCGCTCATTATTAAAGTAGAGCTGCCTAAAGATGTATTAGCAACTGAAATATTATCTCCATTTCCTGTAATTATATCTCCGGTTGTTGAGTTGAATGTTACATTCGTAATATCTTCTATAGTAGTAATTCCTGAAAATGTCATTGTAGAATATGAATTAAAAAAAAATGAATTAGCATTTTTACAATTAATTGGTACGTCATTGACAGTTTGATTTATATTACCTAAAATCGTAGTAAGAGTAATAGTATCGGAACTTCCTGAGGTTTGATTGATATTGAAAGCAGAATTAATTAATATGTCATCAAAAGCTTCAAACGATATATTTTCAACATTATTTAGAGTGCAAGCAGAACCTGAATTAAAATTTATGTCATTATTGGCTTTTATAATAATGGCATTTGAATTGGTAACTATCAAAGGCGCGTTAAAATTAACTACATCTGCAGTAGAAAGCGATGTATCAATAGTTAATGTATCAATATCATTCACAGTAAAAGCAGCATCTATTACGATATCATCAGCTGTACTGCCAGCAATTATTTCCAAAGTTACATTTGAAGTATTACCTCCGCTCGTATCTGTAAAAGTAAATGGAGAATTTATCAAAATATCATTTTGAGCCCTCAAGGTTAAACTGTTTCCGGGAGAAGTTAATGTCGTTGGAGTGTCAATTGTAATATCTCCAGCTTGAGTGCCTGCTCCTGAAGTTGTTATAATTATATTAGCCGTATCCAAGTTAGAATTTAGTGTATCAACTCCTATAGTTGCATTATTGGCTGATGGAGTAAAAGTATTGATGGGAATTCCACTATCAAATGACCCATTTACTGTTCCACTGCCGGCTACAATAGAAATATTTGCAGGGTCTAAAAGAAGAGTTCCAGTCTTCCCATTTTTTGCTGTTGTGTCAATTTTTTCTGGATGAAAATATAAATTTTGCTTTCCGGATACTTCCAAATTAGCGCCATTACCTGATATCTCTCCACCTTTAGCTAAAATAGTTCCAAAAAACCCGGTGGTCTCATCTGCCCAAACAACAACGTCACCACCGTTTCCTTCTTTTATAGCGCTGCTATCAATAAAAACGTTTGGCCCAACGTAAGTAGTTTTGGCATTTAAAATATTTTCAGCTTTTCCTTGAAAGCTTCCCCCGATAAAGATTTTACCATCGCCTTTGTCATTTGAGCTTAGAATTTTTGAAGTACCTTCTACTACTACGTTTTCAGCTAAGATTTTTATAGTGCCGCCGGTTCCATCTTCATTTTTAGAAAGTAGAGTCGAATCGTCTAATATTTTAACAATAGAATTTTTAGCTTTGATATTTATCAAGGCTTCATTTTCTTCTTTAGAAATTCCTAAAGCTTCAATAATGCCCGTAACATTTATAGCTAGAGAGTATGGATTACCATCTGCATTTAGGTTAGCTTTGATAGCTTCAATTTTACCGGAAGAGTCTATGCCAATATCATTTTCTGATTTCAAAGCATCTTTATTTGGAAGAATAAAGATTTTATCTTGAGTAGATGGTTTCAATATCACTTTTTCGGCAGCTGTCAATTCAACAGCCCCCTTTTTGGCTAAAATCTCGCCACTATTGTCAATTTTATAAGAGATTAAAACAGCGTCTGAGTTAATTGACTCGATGTGACCTAGATTGGTAATGGATTTTTGAGACTCCCCTGAAAATAAGATATTTAAACCGGATAAAAAAGCTTCATTCATGCAATCTAGAGTAGATGCTATAAAGCCAAAGGTTGTTATATACCCTGTATCTGCAATAACAATACCATTAGGATTGATTAAGAAGATTTGACCGTTTGATGTAAGTGTTCCCATAATGTTAGATGGATTTTCTGATACAACTCTATTTAAGCAAGCAGATGAAATATCTGGTTGAATGAAATTGGTAATTTCATTTTGATCTATAGAAAAATCTTGCCAATTGATAATTGTTCTATTTGTAGACGTTGTTATATCTAATTGATTCAAATTTTCAGAAATAGAAGCCTCTCCGTATATAACTTCCGGGTTTGAGGGATTTGAAAAAAGTGAGAAAGAAAAAAATAAGATAACAAATATAAATAAAATATTTATTTTTTTTAAAATTGACATAATAAACTTTTTTCTTCCCTTTCCTATTAGATAAAGAAATCTTATATAAAGATCAATATCTTATATATAAATGAACTAAAATTGATAATTTTCAAAATTTAGCAAACTAATTATAAATAATATTGAAAAAATATCTAAGATTAA
>JAFGQY010000146.1 GCA_016935395.1 Parachlamydiales bacterium
ATTTTTATATCTTTTAAAATGTATGCAGCAATTGCTATGTGTAACCTTCAATACATTTTCGATAAAGAAACGCAGGCTAATTATGCCAAAAGAATCCAAGCTAGATCAAATTCTCAAAGTTTTCAATTTCTTTTGAGCAAATAATTCATTTTAAAGCAGAACTTAGAAAATTCTTATATAAAAATAGTTCTTTTTGCTAATCTAACTTAAAAGCTAGGTAATTTATCATGTATCCAAAAAGCTTAATAAATTTAATTAATTATCTTAAAAAACTCCCGGGAGTTGGAACAAAAACTGCAGAAAGGTTTGCATTTGAGTTAATCAAATGGGAAAAATATGAACTTTCTGATTTTGGCAATCTTTTAAGTGCTCTAAAAAATCAAATAAAAAAATGCGACACTTGCGGATGTTTGATAGAAAATAACTGTACATTTTGCGATGAAGCTAAAAGAGATACAAAAAAACTTTGTATTGTTTCTTCTTTTAGAGATGTATTTTTGTTTGAAAATGCCAATTTATATAATGGCATTTATCATATTGTTGATAACTTGCTCTCTCCTATTTTGGGTATGAACTCTGATGTATTAAAATTAGAAAAAGTAAAAAAAAGAATTGAAAATTTTAAAATTGAAGAAGTGATAATAGCATTAGATTCAACTGTTGAAGGAGATGCTACTTCTTTATATATTAAGGAAGAGCTGAAATCGTACAGCCTTAAAATATCAAGACTTGCATTCGGTCTTCCAATGGGAACCAGTCTTGATTATATAGATGGCGGCACTCTGACTCAAGCGTTTGTAGGAAGAAAGACTTATTAGGTTGGTTGATTTATTATTCTCAAATATCTTATAATGGCAAAATATAAAAATTCATAAGGAAATATAATGCTTAAAAAAATTCACTTTCTAACTCTTTTTTTCAGTGTGATTTTTACAATTGGCTTTGCAAATGATTCATTCGAAGGTAAAAAAATTGCTGAAGTTAGTATAAGCATTGAAAACCTGGATAAAGATACATCTTACGATGTAAAAGCAATAGCAAATAAACTAAAAGCTCAAAAGGGAAGTATTTTTTTACAATCAGATTTTGATGCTGATTTAAAAACGCTCACAGTAGATTTTGATAGAATAGATCCTGATGTTGAAATGAAAAACAATGAAATTTTCATCAAAATAAAACTGTGGCTAAGACCAATGATCAGAAAAATTGAGTGGATAGGAAATCAAAAATTTAAAAGTAATAAATTGCAAAAAGAACTTGCCATCAAGGTTAATACAGCATTCAATGTAACTGAATTTAACAAAGCATTAAATAAAGTAAAAGAATTCTACATTAAAAAAGGATATTTCGAATCTCAAATAACTTACAAAGTTATACCTATCAGCGATAAAAATGAAGTTAAGCTTCAGATTAAAGTAAAAGAAGGAAAGTCAGGAAAAATTCAAAAGATAGTGTTCAAGGGATTTACCAAAAGTGAAAAAAATGAACTGCTATCTTTGATCATTACAAAGAAATATAATATTTTAACTAGCTGGATGACAGGAACCGGAACTTTTAGAGAAGATGCTATTGAACAAGACAAGATGAGCATTATTAACTTTTTGCAAAATAAAGGTTATGCAGATGCTAAAGCGGACATCAATATTACCGAAGATAAAAAATCCGGCAAATTAATCATCGAGATAACGGCACACAGAGGTACATTATATAGGTTTGGTAAAATTACATATGATGGTAATTGCATTTTACCTGATGAAGATATTTTAAAAAGATTTTTAGTATATCCAAATGATCCCTTCTCCCCTGAAAAGATAAGAGAAACAATTCAAGCAATTAAAGATGCTTATGGCGCAAAAGGATATATTGAAACACATGTGTATTATGAAACTCAACTAATGGAAAACGAACCTATTTATAATATTAATTTTTATATAGATGAAGGCGATGTATATAAAATAGGTCTTATTAAAATATATGGAAATAAATCAACAAGAAACTCCGTTATTTTAAGAGAATCTCTATTAATACCCGGTGAGACATTTGACACAAGAAAGTTAAAAGCGACTCAAGCTAGATTAGAAAATTTAGGTTATTTCAAAGCAGTAAATGTCTACGCTGTGCAAGCATCAGATGATCTAGGCTGCAACTATCGAGACGTACATATTGAGGTTGAAGAAACATCTACAGGACACCTATCGTTTGCTGCTGGATATTCTTCTTCTGAAAATATCACCGGAACAATTGACTTAACTGAAAACAACTTTGATCATCGTGGAATATTCAATGTCTTTAAAGACGGAACTTCTGCTCTACGCGGTGGCGGTGAATATCTACAATTAAAAGCATCTTTAGGTAAAAGACAACAAAACGCAGCACTTACCTGGATGACTCCCCATTTTAAAGATTCTCTTTGGAGGGCCGGCTTTGAAATTAGTGGTACTTCTTCAAGTCTTCAATCCAAAGATTATAAAGTAAGAACGTTTGGTGGATCTGTATATACTGCTTATCCAATATCAACATTTTGGAATGTCGGAACAAGATACAGACTTAGAAATTCTGATAACATTATCAAAAAGAAAAAGATCAAAGGAAAACCTAAAAATGAAAGAGAAGAATTTATAAAAAATGCACAAAAAGATAATGAAGGACTTATTTCTGGACTTGGACTATTTTTAAATTATGACTCTACCGACAGCTCTTACAAACCTCACAGAGGACTAAAGTCAAATATAGAGGGAGAATATGTCGGAATTGGTGGTGAATATGACTTTCTTAAATATTCTTTTACAAACTCCTACTACTATCCTTTATGGTCAAAAGGAACTTTTAAATATCGCTTAGACTTAAAATTTATCGATGCTAGAGGAAAATTAACTCTAGCAACACCTAAAAAAGTACCATTAAGTGAAAGGTTCTTCTTAGGTGGAGAGACAACAGTTCGTGGATATAAGCCTTACATAATTGGACCTAAAATGCCAGGAAAACCTGACGATCCATTCGGTGGAACATCTTCAACTCTTCTATCAATAGAATACAATCAGGAAATAATAAGACCACTTGTTGATCTTTTCTTATTTGTTGATTCAGGCTCTGTTAAATTTGATGAGTTTAAGATTGGAACACTTAGAACTAGCGTTGGAGCAGGATTAAGGCTAGAAATAATGAATCGCGTTCCTATAACTGTTGGTTGGGGTTATCCTATCAATCCTAAAAAACGCAGCACTGATAGCCAGTCAGTATTTTTCTATATGGGGGGACAATTTTAATAACAAAAGGAGATAATATGAGATTAAAAACACTCATTGTAACATTAATTTTACTACTTTCATTTAAAGCGCCTGGCTTTTGCATTGAAAAGTCTATAATTGGCGTTGTTAATTTTATGAACTGTGTTACTGATTCAAAATATGGAAAAAATGAACAAGAACAGTTAGAAAACATTAAAAAACAGTGGTCTTCAGTTATTGAAGAAACAGAAAAAGAATTAAAAGATTTAAACTCAAAGTTTCAAGATCAAGACTATATGGATAGTCTATCTCCAGAAGCTGAAGAAGAGCTAAAATTTAAACAAAAATCTTTGTCTGAAGATATGATGAAACAACAAAACCAACTTTATCAAATTTTGAATCAAGCAAACTATTTTTTCATTCAAAAGATATCTAATAATATCTCAAAAGCGTCTGAAAAAATTGCAGCTGATAAAAAACTTGATTTAGTTTTAAATAAAGAGGCTTGTTTTTATAACAATCCAAAAATTGATGTTACTGATTTAGTAATAAAAGAGATGGATCGAAATTTTGATAAAGAAACTGCTAAAAACGAAACAAAAGAGGCAAATGAAACAGCTATCAACCAAGAAACAAAACAAATATCTGAATTGCAAGAGACAAAAAAGGCAGGATAATTGAATTTTTCATTAAAACAATTAGCTGAGCTAACTTTATCAGAAATTATTGGAGACGAGAGTTTTGTAGTCTCCTCAGTAAACACTTTAGATGCAGCAAAGCCTAATGAAATATCATTTTTAGCTAACCCCCGTTACTTAGAGGAATTAAAAAAATCTAATGCGGGGGCATTTTGTATAAGCAAAAATGACCCTATTAATGAAAATAAAAATTATCTTGTTTCAGAAGATCCATCTAGAACATTTCAGATAATTGCTGAATTTATTTTATCAAAAACCCAAAAATTGACTGGGTTTGAAAATGTTCACAAATCTGCAGTTATACATGAATCAGCAAAAATTTCAGAAAATGTTATAATTGCCCCAAATGCATGTATAGATGAAAATGCATCGATTGGTGAAAACACCTACATTGGAGCTGGATCAGTTATTGGCCCAAAGGTATCTATTGGAAATAACTGTACAATACATCCTAATGTAACAATAAGAGAGGGCTGCATTATAAAAAATAATGTTATACTTCAGCCCGGATGTGTTATTGGCTCATGCGGTTTTGGTTATACCCTTTCAAAACAAGGGACGTATGAAAAACTTAACCAAATGGGTATTGTTATACTTGAAGATGATGTTGAGATTGGAGCTAACACAACTATTGATAGAGCAAGATTTAAAGCTACAATCATAAAAAAAGGAACTAAAATAGATAATTTGGTTCAAATAGCTCATAATGTGGAAATAGGATCAAATACAGCTATTGCAGCTCAAACTGGAATAGCAGGATCTACCAAAGTCGGATCTTATGTAATTATTGGCGGACAAGTTGGAATAACAGGTCATGTAATAATTGATGATCAGGTAATGTTAGCCACAAGATCTGGAGTATCCAAAAACCTGAAAAAAGGCAAATATAGAGGTTCTCCGGCAATAGATCTGCAAAAGTATCAACGTCAATACATATCTCAGAAAAATCTGGAACAATCCTTAAAGAAGATCCAGGATCGCTTAGATCAATTAGAAGAAAAAGTTTAAATTTCTTGATATTTGTCCCTATTAACTGCTAAAGAGTTAATTAAGGGATGAGAAGAAATGATTGATATATATTACAAAACCCTTAAAGACGAAGGGTTCGACAAAATACCAGAATATAAAGTCGGCAGCTGGATAAACATATCTAATGCATCTATAGCAGATTTATCTAAAATCAATAAACTTACAGATATAGATATAAATGACATTATAGATTCATTAGACAAATATGAAATCCCAAGGATTGAGCATATTGATGGTAATGTAGCAATTTATGCCAGACATCTATCTAAGCTGGAAGAAGGTCTGCATACCATGACTCTTACAATTATTTTAACCAATAATTACTTAATAACCATCTCCCCTCAAAAAAGTCCCATTATTGAAAGCATTTTAGAGAGCAATACCAAAATTGCGACTACACAAAAATCCAAACTGCTATTATTTATTTTGTTAAAACTTACTCAAGAATTTACAAATAATATTAAATCCATAAGAAACAATGTAGTCGAATTGGAATATCAAAAAAGAAAAGTTACTAATGAAGTGATTGTGGTATTAACAAAAAATGAAGAAGTATTAAATCAATACCTTTCAACATTAGTACCTATTAGAAATCTTTTGGAAGGTATTTTTTCAGGAAGATACATAAGTCTTTATGAAAAAGACTATGATCTATTACAAGATTTAATGATCGCCGTTAAACAGTCTGAAGATATTTGTACACTTTCTATAAAGTCAATAAGATCATTAAGAGATGCATATCAGATTTTATTTACAAATGATGTAAATAAAACCATCAAACTTTTAACTGCAATTACTATCATATTCACAATACCTACTATCATTGCCTCTATTTATGGAATGAACGTATCTTTACCATTGCAGAACCACCCTCATGCATTTTTAATAATCATAAATATCACAATTTTGATATCTTTAATCTCGGTTTACATTTTTGCTAGAAAAAAATGGTTATAACTATTTTGTTTTAAAAAGATCATTATTTTTTTTCTTAAAGATAGTGAAAATAATTTTGTTTTTTGAGATTTTAAGGTATGTTTTTTATTAAAATTAAAAAAAGAAGAGAAGATGAGTAAAAGACCAATATATTATGATACAGAAACAACAGGCATTGATTCAAAAAATGATCGCATTATTGAAATTGCAGCATATGATCCAGTTTTAGATAAAACGTTTAATAAACTTATTAATCCTAAAATGAATATACCGCCAGAGTCAACTCAGATTCATAATATCACAGATGAAATGGTTAAAGATGCAGATACATTTGAAATAGTTGGAAAAGAGTTTATAAATTTCTGTGAAGGTGAAACGATTTTAATCGCGCATAATAATGATAGTTTTGATAAGTATTTTCTAGAAAATGAATTTACTAGAAATAATATCACTATTCCAAATTTCACCTATATTGATTCTCTAAAATGGGCTAGAAAGTATAGACCTGATCTACCTAGACATTCTCTTCAATATCTTAGACAGATTTATAATGTTGAAGCAAATCAGGCTCATAGAGCTTTAGATGATGTGATTGTCCTTTACAAAGTTTTTGACAAAATGATTGACGATCTTCCCATCGAAACCGTTTTAGAGCTTTTAAATAAAACAAAAGAGGAGCTTTTGCTAGTAATGCCTTTTGGGAAACATCAAGGTAAAAAATTGCAGGATGTGCCTAAAAACTATTTCCAGTGGCTTTTAAAAAATGATGCTTTTGAAAAAGAAGAAAACAAAATTTTGAAAAAATCTTTAATAAAATTAAATTTAATTTAGGTGTTTTTATGAATATAGCAAATATAGGTTGCGGTTATGTTGGATTAGAATTAGCAAAACAGCTTATTCAAAAAAAACATTTTGTTACAGCAACAACAAAAAGCGTAAAATCATTAAAAAACATCTCTTCTATTGTACAAAAAAGCTACATTTTGGAAGGAACAGATTTTGATGCAATTTTTCAAATTTTAAATGAAAACGATACTATCATATTAACATTATCTACAAACAATGCAAAAGACTCCGAAAAAACTTTTCTTCAAACAGCTCAGACAATAAAATCTGCCGCTTTGAAATTAGACAAACCAAAAACATTAATTTTTACTTCAAAAAGCTCTATTTATGGAGACCATGCAGGAAGATGGGTCGATGAATCGGCTGACCTTTCATCTAAAGATGAAGAATCAAAAGTTTTGATAGATACTGAAAATACATTACTTTCATTAAAAGATCTTAATTGGAAAGTTTGTATACTTAGACTTCCTCATGTATACGGACCGGGCAGAACTATCATAGACATTTTTAAATCTTACTATAAAAATGTTATTCCAGGACATGGTGAGTATTATACAAATATGGTTCATCAAATAGACGTTGTTAATGCTATTATTTATGTGTTAGAACATGAAATTGTAGGTATTTTTAATGTTGCCGATGATGATCATCCTACAAGGAAAGAATTTGCAGATCTTATATGCCAGAAATTGAATCTCATGAAACCTACATTTGATCCAACACTCGCTGATTTTGCTGATAATAATAAAAGGATTTCAAATTATAGAATTAAAGAAAAAGGTTTCATATTAACCTATCCACATAGAACATTCTAATAATAAATACATTACAAAATAATAACCATTGTAATTATAGTTATTTTTATATATTTATATTATTAAAAAATTATGATATAATGTTTTAAATTAACAATTAAAAGTATTAATTTATGACAACTATAGCAATGTTACCAAGCCCTGATTGTACAAGTCTATTAATTAACATAGCTTTACTGGAAGTATACAAAAGAACAAACTCAAAATTAACTTTAAGAGAAATCCTAGATTCATCCTTTTCTCAAAACATTCAAGGTGATTTAAGAAAATTAAAAAGTTATTACAAAGAGCAAAATCCATCTCAATTGCTTGAAACTCAAATAGATCAAGTCAATAAAATTGAAAAGCTTTTTCAAGCTGTTCTTTTTGGACCTTTAACTTTTCGAGATTTTAATGCTCAAATTCTAGAGCTTGCCAAAGAAAATTCTAAATTGCTAGAATCACTTAGCCTTGCAGAAGCAGAGCAATTAGATTTTGAAGAAAAATTTCTTCAATTTGCGCTAGATGCTGATTTGATATCGGTTAACAAATATTTAAATATTACTGAGTCTATCAACACCTCTCTTATAGAAAGAACTATTAATAAACTATTAGAACTTAAGCAACCCACTGAAGATCACTCATTAATTCTTATAACCTTAATTGACAAATGTGACTATCAATATAATGTAAATCCTATGATAATTAGACAGGCTGAAGAATATTTACTTACTATTGGTGCTTCTTCTGATAATTACCACCTCACAAAAGATGTTTTAGAAAAATACTTCTTACTTAGAAAAAAAGGAATTAATGAAAGAACTTTCAAAATTGACAGATTAGTTGTTCTAGAAAATTTTGATAAAACAATTTATTATGAACGTTGGGAAGCAGCTAAAGCATTTTGCGAAGTTCTTGGTAAATCCGTTTCTCAAAATCATCTTAAAGATCCTTTAATTGAAGCTGCAGCTAATGGTAATTTTACAAAGTTTAGAAGATTAATTGAACTCATTTTATTTTCTGATGAAGTGCTTTTAGACGCTTATTTAAAATGTGATTTTAAAAATCATTTTCTATTTAAGCATTTTATTTTTCAAAGGCTTTCTCATAAAGTCCAGCAACAAATTTTTAAAGATTGTGTAGCTAATAAACGACTAGATGATTTCACAGTATGTATCAATATATTGTTTAGTAGGGATACCGCTAAAGCCGAAAGGTATAGCAAAGAAAATTTTTTAGATCCAAACATTTTTCCAACCAATTTTCAAAAACTATTGATAGATTCTAGCAGTTCTTAAAGTTCCCAAAGATCATTTTGAAGATTTATTGCATCATTGATTAATGATAAAAAAATACCTTTTTTTGGATTCGAAAGATATACGTCTATATCATTCGAAAGCTTATTTGCATGTTGAAAAATTTTTTTGGAAATAATTTTGCTAAGATGAATAAGCTCTACTTGAAAAGCTCTAATATTTGGTTTTATAAAGTCATCTTTTTTATCTTCAAACTCTTTTAAAAAAGATACTATCTTTTCAAGGCAATCTTCTAGCTTTTGATAAATATCTTCCATAAAACCCTTAAATAGAAACAGAAGTCATTTTTTTAGACTTATGATAATTATCCCACATAAATTTAAATTCTGCGCAATTTTCTAAAAGTTCTTCTTTAGTGCCTTCAGCTATTTTTCTACCCTTTTCAATGTAGATAATTTTATCTGCATGTTCGATAGTTGAAAGTCTATGTGCTATTATTATTTGAGTCACTTCATGATGAAGATCTTCAATGGCTTGCTTTATTTTATTTTCAGAAATAGAATCTAGTGATGATGTAGCTTCGTCCATCACTAATATTGGAGCATTTTTAACTAAAGCTCTTGCAATCGCAAGTCTTTGCTGCTGTCCACCAGAAAGTGTTTTTCCCCTTTCAGCAATAAGAGTATGATAGTTTTTTTCTAAATCTACAATAAATTCATGTGCATGAGCTTTTTTTGCTGCCGTAACAATCTCTTCATAAGAATAATTCCTTCCAAATGAAAGATTTGAATAGATAGTATCGTAAAACAAAAATGTCTTTTGAGGAACATAAGAAATTTTTTCTCTAAGTGATTTTTGAGTATATTCTTTTATTGATAATCCATCTATTTTAATACTTCCTTTTTGAACATCAAAAAGCCTTGGAATTAATTGAACTATTGTCGATTTTCCTGCTCCAGTGGGACCTACGATTCCAACTGTTTGTCCCTTTTTAACTGTAAAACTCACATCTTTTAAAACCCAATCATTTTTATATCTAAAGCTCACATTTTCAAATTCTATTGCATTTTCAAAGGATTTTAGTTCTTTTGCTCCATCTTCATCTGAAATATTTGGCTTTAAAGATAAAACTTCGAACATTCTCTCAGCTGCAACTCCTCCTCTTTGAATGTTAGCGTTCTCTTCAGCAAATTTTTTCACAGGTTCATAAAAAAGATGTAAAAGAGCAACAAATACAATAAGTACTGGAATACTCATATTTAATGTATTAAGACCAAAAAGAACTACCGCTGCCATACATGAAGTTGATATCAAATGTAAAACCGGACGGGTTAAATAGGTATACTTTGCACTTTTAGCTTCTAAATAAGCCATTTGATCATTTTGCTCGTTATATTTTTTCAAAGAAAATCCTTCCATCGAAAAAATCTTGATCGTTTGAATCCCACCTAAAAAATCTAAAAGAACAGAAGTAAAACTTTCCTGATTTTTTTGAAGTTGCCTAGATACTTGCTTTATTCTTTTTGTTAGAAAAACGACCGGAAATATAATTGCAGGCATACCAATAAATATTATAAGTGAAAGCCTCCATGACAGATAAAAACATCCAATCAACGTAGATATGATTGCAAAAGGCGTTTGAAAATAGTTTGTCAACATAGAGTTTAAAGACGATGCTATTTGCCCGGCATCACCCACAGCTCTTGTAGATAAACTTCCCATATTCTGGCTTTGATAAAAGCTAAGAGGTAAAGATTGAATATGTTCAAAATATTGCCTTCTTAAATCTTTAGTTATTCTTATGGATAAAAGTTGAGTCGCAAATCTTGATGTAAAAAGTATGATAGCTTTAAAGACTGCTACAAATATTAAAATGAAAATTAAAGCTGAAAAATTATCGTCTATATCAAATTTTGTTGAAATTACCCTGAAGATCCTATTAAGAGGATTTGTTCCTTTTCTTGTAGCTATATAAATTGCAGCGTCTTTTTTTGTAATAACTCCTTTTTTATCCGTATCAATATCGTCCCATTTTCTTCCAATATCTTCATAGTTAACTGAGTCTCTAGCATGAACTTTTCCTTTCTTTTCTCTTCCAAATAAAGTGAAAAAATCTGCACCTGTATTTGCTATAAACCCAATTGAAAAACGTTCCATCTGATCTGCCATAGTCATAAATAGCAAAGAGATTAAAGTGAAAATTGCTAAAGATAAATGTTTTTTACTTCTAAGTGCTGCCTTTAAAAGAAGCTTCATCAAAAAATCCGTTATTGCTTAATAAATTCGCCAATTGCTCGAAATTTGGAGTATCTGCTATCTATTAAAGTATTAATCTCAATATTTTTCAAGCTTTCATATGTTTCTAAAATAAAAGCTTTAACATTTTCATAAGCAACTTGAGGATCGTGATGAGCCCCGCCTTGGGCCTCTTTGATAATATAATCAATGACATTTATTTTTTTTAGATACTCTGCATGAATTCTAAGCGCTTCTGCCGCCTGTTCATTTTTATTTGCATCTTTGTATAAAATAGATGCACACCCTTCAGGTGTAATAACAGAGTAATATGAATGTTCAAGCATACCAATTGTATCACCCACACCTATTCCTAAAGCTCCACCAGAACACCCCTCACCTATTAAAACAACAATAATGGGAGTTCTTAATCTTGACATCTCTAATAAATTATTTGCAATAGCCCACCCCTGTCCTCTTTCTTCAGCTGCAAGTCCCGGGTATGCTCCGGGTGTATCTAAAAAGGTTACAACTGGTAGATTAAATTTTTCCGCTAACTTCATAGCTCTAAGCGCTTTTCTATATCCTTCCGGATGTGGCATTCCAAAATTTCTGTAAATTCTACTTTCAGTATCATTTCCCTTTTCTTGAGCTATGACAACAAACTTTTTTCCATTTATTTTTGCAAAAGCGCAAATAATTGATTTATCATCTCGGAAAGATCTATCTCCAGAAATCTCAACAAATTCATCTGAAATATTTTTTAGATAATCTATAGAGTGAGGTCTGTTTGGATGACGACAAATCAAAACTCTTTCCCATGAAGATAAACTCGTATATACCTTTTTCTTTAAATGTTCTAACTTCTTTTCAAGCTTATCTATTTCCTCTTGAGACCACAATGAGTTAGTTTTATTCTGTTCTTTAACCTGTTTTATAGTCTCTTCATAATCAAAAATCTGTTTTTCATGAGGAAGTATAGCCATAATATTTTTTACCTTATTTTATTACTTTTTCTGCGCCAGGCAGCTTAGCATCATAAAAGTCTTTTACTAGCTCAACCGTTGTTGGTCTTGAAATAATAATTGAAAAGATTTCTTCAATATCATTAGATAACAGTCTTATACAACCATCACTATCATATTTTCCAATTTTAGACTTATCTTCTAAAAGCTCTCCATTAGATTCAAGCCAAGGTGCGCCATGAAGGCCAAACCCTTTTGATGATTCAGAACATTCTGATAACTCTTTATCAAATGGAATCCAACGAGTTCCAAAAACTCTTATCATTTCTATTTTATTATCTTGAAAATAACCCATTGTACCGGGTTTATAAATAGCAACTTTACTTCCAAGAGCATATTTTCCAACTGGAGTTAAACATCCTGAAAGCCTTTTAGAATCTTTTCTTCCAAGCCCTACATTATAAGTCTTGAGTAGAACTCTTTCATTGTTATCAAGATCAATATAGTAAAACCACATTTTTGATCTTGAAATATCAATTACCAAATGGAAGTTAACGTTACTGTCTTTTTTTATAACATTAAATCTATCTCCAGGAGCCACTTTTTGTGTAAAATAATCAGGCTTTCTATTAAGCGATCTGGCAATAAAATGTCTAGTTGTTGAAAAATATGACGCATAATCCGCTATCCAGGCAGGTCTTCCTTTAAGCCAGGGAACTCTAGATGAATAAGTCACAGTTTCTACAATTGGAAGCCTAGATGAGTCGGTTGCAAAAAGCCTGTCCACTATGTTTGCATCAGGTAAATTTACATCTATTTGAGCTTCATTTGAAATTTTATTTTTTACAGTTTCTATTTTTTTTTCAACTTTGTCTTTTACTTTAGGTAAATCTTTTACTTCTTCAACTATAGATATTTCTTGAACTTTTTGCTTTTGAGCATCGTAAACAACTTCAGTGTTTTTTTTGGATTTTTTAAAAAATCCAGCTACAGCAATCACTCCGAATAGAGTTGCTGCCCCTATTAAAATTATCCTAGAAGGCGCCAAAACTCTGTCTCCTTTAAATTTTAAATA
>JAFGQY010000147.1 GCA_016935395.1 Parachlamydiales bacterium
AAAAGAAAAAATATTCAAAAGATCACATTCTGCATTAACTTAATTTTTTAAATACTTTTTAAATAAAAATCTTTACAAAAATTTTCATTTGTTTTATTTAGTGAAACCATTAAAATGCAAAGTAAAAACATCTGAGGTTTTTATGGCAGCTAGAAGCAGAGATTTAACAGCAAAACCACCTCCACCTTTGTGTCTTGGTAGCGAATATGCACACTCAGAAGAGGAATTAGTTGCTATACTGCTTCAGGCTCATAAAACAGAATATAGAAGAGTACTTGAACTGATTGAGCAATTCAAAAAACTTTATGAAACGTGGATAGAAGAAAAACCTAACATTTCGCCTCCTTATTCACCTTTAGCTCCTTCAACTCCTCTTACACCCGGAGAAGGTATTGAAAAAGCCAGAGCTTGTGCTGAAGAGGCAATGGAAGCTTTTGCTCAGGATCATGAGCAAGCCTTAACTTTAATGAGGAAAGCAAATCAATTATTAGAAAGAGTAAGCCTTGAAAAAGTTTAATATTTTCTTAGATTTCAATGTTTTTTAAAATTTCCAACAATTCTTCTCTGGAAAGAGTTTTAACTTGATCTACTTCATCTTTTCCGATAGTTTCTTCAATTAGATATTGTTTGCTTTCAATAATGGCATGTATTCTTTCTTCAATTGTATTTTTAGAAACCATTTTGAATACCTGAACTCCTCTATTTTGACCAATTCTATGAACCCTATCCGTTGCCTGATTTTCCTTTGCAGGATTCCACCATCTATCATAGTGAATAACAATAGAACCGGCAGTAAGATCTATTCCAACTCCAGCAGCTAGAAGAGATGCTACAAAAACCATACATTTTGGATCTTCTTTAAATTTTTTTATCTGTTCAAATCTTTTTTTAGTAGCGCCTTTAATAGAGGCAAAGCCTATTGATTTTTTTCTTAAATAGTCTTCTATAATAGCGATCATGTCTAGATATTGAGAGAAAACAACAACTTTCTGTTCACTATTGATAGCTTCATTCAAAAGCTCTTTAAAAAGTTCAAATTTTCCGGATGTATGTTTTGAATAGGATTTAATATCTTTCAAAATTAAAGATGGATGATCGCATGCCTGTTTAAGTTTAGATAAAAGAGAAAAAATATGAATAAAAGGAACGGACTTACTTTGATCTTTAAGATCTTGTAATATTTTTTCTTTTGATGAAGAGAGTATTTCATTATAGATATTTTTTTGCTCGTCAGATAAATCACAATAAGCTATTTCTTCAATTTTATCAGGAAGATCGTACAAAACATCTTTCTTTTTTCTTCGTAAAATGAAAGGGCTTATTATTTTTTTCAAAAGGTTTTTTCTTTGCTGATCATGAAGTTTTTCTATTGGATTTATGAAAAACTCTTTAAAAGCATTATCACTTGGAAGATAAGTCGGAAGAACAATATCATATATGGCTTTTAGCTCTTTTAAATAGTTTTCAATTGGAGTACCTGTAAGACCAAGTCTCATATTAGTATTGATTTTTTTAAGAGCCTTATGAGTCAAAGAATTGGCATTTTTTGCTATTTGAATTTCATCGAAAATAGCTATTTCAAATTTAAACTTTTTAAAAAGATCTTTTTCCTGTCTAATAATTCCATAGCTTGTAAGCAAAAGATCATAATCTTTTGAAAAATTTTCCAATTTTCTAAAAGTCCCATGATATACATATGGTTTCAAAGAAGGCAGAAAAGTTTTCAAAAGCTCTTCCCAGTGATAGATAACAGAGGTTGGACATACAACTAAATATTTATAATTATCATGTATTTTTGAAGCTGCGATAAGAGCCATAGACTGATGAGTTTTACCAAGGCCCATATCATCACAAAGAAGACCGGATAAGCTGTTTGTATATAAAAACCAAAGCCATTTCACTCCTAATTCTTGATACGGTCGAAGATTTGCTTTTAGAAGAGAAATATCTAAATATTTTTCCGATTCAAAAGATTTTAGCTCCTCTAAAATTTTTTCAATTTCTTTAGCATCTTTTGATAAACCGCTATATATCTTAACATCTTCAAGAAGAAAAAGTTTGATAAAATCCAGTGTATTTAACTTAAGTAAATTTTCTTTAAAAAGAGCTGTCTTTTTCAAGTTTTTAAGCCAATTAAATCTAGGTTTTTTTAAAAAGATAAGACCGGCACTTGTAAAAACGTATCTTTTATTTTCTAAAATACTTTTTAGTAAAAAACCCGCATTGATAGAACCATATTCAGAAATATAAAAAAGATCTACCAGGTAGAAAGTTTTATTATTTCTTCTTTTTTTTATAAGTTTTGTAAGTTTTAAAGATAGATCTTTGGGTTTTTTGAGTGCCGGATCCAAATAGGTAATATAGGGTTTTAATCTTTCAAGTTCATAAGTGATAAAAAAGTTTTCATTAGAAAGTGATATAACCTTTTCCTCTTCTGCGCGCTCCGGCAATAAAAAAGACTTTGGGATTTTAAAAAAACCTTCATTTTTTAAATAAACGTAGCTGTCAAAAAATTTTAAATCTTCTATTTGAAATCCTTTATTCAAAACAATTTCAGGTTTAACAACAATTTTATTTTCTTCATTTAAAAAGACTTTAAGTCCCATTTTTTCAATAGGTTTTTTTGAAGTAAAAAAATTATCTATTAATTCAAGTTCATCAATATGCTGATCAATAAATCTTGAAATTTCTTCTTTTTTTAGCTCAAGGCCAGGTCTTATAGGTAGAGATGTTCTTTTTTCTTTTTTCGAATAAAAACCAATACCTTTTATATAAACCCAATCTTCAAAATCTATGATAAAATCAAACTCTTGAGGAAAATCCAGTTTGGATTGAAATATCAGTCTGTCATCATCTAGAAGCTCATATATTAAATGAGACTGCAATGAACCAAAGTGAGTTTGAAAACCCTCTATTGAATGCAGCCAAACTCTATGTTTTGTGACAAACTCGGATACCTGATCTTTGGGGATAATTTTATTGAAATCATCGAAATAAAGATTATCTATCTGATAAAACCCTCTATCATCAATGAAAGCCCAATCTTTAAAAACTACCGAATGTTTTTTTAAAAAATCATCTTTTTCAAAAAGATAACCATTTATGTGAAGATTTTCATTTTCATCAAAATATAGATAATATTTACATAAAACTTTTTCAGCTGAGATCTTTTCGTTTTTTAAATTATTCAAAAATACATTTTGGTATTTTTTTAAAAAGTAATTAATTTCATTTTCTAAAATTTTTTCTTTGGATAAAAGCTCATCAATTTTTTTAGGGTAAAAACCAATATCTTCTACATATAAGTAGTTATCAACGTCAATCCCTGAAACTTCTTTTTTATCTTCTTTTAAAAGTTCTTTTTCAGTTTCAATATTGAAGCATTTTTTTTCTTTATCATAAAAAATTGCTTTTATTTTTTTTCCTTCATATTCAAAAAGTTTTAAAGGAGAATTTACGCTATTTAAAGTAGGAATTATTTCATTTAAATGCGCATAAGGAATGTAAAATGAAGCAAAAATATCATTAAATATAATATCAATTATGCTAAACAGACCATCTTTTTTTTCTTTAAATTCAATTTTGCAATTTTTTTGATCTTCCTCATATTTTAAAAAAAACCATTTTGCTATATCACAAAGATATGAGAGTTCATATTTTAATTGATCAGACGCTCTTCCTCTTTTTAAAGCTTCAATTTCATCTAATGATCTTGTAGAAAATTTGAGTGAGTTTTCCTCTATCGGAAATATTTTAACTTTTAAATATTCTTCCAATCTTCTTTGAGATTTTTTTTTGCACTCAATATAAAAAAGTTGTTTTTTTGTATTCGACTTAAATAAATAAATCCCCGGTTGAATCTTTTTTAATTTACTTGGATCATAGCCAATTTGCTTGCTAATAACTTTGAAAACAGCATTAAAAAAAGAATTTTTAAATCTTAAATGAAGTGGTTTTTCATTTTTTGAAATTTTTAAATATCCGGCTGTTAAATGCTCACAAAACCCTAGTTTTTCAGCTGTGCTACAAGTGCAAAAAGCATCTAAAATATTTTTTTCATCATCTATTTGCAAAAAAGGCCAGAAAGTTTTTTTTGAATTTTCATCAAAAACTTCAACTTCATAGATATTGTCACTAAAAATAATGTCGATTACATTATTTTTAGTGATAATTATATCTGCTTTGGCTTTAAATTTCTTTAAGCCTTCTTGAAAGTCCATTTCGACGCTAATTTAATGTTTATCTAACCAATATCATAAATAAAATATATTATTCAAAGCTAGATCTAACAGCATTGATTCGAAAACATATTTTTTCAAGAACTTTCTTACGAAATTTTCTAAAAAAATTATCCTTAAAAATTTATTTGATTTTATCGTATGAAGTTAAAATCTCATCCAAAAGGCCAAATTTTTTAGCTTCTTCAGCGCTCATCCAATTATCTCTATCGATTGCTTTATTAATAGTATCATAGTCTTTTCCGGTAGCTTCACAGTAAATATCAACAATCATATCTCTTGTTTTTAACATCTCTCTTGCTTGAATATCAAGATCTGTAGCCTGACCTCTTATCACACCGGAAATCAAAGGCTGATGTATCATAATGCGAGCTTTTTCTGTTGCAAATCTTTTGCCTTTTTTTGCAGCTAGCAAAAGCAAAGATCCCATAGAAGCTGCAAGTCCAGTGCAAAGAGTGTAAACAGGGCAAGTTAAAAGTTTGATTTGATCCCAAATAGCAAAGCCTGAGTCAACAGCACCTCCAGGAGAGTTGATAATAAATAAAATTGGTTTTTTATTATCCAGACTTTCTAAGTACCAAAATTTTCTTATCACATCTTTAGCAGTATCTTGATCTACCGCATCAGACAAAAAGACTCTTCTTCTTAGTAGTATAGATTCTTCAATTTTATCATCAATCATAGACTTTTGTGCTGATTTTTGTTCATTAGTCATTTTAAAATTCTCCTGTTTCTTTTTTTATAATATCTAAAAATCAAGATCTATTTCAAGTGATTTTTAATCTATTATTAGCTCTGGATATAACAAATGCTTTGAAAGTAAATCTTTTATTTTATTTTGATTATTTTTCAAAATATTTTCATCTAAAGTAGCTTTTGCTTTTGAAGGTTCTTTATTTTTTTCTTTTATTTCAGGATTTGCATTTTTCAAAACATTTTCAATTACATCAGCAATAACTTCCATTTCAGCTTCTTTTAAACCTAAAGATGTAATAGCTGGGGTTCCAAGTCTAATACCTGATGTATACCAAGCTCCATTTGTATCATTTGGAATGGAATTTCTATTCACCGTTAAATGAGTAGATCTAAGAAGTGATTCAGCCTGCCTTCCTGTCAAATTAAAACTTTTTGCTACATCCATCATAATTATATGATTTTCAGTTCCATCAGTTAAAAGCTTAACTCCTTTTTTCATTAAACTTTCAGCTAAGGCTTTAGCGTTTTTAACGATTTGCTGAGCATAGGACTGAAAATCTCTTGTATTGGCTTCTTTAAAAGCTATCGCTTTAGCTGCCATAACATGGGGCATAGGTCCACCTAAAATCAAAGGGCATCCTTTATCGACAACTTCTTTATACTCTTCTTTACAAATGACCATTCCACCTCTTGGACCTCTAAGGGTTTTATGAGTGGTGGTGGTAACAATATCAGCAAAAGGCACTGGATCATATTCGCCCTGAAAGACTTTTCCTGCAACAAGACCTGCAAAGTGAGCCATATCGACCATTAATACAGCTCCAACTGAATCTGCTATTTCTTTCATTTTAGCAAAATTTAATTTTCTTGAATATGCGGAGTATCCTGCGAGTAAAATTAATGGCTTCACTTCCTTAGCTTTAGCTTGAAGCTCACCATAATCCAAAACTCCCGTTTTTGAATTTACATCATAAGTATAAGCTTTCATCATCTTTGAAGAGACGTTTAATCTAAACCCGTGAGTTAAATGTCCCCCTGAGTTAAGCGACATCCCTAAAATCTTTTGATTAACCATTAAGCTTCTGATCTTTTCATATTCTGCTTCCGTTAGATCTAAAGCTGTTTTTTTATTTAATTTTTCAATTTCCCTGTTTTGGATTTTATGTACTAAAATAGACCAAAATGCTACTAAATTAGCATCTGCTCCTGAATGAGGCTGAACATAAACATGATCGGCGTTAAAAAGTTTTTTAGCTTGCTCAATTGCCTGCTCTTCAATATTGTCAACATTATCACACCCAGCATAAAATCTATGATAGACATACCCTTCAGAATACTTGTCAGTCAAAAGATTTCCCATTGCAAGCTGAACTTCCAATGAAGAATAATTCTCAGAAGCGATTAATTTTAAATTGGAACGTTGATCAATTAATTCTTGAACAATATCTTTAGCTATTTGAGGATATTTTTCTTTTATTGCATCTATTGATGCTAAAAAAGCCATTGCTCTGCTTTTCCTATCTCCCTCTTTCGTTTTTTTAAAATAATTTTCTAAAAATGACATTTTTTTAACCTTTTTTTTTATTACTACAATGTCAATGTTTTTAAAATATTGCAATAAGTGATTTTAATTTTTTGATTTTATTAAAAATTTGGTTAAAAGAAAAATTATTTAGCGCCGTTTTATTTAGATATTTGAGAGGCTTTTTTATAAAAATTTAATAAATTTCAAACTATGAAAAGAATTTTATTGGATATTTTTGTTATTAAATTTGAAAAGCTGGTGAATTAAAAATTATTCTTCTAAAATTTGAGCTATTCTTGCCAGTCTTTCAATCTTAACTATAAATTCCTGTT
>JAFGQY010000003.1 GCA_016935395.1 Parachlamydiales bacterium
AAACAAAAAAAATAAATAAAAACTCAACAGGCTGGTTATTAACAAGATATGTCAAATTGAAGTTTGGTATAAAGAAAGTCTACTTGATTTTTTTCAAAATAAGGGTATTAACAATGTCAGGGGAGGCCTTTCCTTTAGTTAGCTTCATTACCTGACCTACTAAAAAGGCAAAAGCTTTGTCTTTACCATTTTTATAATCTTCGATGGATTTTGGGTTTTCTTTTAAAACCTGATCTACAATTTTTTCAATTTCATTTTCATCTGTTAAAGGCTTGTAGTTCGGATTTTCGCTTACTATTTTAGTAGGATCTTTTTTAGGGTTTTTGAGCATATCATCTGCTACAGATTTTGCTATTTTTCCAGTAATTTTTTGAGAGTCTATTAAATTAACTAAACTGGAAATATTTTCTGGCGGGATATTTAAAGAAAAAAGCGTTTCATTTATCTCTTTTAGCTTCCCTTGAAATTCAATGGTTATCCAGTTGCATAAAAGAATCGGATTTGAACAGGTTTTTAAAGCTTTTTCAAAGTAATCTGAAAGCTTTTTGTCATTAATTAAAAGTGAAGCGTTATATTCTGATAAATTTAATTTTTCTGTGTACCTTTGAAATCTTGCGTGAGGAAGTTCAGGTAGACTGTTTTTTATTTTCAAAATGTCTTCTTCTGTGATAATTAGAGGAACTAAATCGGGCTCAGGAAAATATCTGTAGTCTTCAGCTGTTTCTTTTTTCCTCATCAAAAATGTCTGTTTTTTAACGCTGTCCCATCTGTAAGTTCCAGGTATTATGATTTCATCGTGAGATTTGTTGGGATTTTTTTCATATTGTTTGATCTGTCTAATTATTTCTGATTCAATAGCCATTTCTAAAAAGCTAAACGAGTTCATATTTTTGATTTCAACTTTGGTTCTCAAATCGCTGCTGCCTTTTGGCCTTACAGAAACGTTGGCATCAATGCGAAGAGATCCTTCATCCATGTTACAATCAGAGGCATCTAAATATTGCATTATAGATCTGACTGTCATTGCATAAGAAGAGGCTTCTTTAGCAGATCTCATGCAGGGCTCCGAGACTATTTCTAAAAGAGGGGCTCCGGCTCTGTTAAAATCGACTCCTGCAAAATTAGAAAAATGCTTTAACATACCTGAGTCATCTTCTATATGAGCCTCTTTTATATAGTATTCTTTGGTTTTACCTTCAACATCAGAAGTTACAGTGCCATTTGTAATTATTGGGTGATAGAATTGAGTAATTTGAAAGTTTCTGGGAGAATCTGGATAGAAATAAGATTTTCTGTCAAACGTGGACAGTTTAGCGACACTAGCATTTACAGCAATTCCAAAGGCAATCGCTTTTTTTACAGCTTCTTCATTTAAAACAGGAAGTGATCCCGGCTGAGCTGTACATACTTCTGTAATATTTGTATTAGGTTCGTCTCCAAACCTGTTTAATGCAGATGAAAATAGTTTTGTCTTTGTATTTAATTGTACATGGATTTCAAGACCTATTACCGCTTCCCATTTTCCATATTCTGCTTCATCTATCATATTTTAAAAAATCTCCTTATCAAACAAAGTCGGGATTTGTTTGTAAAAATTTGTTTTTTTCTCAAAAACATTTGCGTATTGCAAAAGTTTTACATCTTGAAGTTGAGCGGCTAAAAGTTGAAGACCTAGAGGTTTTTTAAAATTATCAAATCCGGAGGGTATTGACGCTGCAGGAAGTCCTGCCAAATTTGCAGATATTGTAAATAAATCTTGAAGATACATTTGAAGAGGATCTCTTATCGATCCAATTTCAAAGGCGCTATCAGGAGTTGTTGGAAGCGCCACAAAATCACATTTAGAAAATGCTTTTTCAAATGCATTGATAATAACTGTTCTTACCTTTTGAGCTTTTTTGTAAAATGCATCTTGATATCCCGCAGATAGCACATACGTTCCTATCAAAATCCTTCTTTTTACCTCAGCTCCAAACCCTTCCTCTCTTGAAAGCGAATATACCTCTTCTAAATTTTTTGCATTTTTTGATCTCTCTCCATATCTGATTCCATCAAATCTAGCTAGATTTGTAGAAGCTTCTGCAGTAGCAAGTACATAATAAATATCTATGGAATATTTTAAAACATCCAGATTAATATCAATTATCTCAGCTCCAAGATCTTTTAGTGTCTGAATTGATTCATCAAAGTTTTTTCTAACATTAGGTCCGACGTTTTCTAAGAATTGATATGGTACTCCAATTTTCATGTTTTCAAATGAATTAGGCAAATTTTCTAAATATATTTCACTAGGGAGTTTGAAATTTGTTGAATCTTTCTCACAGCTTCTTCCAATAACTTCCATTGTTAATGCTAAGTCAAGAGAAGTAGTTGCAAAAGGTCCAATCTGATCCATAGAAGATGCAAAAGCAACAAGTCCATATCTGGAAACTCTTCCATATGTCGGTTTGAATCCCGAAATGCCACAGAAGGCTGCAGGCTGTCTTATTGATCCTCCTGTATCAGAACCAAATGCTATAGGTACCATTCTAGATGATACCGCTGCAGCGCTGCCCCCGGATGATCCTCCAGGTACACATTTTAAATTCCAAGGATTTTTAGTTGGAAAAAAATGCGAAAATTCTGTTGAAGATCCCATAGCAAATTCATCTAAATTAGTCTTTCCGATTATAATAGCGTCTTCTTCTTCTAAAGCTTTTACTATGGTTGCACTAAAAGGCGCTTTGTAGTTTTTTAGAAATCTTGATCCGCAAGTTGTTATCTCATCTTCGATGTTGATGTTATCTTTTATCGCAACAGGTATTGCAGCCATTTTCCCAATGGGTTTGTTGTCTTTTAATCTTTGATCTAACTCTTTAGCTTTTTTTAAAGCTTTTTCATCAAAAACTTTTAAGAATGAAGAAACTTCTTTATCAATTTTTTTTATTCTATGTAGAAAATAGTTTGTAATTTCTTCAGCTGACTTTTTTTTTGAAAGAAACAAATTCCTAAGCTCAAGCCCACTTAATTTATACATTTTTTTTCCTATTGATCGTGATTTAAAATAGGTGGAACTTTTATTAGCCCAGCTATTTTTTCAGGTGCGTTTGATAAAAATTTATCGTGAGATAAAAGATCTTTTTCAACATCTTTTCGAAAAACATTTTTTTGCATTTGATGTAAAATAAAATTGCATGGTTTGACGTTTGTTGTATCAACTTCCTTTAACTGCTCAACATGATCAAATATGGACTTTAATCTATTTGAAAATTCTTCTTCTTCTTCTTTACTTAATTTTATCATCGCAAGCTTTTCCAAATTGTGAAGCATGGCTTTGTCAAATTCAGACATTTTTACAAAAATCCTTATGTTAGATAATCAAAAATTTTACACCCGGATTTGCTTTAAGTCAATTTCTTTTATGGATTTACAAATTTTTAAAAAAATAGTGACACAGAATATTAAATTTTTTAATATGCAATTAAAAGAATAAATATTTTTTTAACTTTAATGGGGGTTTTTAAATGAGACTTATAAGATTAATTGTTTTGCTTCTTATGATTATCGGAGCGATTAATTGGGGACTTTGGGGAGCTTTTCAATATGATATCATACAAGATATCTTTGGATCAGATGTTTCCGGTTGGGCTAGATTTGCTTATATCATCGTCGGACTTGCCGGCATTTATGGAATAAGCTTTATTTTTTCTCATGGAACTTGCGGGTCCTACTGCTGTAAAAAAGAAGACCATGAAGAATAATTTTTTTAAGTAAAATTAGGGAAGTATATTTTTTTAAAAAAAATATAACTTCCCTTTCATTTTAGGAGAAGATATGCAAAAGATAGATTTTAATCCTTATATGACTATTTGGACTCAACCCAGAAAGACTATTAAAAAAATCTTAGAAATTAATCCAAATATGGGTTTTTTATATCTATCGGCTATTTGGTTTTTGCAGATTTTCTTTTTAGTCGTTTCTTATACTGAAGTTCAATTTCCAATTCACTATGCTATAACAACTATAATAGCATTGGTGATTTCTCCTTTTATTGGCGCTTTAGTTTTTTATTTTTTTGGATGGCTATTATATATAACCGGTAAGTGGCTAAAAGGAAAAGCCACCATTAATCAGACAAGATGCTGCTTTGCTTGGTCAAGAATGCCTTTAGTTATTGATCTTGTTATGTGGTTTGTTTTATCTTTTTTTGCTGCTGAATTTATCTTCGCTAAATCTAAATTTTTAACCTCTTTTTCTTTTGTAAATCTCATAGCCTTATCAACTTTCGTCTGGGCTTTTGTAATTTTGGTTTTTACCGTTAAAGAAGTTCAAAACTTTTCAACCATCAAAGCTCTAATAAATGTAATTCTTTCTTATTTATTTGTTTTTGCAATTATTGTTCTAGTTGTTTCATTTTATTATTACTTATTAAGATAATTATAATAAAATTTAGTTTTTTTATTTTATTCTTGCAATAAAAAGTTTTAATTGCAATTAATGTAATTTAGATAGATAGGGTATAAAGGAGGAAGATATGCCGGAGAAATTGGGGATAAACCCTTGGATTACTATTTGGTTCAGTCCTAAAAAAACTATAAGACAAATTGTAGACTATAAAAAAAATTATAAAATTTGGCTTTTATCCTTTATATATGGTTTCGTATCCTTGATCAGTTTATCTCAGACTCTTTCTTTAGGATCCGCATTAAATGTAATTATAATATTTATAATTTCTTTAATATTAGCTCCAATCTGGGGATATATTGTATTTTCCTTTGCTTCTTTTTTTATGTATTTTACAGGTAGATGGATAAAAGGTAGTGCAACTTACCATGACGTTAGAGCGGCTATTTCCTGGTCCAACGTTCCGATGATTGTCAATTTTGCTCTTTGGGTTTTGCTATTTGTAATATTTGGCCCTATGATCTTTAAAAATTTCCCGGGTGAATATGCTCTTTCAAATACTCAAATTGCTCTATTATTTGTGATTTTACTTTTGCAACTTATTGTAAGTATTTGGATTTTAGTTCTTTTTGTAAACTGTTTAGCTGAAGTTCAACGCTTTTCAGTTGCAAAGGCAATTTTAAATATTGTAGTAGCTATTATCATCTTTGTAGCGCTGTTTTTTGTGGCTTCTATAGTCTATAACGGCCTTTTAAAACTTTTTGGCTGGAGATAAAAATGAAAAAAATTGTATTTCTAATAGCAATTTTATCAACGATTAGAATTTTTTCATGGCAAACGCTTTTTTCTGTTGAAGGAAACTGCAGAATTGACTTTCCTCAAAAACCACATCATATGCATCAGGTTATTCCAATTAGAGAAAATAATACCTTTATGAAATACGACGTTTATCTTTCAGAAATTGAAGAAGAAAACTCAATGTGCATGCTTGTTATTACTCACTTTCCGGATAAAGTGGATGAAGCTAAACAAACAGCCTCTTTAGAAGGATTTTTAAATGGTATTTTAAATCATAACCAAGATAAAAAACTTATTTTTGCTGAATTTACTGATTTTCAAAATAGAAACGCTTTGGACTTTTTAGTTCAAAATAAAGAAAGACTTTTTAAAGGAAAAGCTATTTTAGATAATGATAAACTCTATCTTGTCACTTTAGAATATGATAGTAATAAGAATTTAGATCTTATGTTTGATAAGTTTTTAAGCTCTTTTTCAATAAACGATTAATTAATTAATTTTTTTTAAAAAAAAATCACTTTCCTATCATTCTTTGATATTCTTTTTCTTTAGCATTGTCTAGCAGCTTTTCTATTATGGTATAGGTGCTATTATCTTTTTCTCTTTTTGAAATTAAAAGATGGCTGTCTGCACATTTGGCTACCTGAACAAAGTGAGTTATTAAAATTATCTGTCTAAAAGAAGCCAGTTTTTTTAATTTTTGTCCAATAATTGTTGCTGATTGTCCCCCGACATTTGCATCTATTTCATCAAAAATGATTGGAATATTTTGATCTTTTTCATTTAAAACGGTTTTAATAGCAAGCATAAGTCTTGAAAGTTCACCGCCTGACGCTATTTGATGAAGAGGGTCTGGTTTTTTCCCTAAATTAGCAGAAAATAAAAACGATATAGCATCATCTCCATAAAAAGATCTTTTGTCTTTATTAATATCAATTTTAAATGTAGAAGAGACCATGTTTAGCTCTTTTAACAGTTTTGAAACTTTCTCTTCGAAATCTTTTGAGAATTTTAATCTTTGCTTGGTTAAGAAGTTGGCTTGTTCGTCAAGAGTGTCAGCTATTTTTTTTCTTTCATTATTAGCTTTTTTTAAATCGTCATCCAGATTTTCAAAGCTGTTTATTTCACTGTTGATAATAAAAAGATGATTTTGAATGTCTTTGTATGATCCAAATCTTTTTTTAAGCTTGTGTATCTGTAAAAGCCGACTTTCAACTTCTTCTAATCTTTTTGGATTAATGTCTATTTTGGATTTATACTTCATGAGTAAGTATGAAATTTCATCTAATTCAATTCCGGCATTTTCAAAAAGATTAAAACTTTCCGAAAAAGTTTCATCAGTCTGTTTTAAAAATCTTAAATGAGAGTCTAATGATTTTAAAGAGGGGATTATTGCATTTTCATTTTCTATTAATAAGTTATAGATAAAATCGATTTTTTCATGTATCTCATGGCTGTTTATAAGTAAAGTGTGCTCTTTTTCTAATTCTTCTTCTTCATTTTCTAAAAGATTTACATCCTCTATTAGTTGTTTCTCTGTTTTAAGTTTCTGCTTTTTTCCTTCAGCTTCATTCTTTTTAGTTTCGATGGATTTAATTTCTTCTTCTAATAAATTTAGATTTTTCAAATTTTTTGAAAAATCTTTAGTTTCCTTTTCCAAATTTGAAAATTTATCTAAAAGTATTAGAGCCGAATTTTTTGATAAAAGATCTTGATTAGAATGCTGAGATACTATTTCTATTAAAAAAGGAGATAATTTTTTTAAAGTAGTAATAGATATTAGCTCGTCATTGATAAAACATCTGTTTTTACCATCTTTGAAAATTTCTCTTCTAATTGATATTTGATTGGAATTAAGCCCGATTTGATCTTCCTTTAAAATTTCTTTTATTGATGATAAATCTTTGATTTCAAATGTAGCTTCCAAAATTGCTTTATCATCAGTTAAAGTTTTTAAATTAGCTCTTTCACCGAGTATTAACGATATGCAATTTAAAATTGTTGTTTTTCCAGATCCTGTTTCCCCGGTTAAAACATTAAAATTTTTTGAAAAAGAAATCTGTTCGTTTTTAAATAGATAAATATTTGATAAAAAAAGAGTTTTAATCATAGGTTTGTAGAACTTGATCTTTGGTTTTAAAATGCATCTTTGCTACCTTTTCTAAAGATTCGGGCCCATGCTTATTTATAAATTTTTTCCCTAAATCAATAACCATGGAAGAGGCTCCTTTTAAAAGAGGTATCTCATATTGGTCTGAAAGTTCACTAAGTCCTTTTAAAAATGCAGCTCTTGCTAAAATAGATGCAGCTGCAACAACAGGATCTTCCTCACCTTTGGTTTTTTGCACTAAATTAATATCGATCTTTTTTCTTTTAACAGCATTTTCCAAAACATATGCGTTTGCAAATTGATCCACTAAAACATCCCTGCAAGATGTCTTTTCAAAAAGTTGAGTGATAACTGTAGCATGCCCCCAAGCTAGTAACGAATTTAAATTTTTAAACTTTACATATAATTCATTATATTTTTCAGGAAATAGCCTTAATACTGAAAATTGAAAATCATTTTTCAAAATATCTGCTAATTTCAAAATGGATTTATCAGAAAATTTTTTGGAGTCTCTAATATTCATTGAGATTAATTTTTTAATACCATTTTCATCAGCATAAAAAGCTGCAACACATAATGGTCCAAAAAAATCACCCTTCCCAGCCTCATCAACTCCTATTCTAGGAGTCATAGAAACATTGGCTTCCGGATGTGTATATTTAAAGCTTTTTAATAGTTCGGGTTCTAAATAGAACTCAATAAACTCATCTTTTTCTTTTCCTTGAACAATTAACGATCCCGATTCATACAAGACTAAAGTTATTCCTTTTTTAGATGCTGCAAAAATTGTGTATGCCGGTTTTGTAAATTTAAAACCCTGATCTTCAAGATCTTGCTTTAGTTTGTCTTTTAAATTTACATCGATTTTTGTTGAAAAAGTATTTGGCTTTTTTGTCATGTTTAATAACGTCATTTAATTTATTTTCATAAAAAATAGATCATAATTTGAACTAAATTTTAATGGAAGCTAAAATGTGGCTATACTTTTAATGAGGGAAAAAAAATTATGAGTACATTTCAAAGACAGTTAGGTGATCTTTTTAAAAATAAAAGACAGGAAATGAGTCTTTCTTTAAAAGAAGTTGAAAATGCAACTTCTATTAGAATGCTTTATTTAAAAGCTATCGAAGAGGGAACCATTGATAGACACCTGTCACAAGTATATACAATTGGCTTTGTAAAACAATATGCATCTTTTCTAGGACTTGATGGCGAAAAAATAATAAAGGATAATGCAAAAGCTTTTGTTCAAAAAGCCGTGAAACAAGAGTTTGATTATGGTATCGGAACTTTAGAGGTTAGAAACCCTCCGTCAGGATCAAAAAGCCTTCCAAGTGCTTTATGGATTGTCATCGGAGCTGTTGTTTTATTGGGAGCTTGGTTTTTTGCAAGAATCATTGGTCTTTTTTAAGTGAATATTTTTAAAAGACTTTTAGATAACTTTTTTAAAACACCCTATTTTAAGGGGATGTTTATGGGACTTACAGATCTTATACCGGGGATTTCCGGAAGTACCATTGCTTTAATCTTTGGAATCTACATCAGATTTTTATCAAGTTTGAAAAGTTTTACTTTTCCAAATTTAATGCTTTTGCTTAAAGGTGATTTTAAAAATTTTAAAAAGAATACAGATTTTTATTTTATATTTTTTTTAATCTTAGGGATCTTTACTTCTGTTGTTATTTTCTCAAAATTAGTTAATATTTTATTAAAAAATCCAGATTACAGACCCTATCTTTTTAGCTTTTTTCTAGGGATAATTCTTTTGTCAATTTTCTTTTTAATAAAAGAAGTAAGGTTAAAAAAAGTTTATTGTATTCTATCTGTTTTTTTTGGTGTTTTTGTAGCTTTACTTCTGTTTTTTTTATCAAGAAATTCATCATCCATTTTTTTAAATATCTATTTACAGATTATCATAAGCGGATTTTTTTCGACTCTTGCAATGCTTCTTCCTGGAATTTCCGGAAGTTTTATGCTAGTGATCTTTGGAGTCTATCCTTTTGTTATAAATGCTTTTGCAAATATTTTTCATAAAGAGAGTATTTTTATAATACTATCACTTTATTTGGGAGTATTTTTGGGTGTTATTGTTTTCCCAACATTAATCTTGTTTTTATTGAATAAATATAAACAAGTTTTAACTAATTTTTTAGTAGGTTTAATGATAGGTTCATTAATTCCTCTTTGGCCATTTTGGCATTTGGAAAAAATTACCATTTCTAATAAAGAGATTTTACTTCCAATAGAATTAAAATTTCCCAATTTATTAGAGATTGGTTTTTCATTATTATTTATTTTATTAGGTGTATTTGTTTTTTATAAAATTATTAAGAAATCTAAAGAAAATAATCAGAAAAATACTTTCTGACTTGCATAATAAAATTATTCATTTTAATATGCTAAATAGTATGTAAATATATATAGAATAAGTTTATGAGTACAAAAGTCATTGGTGATTACAATATTATTAAAACACTTGGAAATTCTTCATTTGCTACAGTTTATCTAGCTGAGCATAAATACATGAAAACAAAGCATGCATTGAAGGTTATAGATCCGGAATTTTCAAATGATGAAGATTTTATAAAAAGATTTGAAGAGGACGTTGCTATTTTAACTACTTTGGATCATCCTGCTATCGTTAGAGTTCAAAGCATCTCATTTTCAGACGGTAAATATTTTTTAGTTACAGATGCTATTGTTGATAGTAGTAATGAGGTTTTATCTCTTCAAAGATATCTAGATTATAAAGGCGATATTTTACCGGAAGTCGAAGTAGAATCTATTTTAAGACAAGTGGCTTCTGCTTTGGATTATGCTCATAAATGTAAATTTTCAAATGACTATCTAATTCATAGATCAATAAAATTAAATAATATTTTTGTTAAATCTACAGAACTTGGACTTAGAGTTTATATTTCCGATTTTGGGATCTCAAGACTTTTAGGTGAGGGGAAAGCTATTTTTCAAACTCAACAAAAAGCTTTATTACAAATGGTAGGTAACGAAAATTTAATAAAAAATCCAGTTCCTAATGTAATTGCTACTTATGACTTTTTGAACAATTTTTCTTTTCTATCACCCGAACAAAAGTTTAAAGATCTAGATGAAGATATCACTACTAGAACTGATGTTTATTCTTTTGGGGTTTTAGCTTATTTTTTAATAGCCAGACAGTTTCCTGAAGGATATTTTGATCTTCCATCTAAAATTGCACCCGAATATAAATTAAATTGGGATCTTTTGGTTTGTAAATGTTTGCAAAAAAGCGTAAAAAGAAGACCGGAACTTTTAGTTGAAGCAATTAATTCATATCTATCGACAGAATCTTCAGATATCTCTAGCATGGAAATTTTGTCTTGGAAAGAAGTTGAACGAAAAGTAGAAAATGCTATGCAGATGTCTTTTGAGTTCTCTTCTGATTTCAACAAACTGGAAAAAGATTTAGATGATACAAAACCAATTGATAATAGCTCTGTCAAATTTACCGCTATTGAAGATACCGATCAAAAACCAATCATAAATCCCCAAAAAATTGATAGACCAACATATGAGGATGATCCCGGAGCTATATTTCAAAAAGAGTTAAATGTTTCTTACTATCAGCCTAAAAAAGTTGAAATAAAAGAAGTTGAACCTCTTTTGACTGAAATGGTTATTATTCCCGGCGGCACTTATCTTAGAGGAAGCGACAATGGCTCAAGAGATGAAAAACCAAAACATAATATTGTTATCAAAAGTTTTGCTTTAGATATTCATCCAATAACAAATGAACAGTTTGTCAGATTTTTACAGTTTATGGGTGGTGAAAAGGATTCTAATAACAATGATATTATTAGACTTAGAAGTTCTAGAATTAAAAGAAGCGGCGGTAGATTAATAATAGAATCAGGCTATGCAAAACATCCTTTAGTCGGTGTTACTTGGTATGGCGCTCAGGCTTATGCTAAATGGGTAGGAAAAAGACTTCCAACAGAAGCTGAATGGGAAATTGCCTGTTTTGGTGGACTTGAAAATGCAGAATATCCAACAGGGATAAATATTGATCATACTCAGGCTAATTTCTTTAATTCTGATACCACTTCAGTCATGAGCTATCCTCCTAATGGATACGGTCTTTATGATATGGCGGGAAATATCTATGAATGGTGTGAAGACTGGTATGCTTATAACTATTATGATACTTCTGTTCAGGAACCTGAAAATCCGACAGGTCCTCATCAGGGAGTTTATAGAGTTTTAAGAGGCGGCTGCTGGAAAAGTCTGAAAGATGACATGCGATGTTCTCATAGACATAGAAATAATCCGGGTACCGTTAATGGTACATATGGATTTAGATGCGCTACAGATGTGTCTTAAAAGTAAAAAAATAATTACAATTTTATTTTTTAAATTTATATTCAGTAAATAAATTCTTTCAAAGTTGGAAAAAAATAATATTCATATTATACTTTCATTAAAAATTTAGGGTTTTTCAATGAAATTATTTCTTATAAGACCCAGAGGTTTTTGCGCCGGGGTTGTTAGAGCTATTGATACTGTTGAAAAGGCGCTTGAGCTTTTCGGGCCTCCCATTTATGTGAAACATGAAATAGTTCATAATAAACATGTAGTAAGTAGCTTAAAGGAAAAAGGGGCTATTTTTATTGAAGATTTAAAGGATGTTCCCATCGGATCTAAAGTTATTTATTCAGCGCATGGGGTTGCTCCTAATGTTAGGGATGAAGCTAAAGAAAGAAATCTTTTAGAAATAGATGCTACTTGCGGTCTTGTTACTAAAATTCACTCTGCTGTAAAAAGATACTCTCAAAAAGGATATAAAATTATTTTAATCGGTAAAAAAAAACATGTCGAAATAATGGGAATTGCGGCAGAAGCTTTTAATGATACTTTTATAATTGAAAAAGCTGAAGATGTTAACAACTTAAATTTTGATAAAACGCAAAAACTTTTTTATATTACACAAACAACTCTTAGCATTGATGATGTAAAAAGTATCAGTGACGCTCTTTATAAGAAATTTCCAAATATAGAAACTCTACCTTCTTCTTCTATTTGTTATGCTACCACTAATAGACAGTTAGCTTTAAAACAAATTACCAAAGATGTTGATTTAGTACTTGTTATAGGTGATCCAAATAGTTCTAATTCTACCAGATTAAAAGAAGCGGCAATCAGACAAAATAAAAAAGCTTTTCTTGTAAATTCAGAGGATGAGATTAAAAAATCCTGGTTTGAAAATATTCAAAATATAGCTATGACGGCAGGGGCTTCTACTCCGGAATATATTGTTCAAAAATGTATCGAAAGACTAAAAGATTTTGGTCTTAAAAATACTGAAGAAGTTGTTTATAAAGAAGAAGATACTGTCTTTGAGCTTCCAAATGTCTTACTGCAGTTTATTAATGCATAAGACTTTTTAAAATCTTGGTATTGATTCAATAAGCTTTTTTGTGAATGGATGTTTTGGATTAAAAAAAATATCATCTTTAGATGCGTATTCCACAAATTTTCCCATATGCATAACAGCTATATCATCAGACATAGTTTTAACCGTAGCCAGATTGTGAGAGATAAAAAGATATGTTAAATTAAAATCTTTTTGGAGTTTTTTTAATAAATTTATAATTTGCGCGCTTATTGTAACATCTAATGAAGCTAGGGGTTCATCTAAAATGATAAAAGTGGGTTTTGTGGAAATAGCTCTAGCTATTGCAATTCTTTGTCTTTGTCCTCCGCTAAACTCATGAGGAAATCTATTTCTACAATTTATGGGTAAGTTTACTTGATAAAGAAGTTTTTCTACTTCTAATTTAATATCTTGTTTTTTTAGCCTTTTTTGTATTTTTAAGGGCTCTGCTATAATCTCTTCAATTGTCATGGTGGGGTTTAATGAAAGGTAAGGATCCTGAAAGATTAGCTGCATATTTTTGAAAAAGTTGGTTTTATTTTTTAAAAAAATTGATTTATTTTCAAAAAGGATGTCTCCCGAGTCAAATTTAAGTAAATTGATTAAAATTCTAGCTAGTGTAGATTTTCCGCAGCCAGACTCTCCAACTAATCCTAGAGTTTTACCTTTTTTTACCTTAAATGAAACTCCATCAACAGCTTTGATGATTTTTTTATTTACATAAAAATTTTTATTTAAATTTTTACATTCTAAAAAAAATTCATCTCTCATTTATTTTTCTGCCTGTTCAAAATTATTTTCATGCAAAAAGCTGTTAACCAGATCAAAATCATCTATTTTAAAATTTTTCGGCTGTTTATCATTTTCAATAGTAAAAATAGAATCGATAAGCATTTTTGTATAAGGATGTTTAGGGGATTTTATAACATTTTTACAAATTCCCTTTTCAACGATTTTTCCCAAATTCATTACATAAATTTTTTTAGCAAAATTATAAACTAAAGATAGATCATGGCTAATAAATATTATTGAAGTTTTATGTTTTTTATTTATCTCTAAAAGAAGGTTCAATATTTCATTTTGTACTGTTGTGTCTAATGATGTTGTAATCTCATCTGCAATGATAATTTTTGGCTTGGAAGCTATTGCAATAGCAATCATAACTCTTTGTCTTTGCCCACCACTTATCTGGTGAGGATATTGATTATATCTAAGTTCGGGATTTTGAATTTTTACATCTTTTAATAGTTCAATTACCTTTTGCTTGCTGGGAGCTTTTTTTATGGCTTCTAAAATTTGTTTGCCTATCTTCATGGTTGGATTTAATGAAGAAAAGGGATCTTGAAAAATTATTGAAATAATTTTCCCTCTAATCTTTCTAAATTCTTTTTCTGACTTTTTTAAAATATCTTCACCATATAAAAATATTTCTCCGGAAGTGATTTGAGCATTGATATCCAAAAGATTTAAAATACTAAGCGCTGTTACGCTTTTGCCTGATCCTGATTCTCCTACAAGTGAGATGATTTCATTTTCAAAAAGATCAAAACTTACACCCTTTAACGCCTGCACTTTATTTTTATTGGAAGAAAATTCAACATTCAGGTTTTTAACTTCTAAAATCTTTTTCATTTTTTAAGCCTCGGATCTAATGCATCTGAAAGACCATCTCCTATTAAATTAAATCCAAGCATTGTTATAGATAACATAATTGCCGGAAAAAAAAGCCTCCATGGATAGTATCTAAGTGCAGATAGAGCATCGCTTACCATTGTTCCCCAAGAAGCAATCGGTGCTTGAAGACCAAGTCCTAAAAAACTTAAAAATGCTTCTGTGAAAATAGCCAGCGGTATTGATAGAGTCATTGTTGTAAGTATTGGCCCAATACAGTTAGGAATCAAATGACGAAATATTATTCTTGAATTTTTAGCTCCCGATATTTTTGCAGCTTCTATAAATGGCATCTTTTTTAATGTTAAAATCTTGGCTCTAACAATTCTTGCCATATTTATCCATCCTCTCATTGAAAGTGCTAGAATTATTGTAAAAAAGTTGCTTTCCAATACTACCATCAAAAGAATAACCCATAAAAGATAAGGAATTGTTGCTAAAATATCACATATCCTCATCATTATCTCATCGATAATCCCTCCTAATAAAGAAGAAACAGCTCCCCAGATCACTCCAATGATAACATCCAATAAAGCTGCTATGATTCCAATTGCAAGAGAAATCCGAGCTCCTTCGGCCGTTCTTGTAAAAACATCTCTTCCAAGCTCATCAGAGCCGAACCAAAAATTTTTGCAAGGAGCTAAATTTTTTAGATCTAGATGTATTTCAGAGTAAATATAATTACTAATGATAGGCCCTAAAATTGCATAGAAGATAATAAAAAATAATAAAATCATTCCGATATTAGCAGATCTATTCTGCAAAAATCTAATTTTTGCATCTTGAAAATATGAGATGGATTTATTTTCAAAGTTTATGCTCATATTCTATCCTCGGATCAATAAGCTTATATATTATATCTATGAAAAACATTATAAAAATTAAAACAAAACTATAAAAAACGCTAAGGCCTAAAATTACGGTGTAGTCTCTACTTGCAATCGATGATATAAGCCAGTGTCCAATGCCAGGAATGGAAAAAACCTTTTCTATTACAAAGCTTCCCGTTAAAACATGTGCCGTTAAAGGACCTAGATATGCTACCACAGGTAATAGAGAATTTTTTATTGCATGTCTAAAAATCACTTGAAATTTGCTAAGACCTTTTGAATAAGCGGTTTTAATATAATCTTTTGAAAGTACTTCAATCATACTGGTTCTTGTAAGCCTTGCTATATAGGCAGTCGGTAGTGAAGCTAGAGAAATAGCAGGAAGAATCGAGTGTGAAAAACTTGTAAATCTTGCCATTGGAAAAAGTTTGAGTTTAATAGCTAAAAAATATTGCAAAAAACTAGCAAATAAAAAGTTCGGTATGGAAATTCCCAAAAGGGCAACTATCATAATTAAACTTCCTTGAACCTTTCCTCTTCTCATAGCGCTAATGGTACCAAGTAAAATTCCCATAGATATGGATATACACAAAGCTTCAAAGCCTAAAAGCATAGTTGTTGGAAGCCCTTCTTTTATGATTTGAAAAACTGTTTTTTTTTTATAAATCAAAGATGGACCCAGATCAAATGTAAAAAAACCTTTTATATATTTGAAGTATTGAACATAAAGAGGCTTATCAAGGTCATAATGAGCGTAAAGAGAATTTAAAATTTCTTTGGGTATGTTTTCTTCAGAGGTAAAAGGATCTCCGGGAATAGCCTTCATTAAAAAAAAAGTTGTACTCATTACAACAAAGAACGATAAAAATGAAATAATTAGTTTTTTTAAAAAATACTTTATCATACTTAAAAATAATAATTTGACTGTATTTTATACCATAATATGATTATGATATCTTTAAAAAAAAACACTTTTGATATGTCAAAACTTTATTTTATTTCTCTTGGATGTACTAGAAATTTGATAGATTCAGAAGTAATGATTGGGTATCTGCAAAAAAATGGATATTCGATTACTTTAGATCTAAAAAAAAGTGATGTTATTGTTGTAAATACTTGCGGATTTTTACAAGAAGCCAGAGAAGAAGCTTATCAGATTTTAGATGAAGTATTCAAAAATAAAAAAAATAGATCAAAAGTTATTATTACCGGATGTATGGCTAATCTTTTTAAAGATGATCTTGTAAAAAGATACCCGGAAATTTTTTCAATAATAACTGCCGGTCATCTGGAAAATATTTTGGATACAATAAAAGTAAAACAGATTAATACATCCATTCTATCTCATCTACAAAAAAAAGATCTTACAAGAACTATTACTACTCCAAAACATTTAGCATATTTAAAAATTGCTGAAGGATGCTCGAAAAGATGCGCTTATTGTATTATTCCAAAAATCAAAGGACCGCTTAAAAGTAGATCTATCAGTTCAATTTTAAAAGAATTTAAATTACTTATAAAAAATGGTGTTTATGAAGTAAATCTGATTGCTCAAGATCTTTTGGATTTTCAAAAAGATCAAAATATAAAAAGAGGTCTTATCACCTTAGTTAAAGAGATTTTGAAAATAAAAAAGGATTTTTGGCTTAGACTTTTATATGTTTATCCTGATGATATTACAGATGAGTTTATCGATCTATTAGCATCAGATATTAGAATATGTAAATATTTAGATATTCCTATTCAACATATAAGTGATAATATTTTAAAAAAAATGAATCGAAAAACTTCTAAAAAAAGAATTTTCGAAATTTTTGAAAAAATAAAATCCAAAATGCCTGATTTTTCATTTAGAACATCTATCATGGTAGGGTTCCCCGGCGAAACAGAAAAAGATTTTAATGAACTTATAGATTTTATCAAAAAGTTCCAAATCGATAATTTGGCTGTTTTTAAATATTCTAACGAAAAGCATGCACTGTCATACAATATGAAAGATCAAGTTGATGAAAAAGTTAAACAACAAAGATTTGATATTTTGACAAAACTTCAATTTGAACTTACTCAAAAAAGAAATAAAAAACTAATCGGTAAATCTTTTGATGTTTTAATAGACGGATATCATAAAGATTCTAATCTTTTGGCAGTTGCTAGAAATTACTCTCAAGCTTACGACATTGATTCTAGTATTATTATAAATGATATTGCTAAAATAAAATCCTTTGGTAAAATTCAAAAAGTTAAAATTATTGACTCTTCAGGATATGATTTGATCGCTTCAATTTAATATATTTGAAATGGCTCCAAAAGCCTGTGAAAATTATCCTCTAAATCTTTTTGTATTTCGTTTATTTTTGAAAAACCAATGGCAATCGTTAATAAAAGAGTTATTAATCCCATTGCCGGATTTATTTGAAATGATGCTATCGTAAGCAAAGTTGATAGAGTTGCAAATGTGAAAAATAAAAATGTATTAATAGTAATTGCTATTACAGTATGAAAAATAGCTAGCGGCAGCAATAGCGGAAGTAGAAAAAAAGAAGCAATAAGTCTAATCGGAAGCAGAACAATGTTTGTGATTGCTTTTGCAAGTTCATTAATAGGACTCTCAAAGTGAGCAGATCTTCTGTTTTTAGATGGGAAAATATTGATTTCAATAGACATCATTTCATCCTTTTTCATTTTTTAAAAAAATTATGGTAATAGTATATTTTTGATTTGATTTTTTTATAGAAGAATTTTAGTTTTATAAATAAATATTGAAATCAAATTATTTTTATTGTTCACTCAGGATATAAGATAATCATAATTTTAAGGTGTTTTATGGAACAAAAAAAACAAAAATTTACAGCCTTTACGCTTTTTGTAGCAATTATTGCTGCATTGGGCGGGCTTTTATTTGGATATAATACCTCTGTTATTTCAGGAGCTATTTTATTTTTGACAAAAGATTTTAATTTAACTGTATTTCAACAAGAGATGGTTGTAAGTATCATTTTAATTGGTGCACTTGTCGGAGCTTACGTCGGTGGACTTTTTGCAGATAGATTGGGTAGAAAATTTACACTTTTTTTTACAACAGTATTATTTTTGATAGGAACAATCATAATTATGACTTCTCACAGCATTTTTATATTGTTTATCGGAAGGATCATCGTTGGTTTAGCAATAGGTATTGTGTCGATGGCAGCTCCGCTGTACATTGCAGAGATGTCAGATCCAAAACATAGGGGCGCTTTGGTTTCTTTAAACCAGCTTGCAATAACAATTGGTATTTTATTAGCTTACGCTGTTGATTATTATTTTGCTGATGTAAATGAATGGAGATCGATGTTTGCTTTCGGTCTTTTACCAGCTTTTTTAATGTTTATTGGTCTGTTTTTTATTCCGGAAACACCAACCTTTCTAATATCAAGAGGTAAAAAGGAAAGAGCGTTAATTATTTCTAAAAAAATACTTTTAAATAAATCTGAAAAAATTGTTATCACTATACCAAAAGACAAAAAAGTTTCTTCTTGGAAAAATATATTTGAAAAGTCAGTTAGACCTGCATTATATGCCGGTATAGGAATCAGTATATTCCAACAAATAACAGGTATAAATATTGTAATATATTATGCTCCAAAAATATTTCAGATGGCAGGATTTGAAACAGCTACAACAGCTATTTTAGCAACAGCAGGTGTTGGCATTATAAATGTTTTAATGACTGTAGTAGCCCTTTGGCTTATTGATGTTTTAGGTAGAAAACCTCTTTTAAAAATTGGTCTTATAGGAATGGTTGCAAGCTTGTTTATTTTAGGATTGGCATTTATGTTTGCAACAAAAATTTTACATATTATTTCAGTTATAAGCTTGATGAGCTACGTTGCCTTTTTTGCTATAAGCTTAGGGCCAGTTGCTTGGCTTATTATTTCAGAAATATATCCTTCTGCTATAAGAGGAAGAGCTATGGGAATTGCAACATTTTTTAACTGGGCATCTAATTATATTATTTCTTTAACTTTTTTGACTTTAGTTGCATCTTTGGGAACCTCGGTAGTTTTTTGGATGTATGCTGCAATAGGTCTTTTAGGACTATGGTTTGTTGTTAAGAAAATTCCGGAGACTAAAGGAAAAACTTTAGAAGAAATACAAAAATATTGGAAGAAATCAACTGCTAAACGCTAGTTGTTTTTTTATCCATTTTGGTTATATAATAATATAAAAAAAATTTGGAGAAAATTATGTCTACTTTTTCAAAACTGCAAACGATTTTAAAAGATGATGAAGCTCTTTTAAAACACACTTGCAAAACTGTTACTAAAGAAAAATTACATCTTCCAGGTCCAGATTGGGTAGATAGAATTTTTTCTGAATCTAATAGAAATATTAGAACACTTCAAAGCCTGCAAGATCTGTATTCACATGGAAGACTTTCCAATACAGGATATTTATCCATTTTACCTGTAGATCAGGGAATTGAACATTCCGCAGGTGCTTCTTTTGCTAAAAATCCAATATATTTTGATCCTGAAAATATTATTCTTTTAGCTATGGAAGCCGGATGTAATGCCGTTGCAACTACATCAGGTGTATTAGGTATAGTTGCCAGAAAATATGCTCATAAAATTCCGCTAATTTTAAAATTCAATCATAATGAATTTTTATCTTACCCCAATGAGTATGATCAAATTATGTTTGCTTCAATAAAGCAGGCTTATGAAATGGGATGCAAAGCTGTTGGGGCTACAATATATTTTGGCTCAGCTGAAAGCAGACGTCAAATAGTTGAAGTTGCCAAAGCATTTGAAATGGCTCACGATCTTGGAATGGCTACAATTTTATGGTGCTACTTAAGAAATCCGGCTTTTAAAGTAGGAGACACTGATTATCATACTGCTGCAGATTTAACAGGTCAGGCTAATCATTTGGGAGCTACTATTCAGGCTGACATCATAAAACAAAAACTTCCAACAAATAATGGCGGATATAAAGCTATTAAATTTGGTAAATATTCTGAAAAAATGTACACAGATCTTTCTTCTGATAATCCAATCGATCTTTGCAGATATCAGGTAATAAATAACTACAATGGTAGAATAGGTCTTATTAACTCCGGAGGAGCTTCTGGAGAAAATGATCTGGCTCAAGCAGCTCAAACAGCTGTTATCAATAAAAGAGCTGGTGGAATGGGATTGATTCTTGGAAGAAAAGCTTTCCAAAGACCTATGAAAGAAGGTATTGAAATTATAAATACTGTTCAGGATGTTTATCTTTGTGATGAAATCACTATAGCTTAAAAAAAAATCTTTTAAGCAGCAAAATAGCCTTTTGTTTTGCTGCTTTTTTCTTTTAAAAAAAACTATTTTTTCAATTTTTAAATAAAAAAATAAAATTATTTAAACTGTTTATTTTTATATTGGGTTTAATATTTTAATAAGTTCTTTTTTATGTATTACTAATTTTTTGACATTTTAATTTTTTTATAATACAAGAAATTTAGGATAAATGGTGGAAATATGAAAGTAAAAAAGAATTCTGTTAGTCTGTTTTTTTTAATTATGATGTCATCGGCATTTGTTGTAAGTATTAGGAATTTGCCTACTATTGCAGAAACTCAAATGCAAATGATTTTTTTTGGTATTGTGGCTGTTATAATATTTTTTATTCCCGGAGCTTTAAGTTCAGCAGAGCTAGCTTCAGGATGGCCACAATTAGGAGGTATAACAGTTTGGGTAAGAGAAGCTTTTGGAAAACGCTGGGGCCTTGCTGCCGGATGGTTTCAGTGGACTTATATGATAATAAGTGTGCTTGCAATGCTATATTTTATTTCGGCGTCACTTTCTTATGTGTTTGATCCGTCTTTAGCTCAAAATAAGCTCTACTTAATTATAACCGAACTTTTTCTAATATGGTTTTTCACTTTTTTAAATTTAAAAGGCCTTAAAATTTCAAAAGTTATAAGTACAATTGGTTTTTTAAGCGGGGTTATATTTCCTGTACTTTTTCTGATTTTGCTTACAATTATTTATCTGATGCAAGGCAATCCTATTAAAATGGATTTAAGCTTAAATGTTAATAATCTATTTCCTAATTTCAAACAGCTGTCCACTTTAGTTTTGCTTGTCGGATTTATGAGAGCTTTTGGGGGAATAGAAGCTTCTGCTGCTCATGCAAATTCAGTTGAAAATCCACAGAAAAATTATCCAATTGCAATAATGATCGTTGTAGTTATTGGTCTTCTTGTAAATATTATCGGATCTATGTCAGTTGGAATCGTTATTCCTAGAAGTGAAATTAGTTTGATCGCTGGAGTTATGGATACTTTTAGCTATTTTTTTAACACATTTAAAATTACTTTTCTGATTCCAATAATGGGTCTTTTAGTAGCAATTGGACAAATAGGAGGATTTAGCACCTGGATAACAGGTCCTGCAAAAGGACTATTGGAGATGGGAAATGAGGGGATGCTGCCTCCTTTTTTTATTAAAGTTAATAAGAATCAAGTGCCTGTTAATATGATGCTTATTCAAGCTATAGTTATATCTATACTTGGTTCATTTGTATTAATATATGCCGATTCAATAAATATAGCTTTTTGGATTACGGTTGCTTTTTCAATGATGATTTACGTTTCGATGTATTTTTTAATGTTTTTATCTGTGTTATATCTAAGATATAAAAAACCAAACGTTAAAAGAAATTATAAAATACCTGGCAAAAAAATAGGGGTATGGATCTCTTCAATAGTCGGAATGATCGGGATGGTATTTTCTTTTCTAATTGCATTAATCCCACCTTCTCAACTGCCAGAAACTCATCATACTTTATATGTAACTTTATTAGTTGTGGGAATAATAATTGTTTTTTTAGTTCCATTTATTATTACTCATTTTGAAAAACCATCCTGGAAAAAAAATAAATAAAAGTAATTAGTATGAAAAAACAAAAATTTAAAAAATTTCATGAAATGAGTCCTTTTGAAGTGAAGGATTTATTAATACTTGCGGCAGAAGAAAGTTTTAAAAAAAATAAAAAAAAGAAAGTTAAATTTTTAAATGCCGGTAGAGGTAATCCCAACTTTTTTAATACTACTGCAAGAAGTGCATTTTCTTATTTTAGTTTGTTTGCTGTACACTTGGCAGATACTTTATCTTCATTTGAATCGATTGCTTATAGATATACAAAAGAGAATATTTATGAAAAATTTTTGGAATATATTAAAAGATCTGAAAAAAATTTAGCTGTTGATTTTTTAAAAGATGCAATTGAGTTTGCTATAAAAAAATTCAAGTTTGATCCCGATGAGTTTATATATGAACTTGCAGATGCAGCCTTGGGCGATTTATATCCTCTGCCTCCAAGGATTTTCCCTCATGTTGAGAAGATCGTAATAGAGTATATGTCAAAAATTTTATCTCCAGATAAAAAGCTTCCAAAAGGAAATTTTCAGATATTTGCTACTGAAGGGGCTACAGCTGCGATGATTTATCTTTTTAATTCATTAAAATATAACAAAATTTTAAATGCAAAAGATCATATAGCAATTGCAACTCCAATTTTTTCTCCGTATTTGGAAATTCCTAAATTAAATGAGTTCAATTTAATAGAGGTTAAAATACAAGCAGATGAGCTACACGACTGGCAGATATCAGATCAAGAATTAAAAAAATTGCTGGATCCAGCTATAAAAGCATTTTTTCTTGTAAATCCAACAAATCCAACTTCTGTCGCAATAAAAAAAGAGACCATTTTAAAAATTGCTCAGATTGTAAAAAAATATAGAAAAGATCTGATAATCATTACTGATACTGTATATGCTACTTTTGTTAATAATTTTCATTCTCTTGTTAAAGAAATTCCATATAATACCGTCTGCGTTTATTCATTTTCCAAATATTTTGGTGTTACTGGCTGGAGACTTGGTATAATAATGCTTCAGGAAAATAATATTATAAATGATTTAATTTCAAAATTAAGCGAAAAAGATAAGAAAAAGATAGATAAAAGATATATTACAATAACAACTCAACCTAGAAAACTAGGTTTTATTGATAGGCTTTTGATAGATAGTCGAGACTCTGCATTAGCTCATACCGGTGGACTTTCTTGTCCTCAGCAGGCTATTATGGCTTTCTTTTGTCTTTTTGAGTTGATGGATAAAGAAAAAAAATACAAAAAAGATATTCATGATATTTTGAAAAAAAGAATTTATAATTTATTTGAGAATTTAGAATTGAAAGTCCCTGATAAAATAGGTCATACATATTACTATGTACTGCTTGATATAGCTGAAGTTGCTAAAATTAAATATGGAGAAAATTTTAAAAAGCATTTAGTGAAAAATGTAAATATTTTAGAGTTTTTATTCAAACTTGCTAAAGAAAAATATATTGTATGCTTACCAGGTGAAGGGTTTGCCGGTCCAATTTGGTCATTGAGAATTTCTTTAGCTAATCTTGAAGTGGAAGATTATATTGTAATTGGAAAAGGTATAACCAATATCTTAAATTATTATTATAAAAAATTTAAGAAAAAATAAAAAATTTTATTAAGAATTTTAAAGCAGTAGTAAAAAAGAATACTACCGCTTTGTTTTAATAATCAGCTGCAATCGTAGATGGTAAAAATAATCCTGCATCAATTCCAAAAGTTTCTGCAATATTTCTAGCTTCTAAAACGTCCATGTTTACTCTTCTTTGAGTAATAGGTGTTTGATAAAATAACTTTGTATCAGCTCTTGTTCTTTGCTCTATTCTAGAAACTCTTGCACTTGACATGGGAGCTAATGGATGTTTTAATTGATACTCGTGTACAAAATCGACTTGTTTAAGACTATTATATTTCGTTCTTAGATCTTTAAAAAGAAAGGAGCGATATTTGAGTTCTTCTTCAAATACCGTATCTATTAATTTTTGAACTTCTTTTTTTAATTCATGAATCTTTTTATCATGATCTTGTCTAAATTTTGCTATTCGGTTCTTTTCTTCAAAAGTCCTTAATCTTTCTTCATTTTTTTCATTATCTATTCTTAACTGTTCTAATGATGTACAAAGTAATTTTTCAAGTTTTTTTCTATATATTGGGTCCATTGCCTCTAATAAGGTATATCTAAGTCTCGGATCGATAGCTTTAAGTGTTTTGCTATGTTTTTTTAACATTTCGTTTTGTGCATCTAAAACTCTTCTAGCTATTATAGATTCAGCGTTTTGTGTAAATTGAATTAGTTTAAAACGCCTTTCAAAAACTATCTTTCTTAAAAGATTTTCTTTTTCAGAAGCTGCAATTTTAACACCGATAAGATTATCAAAAAAATCTTCATCTTCAATTAATGGCAAGATTTCATTTAATCTTTTTTGATAAATTATTAAAACATCACGTCTTGGATCAGATTCATCTAATTTCTGGATGGAGCTATCTAATTGTCTAGAAAAAACTTTTGCAAATTCTTCAAATGCTTTTTGTGGAGAAATCGTATTTTTAGCGACTTTATTAATTAACGCAATACTTTTATCTCTAAGTTGTGAATTTGTTTTTGTCCCGTCTAAAATACAATCGGCTTTATTCACTTCAATTGGCAAATCAATTGTGGAGTTATGTTGCCAATATCCATCAGAATATTTTAAATAAATAAAACCTTGTCCAATTTTTTGTCCCAGATCATCGATTTCATAAGCTTTTAATGCTGGAAAAGTAGAAGTGTGAGCTGCTTGAGTATCATATTTGACTGTTTGTGCTGTTTGAGGATCGGTTACTGTTGTTTTTTTCCCGATTCCGATTTGATCTTGAGCTGAGATTGATTCAAAATAAAAAGGAACATTCCAGCAGCATATTAATTGTTGAAAAAACAGTTGCAGTCTTTTGTCTACAACGTCGGCAATTTCATCTCTGTATTGTTCAATTTTTTCTTTTGGATCAAAATATTTTTTCGGATCCATTTGTGAATCATATTTTTCATCTCTTAACGCAATGGTATTATATTCCTGAGCTAAAAAGACTTTTGCAACTTTTTGTTGCTCAGCTTCATCGTATTCTTCTCCTTCTTGTTTAACAGGAGTATCCAAGACTTTAGTTTGTTCTCTTTTTGTTGCGATATGCTCCCATCTGGAAACATTTTGTGCTGTAATTCCTAGTGTTGGCATAAATTTACCTTGTAGTTAAAGAATGAAAAATACTTTAAGTAATTAATAAACATATAATCAAGCAATTATTTTAATAATCCGAGGCAATTGTAGAAGGTAAAAACAATCCTGCATCGATTCCAAAAGTTTTCGCAACATTTCTAGCCTCAGAAAGGCTCATATCAACTCTTCTTTGATTTATTGGTGTTTCATAATTGAGTTTTGTGTCTTTCCTTGATCTTTGTTCAAATCTTGAGACTCTAGAAGGTGACATAGGACTTATTGGATCTATTCTTTTATATAATTGAGAAAACTGAAGTTGAGTCCAATCTTTATATCTAGTTCTCAAATCTTTAAAAAGCTTAGACCTATAAATAAGTTCTTCTTCATAAAGATCATCTAATAAAATTTGTATTTTACTTTTTAAAGTTTGAATTTCTTTTTTATGATTTTTTTTAAACTCTTTAATTTTTGTTTTTTCTTCGAATCTTTTTATGCTGTCATTATCTTTACCAATATTAGCTCTTAATTGTTCTAAAGATGTGCATAAAAGCTTTTCTAGGTTTTTTCTAAATGTTGGATCTACATCATCTAATAAAGTATATCTAAGAAAAGGATCGATTTTTTTTAGGGATGTATCTTTTATTTGAAATATTTCATTTTGTGCATCCAAAATGAGCTTTGCAATTTTAGATTCAGTATTTTCTGCAAATTGAATTAACTTATATCTTTTTTTAAATACTATATTTCTAAGTTTATTTTTTTTTGTACCTTTAGAAAGATTGACATTTATTAGGTTATCAAAAAAATCATCTTTATCAATCAAGGGTAAAATTTCTTGAATTCTCTGATGATATAGAATTAATACTTCCCTTTCAGCTTCAGGTATTTTCTCATTAGCTAGACAATTATTTAATTGAGCATAATATTCTTGTATAAATTCTTTTAATGCTTTTCTTGGGAATAGTTTGTTCCTAGCTACTTTATTTATCAGCTCTAAGCTTTTTTTCTTTAATTGAGAAGAATCTTTAGTTCCATCTAAATATTCATCAGCGAGATTTACTTCTTCTGGAAGTTCCGATGTAGAATTATTCTGCCAATAACCGCTTGAGTATTTTAAATAAACAAAACTCTCATTAGTGTAGCACCAAAGTTAAAATGTCCTGATTTTTCAAAGTTAAAATGTCCTAATATATCAAGCTTTAAGGAGCTAATATATGAAGGAA
>JAFGQY010000012.1 GCA_016935395.1 Parachlamydiales bacterium
TTGCACTAAGAAAAAATGTAACTGTTTGTAACTCAGTGTATTTTTTTTGACACTTGCGAGTTATTCAGATTTTGGCAGAAGTCAGGAAAAAGATAATTCTCTAACTTGAGAAATCTGAAGTTCTAAGTTTCACATTCTTGTGTTTAAAGTTTTTTCTTTAAATCCATTGGCATAGCCTTGTCTTTCGGGATTTCTTTCATAAGGCTTAGCCTGAATAAATTTTTTCCGCTCAAGCTTCATCGCCGCATTTAAGATCCCTTCTAGAAGAGGATCTTATTCCTCTAGGCGCATTGTTAATTAATGCTTCAAATAATTTAGTCATTAGTTCGTAATAGTTGTTACGATCTAAGATCATAATATTCTTCTTTTTATTTTAACATGTTTAAAGAAGAGTATTGATCTTAGATCTTTTTCTTTTCAAAGATTTTTCTTCAATCTAAATATACAGAAACAATGTTACATTACCCGTTACATTAAGTTTTTAGCGAAATAAATTGAGTAACACAACTTTTTAAGAAAATATTATTGATTATGCTTTTTTATTATTTTTTTTATCTTTTGCCATTCTTCAAAATCTTCACCCGTTATTTTAGATAAAATTTTTCGTCGTAATTCAAGAATTTTTTTGGGTATAAATAGTTTTATAATTTTTTTTATCTTGTCTCTGTAACGTTGTAAAGGATAATATTTTAACCAGGGTTTCATTAACTCATTAATTTTTTTTTCAATCAGATGATAGGGTAATTTATGATGTTTATAAATATAATCAACAATCATTTTTTTGAATTTTAGATTCTCAAGATCTTCAAATTGAGAAAATGTTTTGATTCCTTTTTCAGCTCTTTCGCACAGGCTTCTAGCTAAATAAAAAAAAGTCATTTTTTTGTGAAACCCTCTAATACAAGAAAAAAAATAAATTGAATGTTCAAATGAAACCGGTTCTTTTATTTCATATTTTCTTACATATGTTATGATATCATGAATATGACTAATCCTATGTACTGAATAAAAATTTGAGACAAAAGTTTGAGAAAATGCCGCATTAAGACTATTGGTATTGTGTAAATGTTTAAATATTTCTTTTTCGCAATAATCTAGTTCTTTATGGGGGCTTAATCGAATAGGTTGCATTTTTTTTTCATCAAAGAAAAAAATATTACCTGATGCAGTTGAATATTCTGGATTTTTTTCTAAGAAATCAACAGATTTCAAAATGCTTGATGGAATAATAAAATCATCGTCTGCACAAAAAACCATGTAAGGAGTATTGATTTTTTTTATTACATCACAAATTTTTTCTACAAAAGATAAATTAGGATAGTGAAAATAATGAACATTATTTTCTAGCTTCTCTGTAAATTTTTCTAATGTTGAATCAGCTATTAAAATTTTAAATTCAGTATTTTTGTAATAATATAGGATTCTTTTTAAAAATTTATTTCGATAATGAGTTGGTATTACCATAGTGACTAAAGATTTTAAATGATCATTCATATTATTTAATTCTCTTTAAATATCCTTCTAGACAGGCTGAAATTAAAATTTTTTTTTCTGTTTTTTCATCAATCATAAAGGAATCATTTGTTTTTAAAAATTCTCTAATAGCAGTTTTGGGATTATTCTTTTTGTCCCAAGGCCGATCGAGAAAAGTATCATTAGGTAAATCTTCTATTATTGTATCGAAAACAACTAAATAGCTGCCCTTTGAAACAAAAGGTGAATATAATTCAAGCTCCTTTAAAACATGATCATGAGTATGATTAGAATCTAAAGCTACCAAAACCTTTCTTTTCTTTTTTACATATTGTTTAACTTGATCTAATGTTTCTCTGTATACAGAAGAACCTTCAATCATGGATATTCTTTTAAACATGGAGTGTTCTTCTTAGCAAATCTGTTCGTCTATAACTAGGAATAATAAGTGTAATTAATGAATGCAAATTTTTATTCATAAGAAACTTTTTTTTTATATTTTTTTAATAAAGGCTGAGGGCCAGTAGGTAATTCTTTTTTGTATTTTTCCTTCATTAAAAAGAAAGGCAGGTTCTTCTATAATATATTCAGAATTGCTTTTGACAAACTCAATAGCCGCTTGCATGGGATTATTCCATTCCCAGTCCTTTTGAGATCTAGGCGCGCCAACAACTTGATGCATAATGCCATCCATTGCAACAATATAAGATCCTTTTGATATCAATGGGCCATAAGCTTCAAGTTCTTTAAGAACGTGTTGTTTTGTGTGGCATGAATCAAGCAGAACTAAAACTTTATCATTTTTGCCAATACATTTTTTAGTTTGGTTAATTATACTTGGGTCAATAGAGCTGCCTTCAATGATGCTTATATATGAAGATAAACAATGATTTTCTATAGCAAGTTTATTTTGAGATCGCATTTCAACTTCTATTCCAATAACCTTCCCTTTGTTTAAAGCTTTACATAATGACGCATAAAATATTAATGATCCCCCATGAGCAATACCAGTTTCGATTATAACATCAGGTTGAATATTAAAAATAACTTCTTGAATGCGCATTAAATCTTCTGGGAGTTGAATAATTGGCCTTCCAAGCCACGTAAAACTATAAACATATTTAGTGTCCCATCCACAACGAAGCCAAGCTTGAGATATTAAATCAAAGGCTTCGGGACTATCTAAATTAAATTCTTGTACAGAGTCTTTTTCTTCTAAAGATACTTTATTATTTTTTAAATCAATTCTAATCATTATTTAACCTCATATATACTAATGAAATGCCGGAACAATTTTCTAACGCATTTTCAACAAAACATATTTTCTGACTGTTTTTAATTTTCTTTAATGGGATCCTTTTTTCTTCAATAAAACCAAACTTTTTATAAAATGCTAAAGCAGAATTATCTGATCTAACCCTAACGCCGATTTCTTTTAAACCAAGAGTTGTTTTTGACCAATTTATAAGAGTTTTTAAAGCCATAGTCATTGTACCTGGAGGAGCATATGCTCCTCTTACTATTGCATCAGCTTCTCCATAATTTCTTTCCCAATTAATAAAAGAAATACCCATATATCCAAATGGTTGATTATTTAGATCATCTATCATAAAAAGTATTTTTGAATCTGATGGACCCACGATATTTATTAACCAATTTGCGGTTTGATCATTAGTTGCTTCAAACTCTGTCAAAAAAGAAGAAACGTAACGATTACGCCACTTTGTAATAAAAGCGACATCATTTGAATTCATTAAATTTTCATTTGTTGAAATAGGTCGTAACATTGCGATTGCAGGATTTCCAACCGGTATAATTAATTGAGAATTTAGATTTCCTGCAAACTTTTTAATATTTTTAAGTAGTGTTTTTTTTTCTGATAATTTAGATATCATATTTTTTTATACTTGGGCTACTTCTAAGTGAGAAAAAGATGCTATCGCATTGATAATTATATCTTGCGTTTCTATTGTCATATTTGAATGAAGAGGAAGGGATAATATTTCATCAGCTATTTTATTTGTAACAGTAAGATCTCCTTTCTTAGCATTCTTAAAAAGAGTGAAAAAATGTCCCGGTTGCCAATGTATGCCCGTATCAATTCCCACATTATAAAGATATTTTCGAAGGTCGTCTCTCATGTTTCTAGGAACCCTTATATAATATAGAAACGGCGTGATATCTTCAAAGTTAGTTTTGGGGGTTGTAATAATTTCTATCTCTTTTAATTTTTCATTATAATATCTGCAAATAGTTCTTCTGGCTTTTGAAATTTTTTCCATTTTAGATAATTGTGATAATCCTATTGCTGCATGAGGATTGGACATATGATAGCGGAACCCAAGGCGTTTAACATCATAGGTCCAAGCTCTTTGGTTATTATACATCGTTGTTGAAGGTTGTGTCATTCCTATAAGCCTCATTTCGTGTAAAGCATTAACTTCTTCTTGTGATTTAACCATAATGAGGCCCCCATCAATGCATGTGATTGTTTTCACAGGATCAAAACTAAACATACATATATCTGAAAAACTGCCTACCATTTTTCCTTTATACTTTGATCCAAATGAATGAGCTGCATCATGTATAACACGGATATTGTACTTTTTTGCAAACTTTTCAACACGATCATGATCACACAGTATGCAATCATAATCCATTACAATGATAGCTTTTGTTTTGGTAGAAACTAATTCTTCCGCCTTATCTAAATCGATACATAATGTATCATTATTTATATCGCAAAAAACAGGCCGAGCTCCTGTTGCAAGTATCGCTTGGAAATCAGCAATGTTATTAAAGGCAGGTGTAATTACTTCATCTCCCGGTCCAACCTTTGCTAACATTAATGATAAATGAAGAGCTGCATGGCCTGTGCTTACGGCAACAGGGTAACGATTTTTTGCTTGCAAATAGTCTTTAATTTTTTCTTCAAAGTCTCTGACGTATGAGCCCATACCTAGCCAACCCATATTAAGAGCTTCAGCAACTTTGTTAATTTCATTTTGTTCTATAAAAGGTTTAAAAACTGGTATCATATTCATAAAAATCCTAGTAAAATAAATGAAAATTTAACATTTCGTTAAATAATTTGCTAGAATTTTAAACTATGGCTTTTCATAAATAATATTATTTATTTTGATATAAATTAAAGTTTTTGAAGAGAGGGAATAAAAAAGACGAACTTTCCATCCCATTTTTTTATATAGGATAGTTGGTTCATAATTTCTTCTTTAAGATTCCAAGGTAAAATTATTACATAATCGGGTTTAATTTTTTTAATTTTTTCTTCATCGACAACTGGTATTCTGGAGCCCGGTAAAAATTTATTCTGTTTATGAGGGGACCTATCAACAACAAAGGATATTAAGTCTTTTTTAATGCCGCAGTAATTTAAAAGAGTATTTCCTTTTGCTGCAGCCCCATAAGCTATAACTGTTTTATTTTCTTCTTTTGCTTTTAGTAAAAAAGACAAAATTTCATTTTTCAAATTGTCAACTTTTGGTTGAAAAGATTGATAGTAATTTAAAGACAGCATGTTTTGATTTTTTTTTTCTTCTTCTTCTAGCTCAAAAACTGAATTTGAAATAGTTTTTGATTTATCATCTTTTAGCTTTACATAAATTCTTAAAGAGCCGCCGTGGGTAGATAATTTTTCTACATTAAATATTTCCAAGCCGTGAAAATCAAAAATCTTTTTTACTACACAAAAGGAAAAATAAGAAAAATGCTCATGATAAATAGTGTCAAACTGATTAAATTTAACAAGCTGCATTAAATGAGGAAATTCTAATGTAATAGTGCCTTGTGGCTTTACTAAGATTTTTAAACCTTTAACAAAATCGTTTAGGTCAGGAACATGTGCTAAAACATTGTTTCCAATAATTAAATCTGCTTTTTTATTATTCTGCTGTAGTTTTTTAGCTAATTTTATTCCAAAAAAATCTTGAATCACATCTATATCTTTTTTCATGCACTCTTCGGCTGTATTAGCAGTAGGTTCTATTCCTAAACAGGGGATCTTTTTTTCTTTGAAATATTGCAGTAAGTATCCGTCATTTGAAGCTATTTCAACTATAAAAGAGTTAGAATTAAGATTTAATTTATCCGAAATCATATTAACGTAATTTTTTGAATGCTCAAGCCAGCTTTTAGAATAGGAAGAAAAATAAGCATAATCTTTATTAAAAATATCTTTAGCGAATTTATATTCATCTAATTGAACCAAGAAACATTTATCGCAAACGAAGGTTTTTAAAGGATAAAAAATTTCCGGCTCGTTTATTTTCTCAATACTTATAAAATCATTAGAAACAGGGGTGTGATTTAAATCTAAAAATACATTTTTTAGTTCATTTTTACAAAATCTGCATTTCATATTAAAAATCCTTCAAATTTATGATCAATATAGGAAAAGCTTTCATCTCTTTTAGATATTTCTGTAATTTTTAAGGGCCATTTTATATCAATGAGTTTATCGTCATATTTTATCCCGTTTTCAGATTCTGGATTATAAAAGCCATTATGTAAATAAAGCAGCTCACAATTATCTTCAAGAGTCTGAAATCCATGAGCAAAACCTTTTGGGATATAGATCATTTTATAATTATTTTCAGATAAAACTTCCGAGTGCCATTTTAAAAAGGTAGGGGAGTTTTTTCTAATATCGATTATCACATCAAATATGGATCCTTTAATACATCTAATAATTTTGATTTCTGAAAAAGGAGGCATTTGAAAATGCATTCCTCTAATAGTTCCTTTTAGAAATGTTTTAGAAAAATTTACCTGATCAATGGAACTATAATTATGAAGTTCATTTAATTCGTTTTGACAAAAAAACCTAGTAAATAACCCTCTGGAATCATTAAAGATATATGAGTCAATGACTGCTGCGCCATTTAAATTTAATGATTTAATTTTCATTTTGACCATTCAATATTTTTGCTTTTTGCTGAATTAATATAATCGCTCAGTTGATTTAAGCTGACAATTTTATTTTGGGTATAGTAATTTTTGTACCAAATAACAGTTTCTTTTAGAGTTTGTTCAATACTATAGACAGGTTTCCATCCTAGATATTTGTTTGCTTTTGAGCTATCCAATCTTAAAAAATTTGCTTCTAGTTTTTTTTCTTTTTTATTAACAATTTTGTATTTGATGTTTTGCCAGTCTTTTTGAAGAAGGTTAAGCATTTCATAAACGGTTAGAGTTTCTTTTTCTATAGGACCAAAATTCCAGCTTTGGGCATAAATAGCTTTTTCTTCTAATAGTTTTTGCCCCAAGCTAAGATATCCGGATAGAGATTCTAGAACAAACTGCCATGGTCTGATAGACTGGGGATTTCTAATATAAAGGGGTTTTTTGTTGTATGTAGCTTTTATAATGTCAGGGATTATTCTATTATCAGCCCAATCTCCTCCACCTATTACGTTTCCCGCCCTGGCCGTTGTTATAAGAAGGTTATGTTTTTTTTTGTACTCGCATATTGGGAAAAAGCTTTCCTGATAGCTTTTGGTTATTATTTCAGAGCAGGCTTTAGAAGCGCTATAAGGGTCTTTTCCTCCTAAATGATCATCTTCTTTGTAGCTTTGTAAATTTTCATTGTTGAAATAACATTTATCGCTTGTAACGATAACGACAGCTTTTATAAATGAACATTTTCTGCATATTTCTAAAAGATTAGCGGTTCCCATAATATTAGTTTGAAAAGTGTTTATAGGATCTTCATAGGATTTTAAAACTAAGGGCTGCGCTGCTAAATGAAATATTATTTCGGGTTTATGTTTTAAAATTGAATAATGCAGTTTAGAATAATCACAAATATCTCCGAAAATATTTTCATAATTGTTATCTATTAGACTTATATGATTTGGTGTTGTGTCAGGAGGAAGAGAATATCCAACAACATTGGCTCTCATTTGTTGAAGCCACAGCAGCAGCCAAGAACCTTTAAATCCTGTGTGGCCTGTTAAAAAGACTTTCTTTTTATTATAAACACTGCCAAACAATGATTTTAATTCCAAATTTTCCATTTTGCCTTTTTTTCATCCCATAGTTTATTAAGAAGAATTTTTTCTCTTAAAGTATCCATACATTTCCAAAAACCATTATGTTGGTATGAAAATAATTGATTTTGTTTTGCAATTGTTTCCAGGGGTTCTTTTTCAAAAATGGTATTATCATCTTTTATATATTCAAATATTTTAGGTTCACAGATAAAAAACCCCCCATTTATCCATGAATCATCCCCTTTGGGTTTTTCTAGAAAATGGGTTACTTTACCATTTTCCAAAAAGCTGATTGATCCAAAGCGGCCTTCAGGCTGTACGCTTGTCATAGTTAGAATTTTTTTATGTGAATTATGAAACTTTATTAGATCTAAGATATTTATATCAGCAACGCCATCTCCATAGGTGAACATAAAAGGGCTATCCTTTAAATGCTCTTTTGCTCTTAATAATCTTCCCCCGGTCATAGTATTTTTACCGGTATCCAGAAGAGTTACTTTCCAAGGTTCAGAATAATTATTATGAATTTTCATATCACTTGAAGCCAAATCAATTGTAACATCGCTTTGGTACAAAAAATAATTAGCGAAGTATTCTTTGATAAGATGACCTTTATATCCTAATAGAATTATGAATTCATTAAATCCATAATAAGAATAGATCTTCATGATATGCCAAAGAATTGGCTTTCCGCCAATTTCCACAAGTGGTTTGGGGATAATGTCAGTCTCTTCACCTAATCTAGTTCCATATCCTCCAGCTAATATAACAACTTTCATTTGCATCTATCCATAAAGATATTTATTCAATGTTAACATGATATGATACAGATTTTTTATCAAAAGATGAAGAAAAATATAAAATAATTATGTACTATATGCAGTTGCATAATTCATTAATGAGGAATTTGTATGATAATTTTGAAGTATTTTTTTCTTTTTATAAATTTTATTTTTTTTAATGTTTACTCAGATTGGATGGATAGCCAAATTGAAAAAGATTTTTCCTTTTTCCAAGAAAAAAAGATTGAAGAGAATTTGATTGATAGGGCTTTTATGCAGATTCAAAAAGAAAAGCAAAATTTTTTAATGATTTCGATTATCGATGGTCAAACACATATAATTTTAAGTCATAAAGATCTTGAAAAGAATCCTAGAAAAAAAATAATTGGAAAATTTTTTAAAGATTTTTTATCTAAACATAATATGCAAAATGTTAAGTTTTTAATTTCATTAGAAGATGGTTATTCAGGAATATCTAAATACAACGTTCCAATATTTACTTTTGCGAAAAGCAAAGATAGCAGTGGTTACATACTATTTCCTGATTTTGAAATTTTACATAATCAAAAAGAGCAAATTAAAGATTGGGAAAAATGGGCGAAAAAAAATCCATGGAAAAATAAAAAAGAAATTGTATTTTTTAGAGGAGGTGCTACAGGAGGTTTTTTTTCCAAGCATAATCATTTTACTTATCCCAGATCAAAAATTGTAAAAATTTCCATGGAAAATCCAGATCTTGTTGATGCAGCTTTTTTTAATAAATTTTTTCAAACAGACTGTAAAGATCTTTTAGAAAAAATATATAGAACTTCTGGTTTCGTAAAAGAAAAGGATCACCTCAAATATAAATACCTTATCGATATTGACGGCAATTCCTGTACCTATTCTAGATGTAGATGGATATTAGGATCTAATAGTGTTCTTTTAAAACATGACTCTGACAACATACAATGGTATTATTCCTTATTAAAACCATATGAAAATTATGTACCTATTACTAGTAATTTTGAAAATTTTAAGGATCAAATTACCTGGCTTCGGAAAAATGATAAAAAGGCAAAAAAAATTGCAGAAAATGGATCTAAATTAGCAAAAAAAATTTTTTCAGCTAAAGATATCGAAAAATATGTTTTAAAGCTTTTATCTAAATATAGTGAGATGATCATTTTTGATGATAAAAATTTTGATTCATTTGGCTAATGAGTACCCTTTATAAATAGTTAACTCTGAAGTAATTATTTAATAGTTTTTCTGACTTACGCACTTCATGAGCGTAAGTCAGAAAAAAATTCCTATTAAAAATTAAATACTTATAAAATTTTAGGCAATTGAAGTGTGGCCAATAGAAGAACCAAATTTATGAGTCTTGTTCGAAATAAATGTTTATTTCAATATTTTTTTGATTTAGCGGATTTTTCGCATATTTTATTTATTGATTCTGATTATACTTATTCTTTTGCTGATGCAATTAAAATTATTTTTTATGAAAGGGCATATAATAAGGCATATGATATTATATCTGGTTTTTCAGTTTTTAATAACATATTTTATGATCTATGGGCAACAAGGTTAGATGAACATATTACTTGGGGCGTACTGGAGCCTGATTCAGGAGTTGTTGATGTCTGGTCAACCTATAATGGTTTTTGTTTGTATAAAATAAAGCCATTTTTATATGGCGATAAATTTAATTTTTATAACGAACGATTAAAAATCATAGATTGTGAAGTTACAATATTATGTGAAGAATTTAGAAAAGTAGGATTTAAAAATATTGCTGTAGATACATCAACAAAATTTTTTCATGAGTTTTGAAAAAATTGCTTTTATGATACCTTGTAGACTATTGCTTTTTTCTTTTTTCACCTAAGACATAATGGCAAAACCCAAAATAATGCCAAAGGAAATCTTTTACATGAAGTTTTTTATGTTTTTTCCAGGATTTGATTTGTGATATTACGCATCTTGGAAAAAAAATAATCATATTTAAATAGTCTCTGACTTTTCCAGCTTTTATGATTTTTATATCACTTTCTAACATAGCATTTGCAATATCTTTGATATCATATATTCTAATATGAGAATCATCATCACAAAAGTGTAGCGTTCCGATTGCACTTGGAAAACTTAAAGAGTTTGTGGAAGGAAATTCTACATAAAACTGTCCCTCAGGTTTTAGTTTTTTTGACAAGTTTTTAACTACAGCTATAGAATTTGGCAAATGCTCCACAACATGATTCATAGAAATAACATCAAAAAAATTATCAGGCACAATGTCTAATGAATTTTTAACTAAATCAATATTGTAAAATTGTTTCATTATATCGAAGCTTTTTTTAGAATTGTTATAATTATCATTATCCAATCCATAGGAATCGGCCTTGGGAAACCAATCTTTGAAGTATAAAGCTGAATCATTTCCGCATCCAACGTCCAGAATATTAAAAACTTTATTTTTCCCATATAATTTGTTAATATATCTGAATTTGATAGGACAATAATTGCATTTTTTTAAAAATTTTTTTAACCTTTTTTTCATGTTTTCCCCAAAAATTTTACGCTTAAGTTATATTTATTTTGATAATTTATCAAGTTTTCAAATTTATATATTTAAAAAAGACATAGTTTTTTCAGGGGAATTAGTTTGAATTTTCCAAAATTTGAAGTAAAAACCTTTTAAATTCAATAAGTCTTGATGCTTGCCAAATTCAATTAATTTACCATCTTGCAAAACTAAAATTTCATCTACATCCGCAATAGTTGAAAGTCTATGGGCTACAATAAAAACCGTTTTTTCTTTTTTTATGTTATTGATAGCTTCTTGTATTAATTGTTCAGAGTAACTGTCTAATTGATTTGTTGGCTCATCCATAATTAAGATAGACGGATTTTTTAAAACAGCTCTAGCTAATGAAATCCTTTGCCTTTCACCGCCGGATAATTTATAACCTTTTTCACCAACAATAGTTTTGTATTTTTCAGGTTTTTTCATAATAAAATCATGGCAATAAGCAAGTTTTGAGGCATGAATAATTTCTTCGTCACTTGCTTTTTCTTTGCCGAATTTTATGTTATTTTCTATTGTATCATCAAACAAAAAAAGATCTTGACTCACAACCGCTAATTGATTTCTCCAAGACTCTAATGAAATGTCATTCAAATGAGTTGAATCTACAGTGATTTTTCCCGAAGAAGGCTCATATAATCTTAACAATAAATCGATCAGAGTAGATTTGCCGGCCCCCGATTGACCAACTATAGCATAGGTTAATCCTTTTTTAAAGGAATAGTTGAAATTGTTTAAAGCAATTTTATTATTATTTTTATAATTGAAAGTTATATTAGAAAATTTAATCTCATTTTTGAATTCGGTTATGCTTTTTCCCCCTATAGGAAGATATTCTTTATCAGTTTCATTCATAATATATTGAAGTCTTATTAGTTCTCCTTTCTTGCTTAATACGATACCTATGTGATCCATAATAATTTGCAATCTGAGAGCAAGTCTATAAGATATAAATATAAATATTAATAGTGAAGACATGAATGAAATTTTATTGTGCAATAAAAATGCACCTACAATAAGCATTAATGAAATTACAAGAATGCCGATAATTTCACCGAAGGATGTAATTAATGTTTTCCAAAAAACAATTTTGGAATTATGTTTAGCGATAGATTCCAGAACAATTTTAATTTTATTTATAATTGTATTTTGCTTATTAAAAGTATGAATAAGCTTCATTCCATGTATACTTTGGTTGGCTTCAGTGCTGAATTTGACCTGTTCTTGAGTGAGTCTTAAAGAAAATTTATTAAGTTTACGTAGGAAAAACTTATAAATATAATTTACCAGAAAAAAGAAAAATATAATCAATCCAGTTAATTTATAATCCACTTTTAATAAGCTTAAGAATGAAATTAATGACATAATAAATGATATAACTATTAAGTTACCGCTAAATAGAATTTCAGGAATAACATTTGGTATAGAGTTGTAACTTAATAGATCTCCAGCCTGATATGAGGATACTTGAGGGTAGCTGAAATTAAAAATTTGCTTATAAATTTTCTTTTGGAGAGTTGTTGTTATTTTTAAAGATAAATTCGAAATGCATAGCTGTGATAAAAAAACAAAAGAACTTCTTATAAATTGAATAAATAAAGACAAAATAATAAAAAATAAAAACTGTTTATTCAAAGAAAAGCCACATATGAATTTATAAAAAAAAGAGACTATTGGAAGGTTAACATTTATTTCATTTCTTAAAATATTTACAGAAGTTAAAAGACTTACGTATGAAAATCCTTCAAGTAAACCCGCTATGATAGCAGGAATAAAACCAACAATAAGAAAATAAATGTTTTTTGATCCTGGACCTATCAAATAAGGGAATAAAGGGTTTTCCTTAATTTTTTTCTTGAATAATTTAATTTTATTTATCATAAGCATTTATACTATACACATGAGTAAAAAAAACAAAGAAAATAGATAATTTTTACCCGATTTTTTAAATTAAAAATATCCCTTTGCTTAGTAAAATTTAATGACTCCAGATGCATTAGGTAAAGATAACCATTGTAAAACTAGAAAATATTAATAAAGGACTAATTATTGATAAACATTTTAAGAGAAAACCCAATTCATTAACTTTACTGTTCTTAAAGTATCAAGAATCTTAAACTAAAAATGATTTAGAAATATCGATGCATTTTGTAATAAAGGTATCTGGAGAAATCTCTTTTCTCAAAACGTTTCGTCTGAAAAACTCTCAGACTTAAATAAACTCAAGTTTTCTATTTCAGATATGACAAATTATCACATTAAGCTTAAGCCTTTTTTGAGAAAAATAAAATTGAATACTAAAGACTATGATTTTATGATTTTTTCTTATGTTTCTTCTGTTAATGTTTCTAAAAGTATAATTAAAATAATAAGGTATCATGATTCAATAGCGATTACTGATCCAGAATTTTTTAAATCTAATTCAGTAAACTTATTCCATAAACATTTACAGGAATCAATTAATAAGTCTTATTTTGTATGTAATTAGGAATCTTCAAAAGAAGAATTGATCAATTTTTTTCTTAAAGTAAAAAATAAAGTTTTTATTGTTGCTCCGCAAATAAATGATGAATATAAATATGAAAATAATAATTCGATAATTAATGACATAATTAGAGAAAGATGCAAAATATTTAATATAATTCCTGGGAAAAAAACAATGAAAAAAATAATCATTCTAATTTTGTAAATGAAAATGATGAAAAAATTACATTAATCTAATTCGCGCAAGGAATATTGTTAATTTAAAATTAAAAAAGAAAATCAAATTAATAATTGTTGGGGGACTCGGGTGGAATTTTAAAAAAACGCTTTCAGAAATAAATCACTTTTTAAGAAACAATGATATAATACATTTAAACTGAAGTTCCTTCATTCGAATTAAAATATCTTTATTCTAATGCATAAGTTTTTTTATATCTTTCTTTTAAAGAGGATTTTGGCTCTCCTTTACTAGAAGCATTAAAATGCAAATGTCCAATTATAGTTTCTGATATTGCAGTATATAGATGGGTTTTAGAGAATGGGGTATTATATTGCAATCCTTATGATATAAACCAGATAGCAGATGTTTTGTTTAATTTCTTATCTAATCCAAATTGTGAATTTATGAAAGCAGAATTAGTTAAGAACAGTTTGAAAGTTTTAGAAAAATTTTATGCTGAAAAAATTAAAAATGAATGGTTGGAAGTTTTTGATAAAATTAAAAGCGAGCAATCATCTAAGTAGGCTTTTGTATAGAAGTAAAATTTCTTTTAAGTAAGTTTCCCAAGTAAAAAATGAAAGACGCTGCTTTCCCTTCTGTATTAATTTTTCTCTAAGCTCATTATTAGTGCAAAGATCATTCATAGCTAATGAAATATTTTCGATATCATATGGATTTACAAGATAGGCGGAATTTTTTGCAATTTCACTCATGGGATTAATATTTGAGGTTATTACAGGCACTTCGCTTGCAAAACCTTCAAGAATAGGCATTCCGAATCCTTCACTTAATGATGGAAATAAAAGGGATACTGAAGATTGATATAAATTTTTTAAATCAATTTTATCAACATATGATAGCCATTTTACTGAACCTTTTTCTTGATAAGACAAAATCTTATTTTCAAGATCTTTAGATAAAATACTTGTTTTCCCAACAATTATAAAAATAAAATTAGATTTAATTTCTTTAGGCAATAAGTCATAAGCTAAAAGCATTCTTTCAATGTTTTTTCTAGGTTGAATTGTTCCAACAAATAAAAAAAAGGGTTTATTAATTTTAAATTTATTTAATGTTTTTTCTTTTTCAATGACTGTGCTTTTTTCCGACCAAAAAGAATCTATAGCATTATAAATAACTGAAATTTTTTCTGGGGGAATCTTCCAATAATTAACAAGATCTGAGACCATTGAATAACTGATGGCAATAACATGATTTGAATATTTCACGTGCTTTTTTAAAAGAAAATTTTTTATAAATCTTAATTTTTTATTCGCAAAATAGGGCTCTTTTATCATTATTGCATCATGAATAGTGGAAATTACAGGAGTATTTTTTAATTTAGGGACAAAATAATCAGTTGAATGGAAAAGGTCAATTTTACTTTCTAAATTTTTGTGCATGCCAAATGGAAAAAAAGCAGAAAAGAAAGGATTAGGCTGGTCAGAAAAATTATTGTTTTGAAAATGAAACCCATCAAAAAAAATTTCTTCGATTTTTATTGAGTTGTTTTTTTTTAAATTATTCACAAGCGATTCTGTATATACACCAATTCCATCAATTTTTTTGTTTTTTATAAATGAAGTAGATGATATTCCAATTCTCATGCAAAACCAAGTTTTAGTAGAATTGAAGCCTATATAAACAATGTTTTTTTGTAAAGCTTCTCATTACATAATAATCGGAAATAAGCAGGTATCGACTGATCCCTTAGGTATAAATAATATTAACTTAAGATGTTGGGGAGATAAATGGAAAGCAAAAGCTTCAGTACTTCTTAAGAATATATTTTAATAAAGAGGACAAAGGAGTATCCCTTTGTCCGCCCGCTTAAAAGATAAAAAATATTTTTTAAAAAAAACTGATCTCCGGCAAAATAAATTGCTTTTGCAACCAAACACAATGAGTCCCAAAAAAATGTATACACCATATTGTCACATGATCATCAAAATTCAAAGAAAAATCAAATAAGAATACGAATTTCTATAATTAGATATGCTCAAAAGCACGGAATCAAGCCCGCAACTAAAAGGTTTGGATGTAGCAAAAATACAGTTAAACTTTGGCTTAGAAGGTATAAAAAGCAAGTGACAAGTGGTTTATTGAACTTGCATAAATCCAAGCCATATTCCTCATAAAACAAGTAAAAAAGTAGAAAGACATATTGTTAAATGTAGAAAATAAGCTCCATTTTATGGACCTAAAAGGCTAAAATGGTCTTATGAAATAAATGCTTCTGAAGGAGCAATAGCTAGAATTCTTAAGGATTAAGAAAAGACGAAAAAATATCGGACAAAAAGAGATCTTCGAGATATTAAAGCAAACTATAAAGCACTCTCACATACACAGGAAGATGTTAAACATTTATATGATATCTCATATTACTTTGTTCAACTGCAAAGAAAGGGACTATATAAATATCAATATACAATTAGATATACAAAAAGCGATTTTATAGCTTTAGCTTATTCAAAAGAATATAGTGAGCAATATTCTACAATCTTTACTGAAAAATATTTAAATCACTTAAAGAGCTTTGCTGTAGCAATAGATGAAGTAACCATACAGAAAGATAATGGTAGAGAATAGGGTTCTGGCAAAAGAAACATAAAAATCCCTGAGTTTATTAATAATATAGTAGAAAAATATGGAGCTAATCATGTATTTGACACAAAAATGAAAAAAATTGCAGAAAATGGATCTAAATTAGCAAAAAAAA
>JAFGQY010000013.1 GCA_016935395.1 Parachlamydiales bacterium
ATGGAAGATTTTGAATTAATTTATAATCATGAGCATTTTTGTCCTCATCTGTTTTTAGGTCTGCATGAAAATAGAATAAGGGTTTTTAACCCAGGGTTTGATGAATTAGTTCTTATTGTGAATGGGAAAAAAGTAAAAGCTACTTTAATTGATAAAAGAGGACTTTTTGAATTTAGTCAAAAAGAGGGAATTAAAAATTATCAAATCCCTTATCCTGATAAAGTTTTTAGATGCGATCCTTACTTTTTTGATCCGGTAATTGAGAAAAAGGATATTGAAAAGTTTAAAAAAGGAATTCACTATAAACTTTATGATGTTTTAGGTGCTCATAAAAAGAAAATAAAAAATGTTTCTGGAATCCAATTTTCCCTTTGGGCACCAAATGCTAAAAGTGTAAGTGTTGTAGGAGATTTTAATAATTGGGATAAAACTATTCATCAAATGAAAAATGTTGATGAATCGGGTATTTGGGCTATTTTTATTTCTGAAATAGGTTTTAATGAACTTTACAAATTTGAAATTTTTACAAAAGATAATAATTTAAGAATAAAAACAGATCCTTTTGCATTTTATACCGAGCTTAGACCACACAATAGCGCAATTGTTTTTGATGTAGATAATTTTTCATGGAACGATGAAAAATGGATGAGCAAAAGAAAAAAAGATTTTAATAAACCTGTCAATATCTATGAAGTTCATCTGCAATCATGGAAAATGCCAAAAGAAGGCTATTTTTTAAATTATAAAAAGCTAGCTCATATGTTAATGCCCTATTTAAAAGAAATGGGGTACAACTATATTGAGATCTTGCCTATTATGGAACATCCTTTGGACGATTCATGGGGATATCAAGTATCAAATTTTTTTGCTATTACATCTAGATACGGAAATCCAAAAGATTTTCAGTATTTTGTAGATTACATGCATCAAAATGACATAGGGGTTATTTTAGATTGGGTTCCGGCACATTTTCCGGTAGATGACTTTGCACTTCATCGATTTGATGGAACCTATCTTTTTGAACACAATGATCCAAAGAGGGGATTTCATCCTCAATGGAACACTTTTATTTTTGAATTTGGAAATAAACAGGTTGAAAATTTTTTAATTGCAAGCGCCCTGTTTTATTTAGATAAATATCATATAGACGCTCTTCGAGTGGATGCTGTAAGCTCGCTGCTTTATTTAGACTTTGCAAGAAAAAAAGGTGAATGGACTCCAAACAAATTTGGGGGAAATGAAAATTTAGAGGCGATTGAATTTATAAAACATCTAAATAAAGCTGTTAAAGACAATTTTACAAATGTTTTGATGATAGCTGAAGAAGCTAGCCCCTTTAAAGGGGTAACAGATAAAAATGGTTTGAACTTTGATTATAAATGGAATATGGGGTGGATGACGGATACTTTGAAATATTTTCAGACGAAATCCGAGTTTAGAAAAAAAAGACAGGGGTTATTAACCTTTTCTTTGATGTACGCTTTTGATGAAAAGTTTATTTTGCCTTTTTCTCATGATGAGGTTGTACATGAAAAAAATTCATTTTTTGGTAAAATGCCTTTTGATAATCAAGATGATAAATTTTCAAATCTAAAACTTCTTTATAGTTATATGATGTGCCACCCTGGGAAAAAACTTAATTTTATGGGCATTGAGCTAGCGACAAAAAAAGAGTGGGATAATTTTTGTGAGCTTGACTGGGATCTTTTGAAAAATGAGAAAAACAAAAAATTCAATAATTTTGTAAAAGATATAAATCATCTTTATTTAAATAGTCCGGCTCTTTACCAAGATGACTTAAGTTTTTCCGGATTTTCATGGGTTGATTTTGAAGATGAAAAAAATTCAGTAATTTCATTTATAAGAATTTCTAAAACTCAAAAATTTCAATATTTTTGTATTTTTAATTTTTCTAAAAATATTTTGAATAATTACTCTATAAAAAAAAATGAAAAATTTGAGAAAATAAAGAAACTAATATTAAATACTGATGAAAAAAAATATGGTGGCAAAGGACTAAATATTGATAAAATAGAGATTAAAGATAAAAATATTATATTAACAATTCCGAGCTATACTGCTTTAATCTTTGAGGTAGAAAAGTGATAAAAAAACAGATAAAAACTCAAAAAGATTACATTGATTTAATAAATGAGCTTATTGAACATGACAAGCACTATTACATAGAGTGCAAGCCTGTTATTTCAGATTATGAATATGATCTTCTTATGAAAGAGCTGGAAAAATGGGAAAAAGATCATCCCGATCTTATTTTAGAAAACTCTCCTTCAAAAAGAGTTTCTGAGGCGATCACACAAGGGTTTAAACATGGTGAGCATATATCTTTAATGCTCTCTCTTGCCAATACCTATTCAAAAGATGAACTGGGTGATTTTATAAATAGAGTCTACAAGCTATTAGAAACTGAAAATGTAAAGTTTTGCGCTGAACTTAAAATGGATGGGACTGCAATATCAATCAGATATGAAAAAGGAGTTTTAACAAGAGCACTAACTAGAGGTAATGGAAAAGTAGGTGATGATGTAACTGCTAATGTTAAAACCATAAAATCTCTTCCTTTGAAACTTCAAGGGTTAGATATTCCTGATGTACTAGAGATAAGAGGAGAGGTTTTTATGCATAAAAAAACCTTTCAGAATCTGAATATTATTAGACAGGAAGAGGGATTGGAAGTATTTGCAAATCCCAGAAATGCAGCGGCTGGATCTTTAAAGCTTTTAGATCCAAAAGAAGTCTCAAAAAGAAGACTAGATATAGTCTGTTATGGTATAGCTGAAGCAGAAAGTATTGTGTCATCACAATTCGAAATGCATAAATATTTTAAAAAATTAAAAATTCCAATATCAGATGAAAAACACTTTAAACTTTGTTCATCATTAGAGGAGATAGTTGAATTTGCAGATTACATAGATTCTCAAAGGAAAAATTTACCGTTTGAAATAGATGGTATTGTTATTAAAGTTGACGATTTAAGATTGCATAAAAAGTTAGGATTTACAGGCAAGCATCCAAGGTATGCGGCAGCTTATAAATTCCAACCGGAGCAGGCCACAACCGAGATATTGGATATTACTATTCAAGTTGGCAGAACTGGAGTTTTAACGCCAGTTGCTGAATTAAAGCCTGTATTTTTAGCCGGAAGCACTATTTCAAGGGCAACCTTGCATAATCAAGATGAAATAATGAGAAAGGATATAAGAATTGGCGATGTTGTCACTATTGAAAAAGGTGGAGATGTTATTCCAAAAGTTGTTTCTGTTGATTTTTCAAAAAGAAAAAAGGACGCTAAAATTTTTCATATGCCCAAAAAATGTCCCGTATGCTTATCAGATGTCGAGCATATTGAAAATGAAGTGGCTGTTCGTTGTAGCAATCCAAACTGTTCGGGTCAAACTCTTAAAAAACTAATTTATTTTGCTTCAAAGGAAGCTATGGATATCGAACATCTCGGAATAAAGGTTATGGGAGCGCTTTTTGAAAAGGGGTTGGTAAAAAGACCTTCAGACATTTATCTTTTAGATGAAAGTCAGTTATCAACGCTGGAAGGGTTCAAAGAAAAGTCCATTAAAAATCTTTTAGACTCTATTGAAAAATCAAAAAAATGTCCACTATCCAAATTTTTGATGGCTCTTGGAATCAAATATGTTGGTAAAGAGACGGCAGATCTTTTAGCAGATTATGCTAAAGATATAAAAACACTAACTCATTTAAAAAAAGAAGATCTTGTAACAATAGAAGGTATTGGTGAGAAAGTAGCTGATTCAATTGTAAGTTATTTTGAAGATGAAAATAATCTTAAGGAAATTGAAAAATTTGTAAAAAATGGCATTGAAATTCAAAAACCTAAAGAGAAAAAACATTTTGGGCATGTTTTCAGTGGTAAGACATTTGTATTGACTGGTTCTTTAGAAAATTTTACAAGGTCTGAAGCTGCTAATCTTATAAAAGAAAGAGGGGGAAAGACATCCTCAACAGTTTCAAATAATACTGACTATGTTTTAGTAGGAGAAGATCCCGGCTCAAAATATGAAAAAGCCAAAAAAATAAAAACTATCACAATTCTTTCAGAAGAAGATTTTAAATCTCTTCTTTAACACCATTTTTTATTCCAACAAAGATATTTTTGATAGTTGAAGCTGTTAAAAAAACACTTAGAAAAAACATAAATGGGATGATCAGTGTTAAAGACATTATTCCGCTTGAAATTGATCTGATAAGTGAAATTGCTTCAGGAAATTTAGCTTTTTTTAAATACTCTAATGACATCCTGTAAAGCAGGGTATCTTTAGTATTAACATTAGATATTTTATATAATATTTCTAGTGCACGCTCATGGCTTATTGGATCATTTTTAGTTCTTAAATAAGCTTCAATAATTCTTTCATAAGCTTTATCTTGCAGTCTATTATTAGTCATAAAATCTGCATGTCTTAGCGCTCTTGGCAAGGACCCATTTTTAGCAAGTTTTTCAACTCTTAAATAAACCGTATAATTTTCTTTTGGTCCTTTTGGCGGTGTAATATAATTAAATAAATCAATAGCTCTAAGAGCTTTTGGAGCAGTTGTTGATACAGCATTCCATAAAAATTTTCCGCTTCGAATAGTTGTTTGCACTGTTGCTTGTCTAGATGGTAAAAATCTTTTAACAAAACTAAAATCAAAAAGAGCGGGTCTTTCTTCCCTTCCTAGATGATTTCTTCTGGATTGTGATCTTTGTGCTCTATTTATATCAGTTCTAACTTGAGATCTCTGTCTTTGTGCAGATTCCAATCGTTGCTCGGGAAAGGGATTAAAAGCTGCAATACTTATTAAATTAAAAGGAGCTCTTGGTTGAGAGTTTTTTACTTGATTAAAATAATTTTTATTAGCTTCTGATGCATTGACAAATTCTCTTTGAATTCTATCAGCTAACTCTCTATCCGGTATTACATGAGTGATTGGAGTTCTACAATTAGGACAACTTGTATTTCTTTCATACCAGGTAGCAAGTGGAACCATATCAAATATATGAGGGATAGTTCCACAGTTTACAACCTTTACGGGGTTTACTATAACATCTTGTGAGATAGGACATGTTGCCCAATCTGGCACATCGGGGATTTGTGCTATTGCTTGTGGCAAGGAAGGTTGTCTTTGAACTGAAACTGCAGCCATATAATAAACTCCTTAATCAAAAAAAATATGTAAGATAGTTTATTAAATATTAAAAAATTAGCAAAGAGAAAAAAAAAGATTAAGCTGCAGAAAATGAAAAGTTTATTTTCATCGTTGGAAAACTTTTTCTAAGTTTAAATGATTTTTTAATAGCTATTACTAAAACGAAATTATAGCCATTTTTTTTACTAAATAAATGGTATTTTGATCGAAATTCTTCTAACTGTTTAGATTCAATTTCTAAAAACCATAATTTCTCAACGTTTTCTTCCGTTTCAGGTTTTGTTGAATAAAACCCTTTGATGTTAAATTTAAATTTATCTCCAAGCTCTTGAATTGGAAATACTTCATGTATCTCATGTTCTTTTTTATTAATTACATCAATGATTAATTTGTCTCTTTTATTTTTTATAATTTCTTCATTAGTCATTGGATAGATTTGATTTACCATACTACTTTCGAATTCCAAATAAACAGTATTATCCTTTTTTTGTTTCAAAGTTCCATAAAATGTTAAATTTTTGATAAACCCCATATAGGGGTTATATTCTTCTTTGAAATAAGCTTGGCTTTCAGTTAAGAGGTTCATATTAGAATATTCGTAATTGAAAAATTTTAAAGGCGGAAGTAAGCTTTTAAAAATCTCTTTTTTAATACCATGATAAGGGAAAAGATCAAAAAATATATCACTATAATATGGGTCAATTTTGGATATTGACCTTATTTCAGCTATTTTAAGATCTTCATCTTTCTTATCATAGTGAAGATCAGAAATAATTAATGAGATAGATTTGAATAAATCTAAATTATAAGGGTTTTTAAAAAGTCTGTTAATTATTTGATTGCTCATTTGATGTTTTTATTATAATAATAATGATAACATTATAACATTTATTTGAATATAATTCCATTAAAGAATATATAAGTTAAGCTATTGATTATTAGTCTTTTGCTAAAGAACCGATAAGTGTTTGATGATTGAAACTTTCAATTTTAACATTTTGAAGGCTACCGATAAGATTCTCTTTTCCTTCAAAAATGACCTTTTCAAATCTTTTCGTTCTTCCTTTTAACATTTTTTGATCTTTATTTAGTCTTTCAACTAAAACTTGTCTGATATCGCCTACATAAGATCTATATTTTTCTTGAAGTATCTCATGATACAAACTTAAAAGCTCTTGAAGTCTTTTGTTTTTAATGTCTTTGGGTATTTCATCTTTCCACTTTGAAGCTAAAGTACCTCTTCTTGGCGAATATGCAAATATAAAAGCTGTATCATATTTGACTTCTTTAAATAGATTAAAAGTATCTTGAAAATCTTCTTCTGTTTCTTCTGGAAACCCAATAATGATATCGGTTCCAATGGCAACATTTGGTACAACCTGTCTGAGCAGATTAACTTTTTCTAAATATGATTCTCTTGTATATTTTCTATTCATTTTTTTTAAAATTTTATTAGATCCCGATTGAATGGGGAAATGAACAAATTCGCATACTTTTTCTAAATCCTTAATGGCATGCATTAGTTCAATACTGATGTCTTTTGGATGTGAGGTCATAAATCTGATTCTTTCAATGCCATCAATTTTGTTAAGCTCATATAACAAATCTGAAAAAAGAAATTTTTCATCTGTAAAATCTTTTCCGTAGGAATTTACATTTTGTCCTAAAAGAGTGATTTCTTTGTATCCAAGATTCGCTAAATATTTAAACTCTTTTATAATGCTATTTTTAGATCTTGATATTTCTCTTCCTCTTGTAAATGGGACTATGCAATAAGAACAAAAGTTGTTGCAGCCTCTTATTATTGAAATGCTGGCTTTGAGAGGGCTGTTTCTTTTAGCAAAAAAATTATCTATGGAAATATCGTAATTTTCAGAAGTTTTGTTTATTTGAATATTTTTTGTTTGAAGATCGTCTAAAATCTCATTTATTTTTAATAGATCATTTGTGCCTAATATAAAATCAATATATTTGTAATCTTTTAAAAGAGTGTCTTTCAATGACATGGCCATACAACCGGCTATTCCTATTATCTTATTATCATTTTTGAATTCAGAAATCTTTCCTAAAACCTTTTTTTCAGCAAGATCCCTAACTGAGCAGGTATTGAAAATGATTAAATCAGCCTCTTGTTCACTTTTAGCTAATTTTAACCCTCTTGAATCCAATTGTGTTAAAAGTATTTCAGAGTCAAGTTCGTTCATCTGACAGCCGTAAGTACGAATAAAAAAAGTTTTTATCACTTTCATAAAAAAAATGTTTTAATTAATTGAAAAGGAGATTTTATCGAAAAAGATTACATTTTTACAAGAAATTAAGCCTTTAAAAAAAGTCTTTTAAAAAAATTATTTGGAGTATAAATAAATATATCCAGTCTTTCGAACCTTATTTATTTCAGATAAGGTCACTTCTTTTACAAATCCGTCATCGAAAAGATACCACTTACCATCATCCATTATTTTATAGGCAGTGTAATGTGAAATTTTACCACTTTTACCTGAAGCGCTTTTTTTGTGAGCAATTATACATTTAAGTTGAAAATCACCACTTTGAAGGGGCATATCTTTAACTTTTGAATCTTTTATAACTCTTTTAGTCCTTTCATTATATTGGAACCTATTTACTTGGAAAATGACGTTGTTTGATAATGATGTAATTTCTAGTGCACCTCTTACTGGTATGGAAATATAATCAAAATATCTTCTATCACCAAAAGCTAAATTATTTATCTGAGTTAATATAACAGAAGTATCTTCTAATGCGTCAGCTCCTTCAACTAAATGTTTCACATCTTCAGCTAGTACGCAGTTTTGTTCATGCGACTGTTTATGTAATTGTATAAAGTCAAACAAACACTTTGCATCATCATTCCAAATCTTTCTTCTATCAGCTGAACTGATACTTGGGATTTCTTCGAATAAATGAATAGCTGTAATTAATGGACAGTAAGTTGAAGGATTTTTAATTCCCGGGTAAGGATTTATATGAGCAGGTCTTGATCTTTTAGAATCAGGACTCAGTTTATCAGGATCAGAGTTTTCTTCTAATGGGGATCCACTTCTTTTCTTAGCGGGCGGTTCGTCTTTCAAAACTTCTTTATCAAATTCATCCTGAAGTCTTCTTGCCAAAAATTTATCAAATTCAGTGCGATGTTCAGCTTTATGCGACATAGATTCTGTCGAAGGTACATAAGGATATTTTAATGCTTCTTCTGCAGCTTTTGCAGTCCTTTGTTGAGTAAGTGTATCTAAATCCGGTATTCTCTGTGTTTGTATTTCAGGGGGATTGACAGCAGGAAGAGTAGAAGTAAAAAAACTTAAAGCCCAATTAAAAATTGAAGCCATTTATAACCCTGTTTTTTATAATAATAATGACAATAGTATAATCTGTTAAAGACTAAAATTATAGGTTTTTATAACTAAAATCATTAAGAGTAAAATAAAATTTTAAAGATAAATTTATTTTTAATTTTACTTTTATGAAAGAGGGAAATTTATCTAGATAATTTTTTGATCATAAAAAAAGAAAAAACTTTGCAAAAAAACATCAGTTCCAATATTCTTATCACTTAAAAACTTATTTAAAAGAAAAATTAATTATGAAGACTATATTTATTAAGAAAGAAGAAGCTGAAAAAAACAAAAAATTTTATCTTCTTGATGCTACAGGTAAAACTCTTGGAAGATTTGCTAGCGAGATAAGTAAAATTTTAAGAGGTAAGCATAAACCAACTTATACACCAAACGTTGATACTGGAGATTATGTAATAGTTGTTAATGCTGAAAAGATTAAAGTTTCTGGATCGAAAGAAGCTAGAAAAGTGTATAGAAAATATACTGGCTGGATTGGCGGTATGAGAGAAATACCTTATAGAGTAATGCTTCAAAAGAATCCTGAAGAAATAATTTATAGAGCTGTAAAAGGTATGCTTCCTGTAAAATCAAAGCTTGGAAGAAAACAGCTTAAAAAGTTAAAAATATTTAGAAACGATGAGCACAATTTGCATGCTCAAAAGCCAATAGCTGTAAATATATAATTTGAGGAAATATGGCAAAGAAAAAAATGAAAGAATTTATTGGTGTGGGACGCAGAAAAACAGCGGTAGCATCTGTTAGACTTAGAAAAGGAAAAGGTCAAGTTTTAGTGAACGGAGAAGAGTTTAGTAAATATTTTCCTTTAACTTTTCAACAAAGTGTTATACTATCACCATTAGTAAAACTTGAACTTGATGACACATATGATATGTTGATCACTGCTAAAGGCGGCGGAATCGAAGCTCAAACTGAAGCTATTAGACTTGGAATTTCAAGAGCATTAGTACAAGACAACGAAGATTATAGAGGTAAACTAAAAGAGTTAGGATACTTAACTAGAGATCCTCGCAAGAAAGAAAGAAAGAAATACGGTCTTGCGGGAGCTAGAAAAAGGTTCCAATTTTCTAAAAGATAAACTTTTTTTCTTCCTCCTTGTTTATCTAATGGCCTTTGGGAATCCTTCCCGAAGGTCTTTTTTTTTACATTAAAAATTAAATTAATATTTTTTTCTTGCTCTAAATACCTGTTATTGAATATTTACTAAGTTAACTTTGGAGGGAGGAGAATTTTGTTTATAATTCATAGAAATGAAAAGGGTAAGCCTACATCTGAATCTGCTATAGAAGATAGAAATATTGATCTATTTGATGCTAAAATGTCTTTAGATGAAGTAATTTTCGGCGGGAGAATTTTAAATATTGTTAATGATATTGCCAGAACTTGTGCAAAAACTCACTCTGAAACAAATTGTCTTACTACAGGAATAGACTTTGTTAGATACCATTCCACTATTAAAAGAGATGATAAACTTAAATGCCTAGCTTCAGTTAATAGAGTATGGGGAAGTATTATAGAGGTAGGGGTAAAGGTAGTTGCTGAAGATTTTAGACTTTTAGAGCAAAGAAATATTTTAGTTGCATATTTTACATTTAAATCTGTTGATGAATCGGCTAACGAAGTTATAGCTCAACAAGTTATACCTGAAAATGAAAAACAAAAATTAAGATTTATTGAAGCTGATAAAAGAAAAAAAATCAGAGAAAATAGATTGTTAAAAGCTTAAAATGATTCTTTAAAAATATCATTTAAAATATAAGCTAATCTATATCCGGACAAAGCTATTTGTCTATAAGCTATATTTCTATTTTCTATTAAATAAGCATCAGAAGGTCTATCGCCTGGATGAATGTTTTCATATGCATGGTTTTTTCCAATCAAAAAGCTTTCTTGAGCCCAAGTATCAAAATCCATATTTTCTATTTCATCTTCTAAAAAGGAACTTTTAGGGAATTTTATAGTAACTTCGCTTTTGAAATTATTTAAATAATCTTCTCCTTCTTTGTTTAAGGGGAGTTTTAACCAAAGGTCATCTCTAAGTAGCGCTGAATCCCAAAGTGCATGAAGAGAATTTTTTTGATTTAGTGAATAATCCAAATAAAATCTGCATCCAAAAAAATCACCATGTTTGAACTCTTTTGAATAATAATTAATGCAATGAAGAGGTTGATGCATATCACCTACAATATGAATTAAAAACCTTAACATTAAAGCTTTTTCTAACTTGTTGGTTTTAGGACTTTTTAAGGCTTTTATAATTTCGTTTAAGGATTTTGTTCCATTACTAGATTCTAGCTCTATTGCATACTTTGTCTTTGCGTTTTCATCTCCTTCATTATTTGGATCATAAATTTTCGCAAATCCATGTTTTATGCCAAAACTTATACCTTTATTCATCATCTGATCTGCCCAAACAGCTGAAGTTTCAAATGTAGAGGTATTTGGATAATATTCTGATAAAAAATTTATTAGATTATCGCATTTTTCTTTAGCATTTTGGCTCATGTTTTCTTTTGCTATTTTAGCAATCACTATGTGAGAAGAATCCCACCAAGAATGTAGATTTAATGTAAAAGTTAAAAAAAGAATAAAAATAGTTTTTTTCAGCATTTTCATCATCCTTTGTACTAGATAAAAAAAGGAACATAGGTTAAGGGACTTTATGTTTTCATATACTTTTTACCAAAAATTAAAAAGCTTATAATAAGAGGCATCCAGATTATTAAATACGATCCTTTAGAGGCACTTTCAGCAACAATTAATGCTGAGTCCATTAAAGTGTAAAATATTACAAATCCAAAAAGAGAAAAAGCACATATAAAAAAAATGGAAATGTTTTTTGAAAAAGTAATTAAAAAAGGAAATAGAGAAATTATTATCAAAATTGGGAAAAAGGGCATAGCAAGTTTATAATTTACATTTGATAAAAGTTCTGATTTTTCTTTTTGGCAGATATTCTTTGAAGAGGATTGTTTGATTAAAGTTGAAATTGCTCTTTGATCACAAGGACAAAACATATTTTTTCTATTTTGATCTACTAAAATATCATTAAAGATATAGCTGTTATAGGATTTTTCTTTTTCTAATGTGTCAGAATTTTTTACAAAGTGGTCAACAAAGTAACCGATGATTGGTGTAGATTGTAAATTTAGAATTTTTGCATGCCAAATATTAGAATTGTCTTTAATCCAAAAGACATCAAAAAGCTCTTTTTCATTTTTGTTGTATTTTTGATAAACTAGTCTTGTATTATCTTCTAAGTAGATAACATTGGGGTGCATTTTATTGTATTTTGTTTTTTTCAAAAATCTCTCTTTAAAGTTTTCTTTGAAATCAATTGCCTTTGGAAGAAAAAATTCATAATTTATAAATGAAAAAAGGCTGATTAAAACTGCAAATATTAAAAAAGGTCTAGAAATTAGTTTTGCCGAAAGTCCAGCCATTCTAAGAGCTGTCAGTTCATGGTGAATGTTCATGTCAGCTAGGATTTTTATTATGGCTAGCATAAAAGTTAGAGCTAGAAATAGATTAAGCTCAATTATGAGGAAATTGTAATAATATTTTAAAATATCTAAAAAAGTAACGCTTGATTGAGAAAACAGTTTTGCACTATGCAGTGAAAAATCTATAAAAACAAAAACTAAAAAAAAGCAAAGCATAAAAAATAGGGAATATTTTAAAACATCTATAAAAAGCTTTCTTTCCCAAATCTTTGAAAATATCATTCATATCCTCTAGATAATTTTTTTAATTTATATCCTGTGAGAAGAAGTGCAATTAATTGTGGAATAATATATGCCATCATAGAAAAAGTAGAATGGTACTTTAAAGCTTTTCCGACAGTAAAGCTAATTAGTATTAAAAAAGTTAAAAATATACCTACTATAAGGTTTTTTTTAGAGGTAGATCTATGAAGAGTTATTCCATAGCTAGCTCCAATAAAAGTGAAACTAAAAGAGGATAGTGCAAAAGCAATTCTTTTAGCTATTTCACTTAGAGCCGAAACATATTTTTTATCTTGCTTAACTGACTTTTCTTCTTTAGCTTTTATAAGAAGCATTTTTATAGGCATAGATGATTTATTCATATTCCATTCTTTGACTTTAATAAATCCCGTGATAGCAGAAGCTTTAGTGGTCATGTAGCTTTGGTTTTCTATTATAAGATTATCAAAATTTTTTGTTTGAGAAGAGTCTAAGTATGAAATAAAAGAGATATTCTTACCGTCAAGATTGTCATCGATAAGCTCTAGGTTTTTTGCTGACATTAAGCAAAGTCTTTGATTTGATTTATTTGGCATTATTATCAAAATATCTTTAGCAGATAGATCATTATTTTGAGTGGATATTTCGATGTAAGAGTTTTTTATTGTAGACATTTTTTTTCTTCTTTGAAGCAAGACTAAAGGGTTCATTGAGGTTGATTGATAAAAAAGCTCTTTTGATTTGTATTTACTTCTAGGAGTTAGTTCGGAGACTATAAAAAAGTTAAATAGCGAAAGAATTATTGCCAGAAAAATCAAGGGAGTTATTATCTGCTTTAAAGAGATACCGCAGGTTCTAAAGGCTGTTAGCTCTGACATCTTTGAAAGCCTTTGAAATAATAGAATAGATGAGATTAAACATGAGATAGAAATGGCGATTGGAAGAACATGGGGAATCTGATATAAAACGAATTGAATAATACTAAAAATGCTTGAAGATATTGTTGCAAAATTTGCTATTTCTTTTAACCTTGTAACTAAAAGTATAGAAATAAATGCTAAAATACTTAAAAAAAATACTTTTAAGTACTCTTTAGAAAGATATTTCCAAAAAATTGGCATATCTGGTTTTTTATCCTCATTTGATATAAAATTGCTTTATTTTAAAAAATTTAACAATTCTTATGAACCTTTTAAATAATTTAAAAGATTTTTTTGACAAAAACTACTTAAAAAGTGGGCCTGTTTTGTTAGCTTTATCTGGGGGCAGTGATTCTAGATGCTTGTTTGAACTTTTAAAAAAAATAAAAGATCAGGCGGGTATTGAGCTGCATATTGCCCATGTAGATCATTCTTGGAGACAGGTTAGTGAAAAGGAAGCTGAAAGTTTAAAAAAAGAGATAGAAGAGATTGGGCTGCCTTTTCATTTTAAAAAGTTAAAAATTTTAAAAGAAAATAATATTGAAGAATATTTTAGAAATGAAAGATATAGTTTTTTTAAATCTCTTTTTGAAAAGCATAAATTTGAGGCTTTAATTTTAGCCCATCATAAAGATGATTTGGTAGAAACTATCTTAAAAAGATTATTTGAAGGATCAAATCTATACAATATTCACCCAATGAAAGAGGTCTCTTTTTTAGAAAGCATCAAAATTTTCAGGCCACTTTTAAATGTTTCTAAAAAAGATATTTTAAAATATTTACATGAAAACAATATAGCTTATTTTTCTGACTTAACAAATGAAGATACAAAATATCTACGAGCTAGAATGAGAAAAGAGATCGTTCCATATCTAAATGAAAAATTTCAAAAAAAGATAGATGATAATTTAGTAGCTTTATCATCAAATAGCTATGAGTTAAATGAATATTTATCAAAAAAAACTTCCAAATTTTTAAAAAACCTTAAAAAAAATAAGTTTGGAGTTTTTTTGGATTGTAATGAAATAAAAGAGATAGTTGAAGTTAAATATATTTTAAAGAAAATATCTTTAGCTGAAGATATTGATTTATCTAGAGATATTTTGAATAAAATGACTTCTTTCTTATTAGAAAAAAAAGCCAATCAAAAGATTTTATTAAAAAATGCTACAATTTACATCGATAGAGGCTGCTTTTTTATTATTAATGATATTTATGATAAAGAAGAAAAAAGGCGTCTTTTAAAAAATTTTAAATTTGGTCCTTGGGAGCTAAAAGTAACAAATGTTAAAAAAATTGATTCACCAAGCTCATGGAGAGACTTTTTTTCAAAAAGTCTAACTTTATATGTACCCGAAGGGAAATATAACGCAGTTTTTCAAAAAAAAGACAAAAGATTGAAAAAGCTATTTGAAAATAAAAAAGTTCCTGCTTTTTTAAGAAACACACTTCCTGTTCTATATGATGAAAAATCAATGCCTTATGATTTTTTATCAGGAAAAAATATTAACAAAAACTTTAAACAATTTTTGAAAATAGAAGTCATTTTAAAATAACCTTTTTAAAAACTTAGCTCTATGTTATAGCTGAGTTATTGGGGGCTAAGCTAGGCTTTTGCTCTTGAATGTATTTACAAAATAGATAAAAGATGGTTTAATTTTATCATCTACAGGTATAATTTTATTAACTAAATAGAGATATAATTTATGAGAAAAAATAATAATAATCAGCAACCGCAAAGAAAAGGAATACCAGGTGGTTTTCTACTGTTTATAATAGCTGTAATATTTATAATTTTAACTGTACAAACCTTAACAAACGATAAGCTTGCAAAAGTTTCATTTTCTCATCAGTTAGAACATCTTGTAAATTTAGATCTTTTAAAACCCGAATCTAATACAAAAGTAGCTCAAAATGACAATTTGGTTACCTTCCATGCTAAGTTAAGAGAAAAACAGACTGAGGATGGTATTAATAGATATAATTTTATCACACTTTTGAATGAAAAATATAAATATCAATCGGAAGATGAATATTTAAAAAAAGAGCTTGATGTATTGGAGAAAAACGTAGCAAAGTCTGCAGCTTGGTTTTTATATGTAACTGGCTATGAAATCCCTAAAAATGGATTTGTTGTTGTTAACTCCAGATATGACTCTTTAGATAGAAAAAATTCTATAGTATTAAAATCATTGCCACCAAAGAGTATTTATAACCTTGATAAATTAAATAACGATTTTGCTCAGTTCGAAAGAAGACCTTCCAAAGAAGGTGCAGATACGATGTTAAGCAATATATCTACTGTTCTTTCTTTGTATAAATCTGCCAACCTGGGTATTGGAGAGGAATCGATAAAATTTGAATTGAAAAATTTAGAAAAGCAATTAAATGTTGTTAATAAAAATACTCCAATATCAGAAAAAGTAGGAGTATTTGGTGCTGTAATTGAAGGTTTAAATAATATTGAAGAATCTCTTTTAAAAGAAAAAGATGGAGTAATATTACTTCCACTTAGATCGGTTAGATCTTATATGGAAACAATTGATCAATTTAATGTTTTAAATAAAAATATTCAAAAAAATTCAGCTCTTTTAACTAATGCCAGAAGTAAAATAGCAAATGACTTTTGGTTTTTTAATGATAAAGAAATTTCCACAAAACAGCTTGAAAGCCAAGATCCTGAAGAACTTTCAAGATGGTATGCTTCAGCTAAAAAAGAGTGGGAAGCTTTTGAAAGCAATAAAGGGTTAGCTATAAAATCACCTGATCAACCTAGAAATCTAGTTTTGGAAAAAGAATTTAAAAGCCAAGAGCCTTCTCCAAATTATTTCAATTACATATTTACAATACTACCTGTAGTAATAGTAGTTTTACTTCTTTATTTTTTATTTTCACGTCAGATGAAAGGTGCTGGATCATCAGCAATGAATTTCGGGAAATCACCTGCTAGACTTTTGACAAAAGAGTCAAATAAAGTTACTTTTAAGGATGTCGCTGGAGCTGAGGAAGCGAAAGAAGAACTAGAAGAGATTGTAGATTTTTTAAAAGATCCACAAAAATTCACAGCATTGGGAGCTAGAATACCTAAAGGAGTTTTATTAGTAGGACCTCCAGGAACAGGAAAGACATTAGTAGCTAAAGCTGTGGCTGGAGAAGCTGATCGTCCATTTTTCTCAATATCAGGATCAGACTTTGTTGAAATGTTTGTGGGAGTTGGAGCTTCAAGGGTAAGAGATCTTTTTGATCAGGCTAAAAAAAATGCTCCTTGTATAATATTTATGGACGAAATAGATGCTGTAGGAAGACATAGAGGCGCTGGTATTGGAGGTGGACATGATGAAAGAGAGCAAACGCTTAACCAACTTTTAGTTGAAATGGATGGATTTGATACTAAGGAAGGTGTCATTTTAATGGCAGCTACTAATAGACCTGATATTTTGGATAAAGCACTTCTTCGTCCCGGAAGATTTGATAGAAGAGTTGTTTTAGATCTTCCAGATGTAAAAGGAAGATATGAAATTTTAAAAGTACATGCTAGAAAAATTAAAATCGATCCCTCAGTTAATTTAATGGATATTGCTAAAGTAACTCCCGGATCTTCTGGAGCTGATTTGGAAAATATGTTAAATGAAGCAGCTCTTTTAGCTGCTAGAAAAGGTAGAAAAGCGGTTACTTCCCAAGAAACTATAGAAGCTTGTGATAAAGTGAGATTTGGAAAAGAAAGAAGATCTTTAGAGATGGATGAGCATGAAAAGAAAACAACTGCTTATCACGAATCTGGCCATGCTATTGTTGGATTTAAAGTTAAAAATGCAGATCCTGTAGATAAAGTTACAATAATTCCTAGAGGGTTTTCACTCGGCGCTACTCACTTTATGCCTAAGAAAAATCGTTTAAGTTACTGGAAAAAAGAAATTATAGACCAACTTGCTATTTGCATGGGCGGTAGAGCTGCCGAAGAGATGTTTTTAGATGATATGTCATCGGGAGCTCAACAAGATATAGCTCAAGCTACAAAACTTGCTAGAGCTATGGTTTGCGAATGGGGGATGAGTGATAATTTAGGAACTGTAACTTATGATGAGCAAAACACAAGCGGACAGTATTTAGGTCTTCAAGGTCATCAAGAACGTTCATATTCTGATGAAACCGCTGAGCAGATAGATAAAGAAGTTAAAACACTAATATCAGAAGCTCATCAAAGAGCTAGAGAAATTATTAAAGAAAATGAAGATAAACTGGTATTAATGGCTGAAATGCTTATTGAATTCGAAACATTAGATAAAAAAGATGTCAGTAAAATAATGGATGGAACATTTGATAAAGAGGAAAAGCAAAAGCGATTAAAAATTGAAAATGAACTTCAGAAAAAAACTCCACCACCTCCACCTGTTGAAGAAAGCAAAGATAAGAAAAATGAGGATCCTTCTTTTCAGGGAGCATAGGATTTTTAATTTTTATTATTAATTTTTGAAATTTACTCATAAAAAAATTGAAAATCAATGCACGCCTTGGTATAAAATTTCAAAAATAATTCAGAAATTAATATAAATGCTTATTTCAGAAAAATCCGATGAAAATTCTTTTTATATTATTCCGCAAGACGTTTATATTGTTGTGGGTCTTTCAGAAGTTTTAACTATAAAATTTCTTTCATTTATAAAAACATTTTTTAATTTGTTGTTATTTTCGCAACACAATGATTTTTTAAAAAATCTCAAAGTTGAATATATTAAAGTTTCTAATGATGAAATTCTTAAAGAATATAAAAAGAGTAAATCTCAAAGATCTTTAGAGGAGATTGTTTTTCAACTACCTGTTAATAAAAAAGATTCTGGCTCTATTGAAAAGAACTTATTTGCATACAATCTTCTTGAAATGACTTTAACTCGCAGGCTTATTGACATGATGTCAAAAAATATTCAAAAAAAAGATTTTGAAGAACTTCTCAAAAATTTTGAAAGAACTAATGAAAATCATTTTCACAAACTACTTAGTGAACTTAAAAATTTAGCAGAAAAAGAAAATACTCCAATAGAGATTAAAAAACTGATAAACCAAAAGCTTTTGAAAATAGACAGCAAAAGAAAAAAAAGTCTTATAATAAAAATAATTGTAATAGCTTTTGCTATATTTGCAACAAGCTATGGAATAAAAAAATATTATGATCTTTTGTCATTACTAAATGAAAAAGAAAAAGCCGATATTTCAAAAATAAACTTAGATCAGCTACACCAACCTACACTTAGTCAAAGTAATGAACTTGACTTTTGTAAAACTAAAACTTTTCTTGGAAAAATAATTTCTCCTGCCTGCTTTGAAGAGATGGGTAACAATACTTATGAGCATTTGAAAAAGGCATTTTTTGGAGGTCTTTTCGGATAGATAGCAATATAGGATAATGATATTTATGGCATATGCAATTAACTCTTCTGCTCCTTTATTTTCAGCTTCATGCTTTAATATTTGGGGAACTCAATCTTTAATCGATAAAATGAATCTTTCGCCTGTTTTAGAAGATTCATTAAAAAAAAGAATTTTTAAAATAACTCTTAATTCAATAATTAGAGGAAGCATTGCAAATTTCACACTATCCGGACCTGTAGCTGCGTTTTCTAGTTTTGCAAACGGATATCTTTTAGCTCCAATAAAAGCTGCGGTAGCCATATATTTTTTTTCTTCTGGGAAAAAGGCAAAGGACAAAAAGCTCATTGCCTTATCAAAAAAATATTCATTAATTGCAGCTGTGCATATTGGTTTTCATGTTTTTGATAAGTTGTTAATGAAAAGAAATTTTTCTTCATTAGTTACCATAAGCTATGTGGTATTTGGTATATTTAATGATATTAAACAATCTAAAATGCTATCGAATTTATCAAAAAAAATGTTTCCATTTTCAATCAGACTTCAACACGATACTAGAAGGAAAGGTAAAGGTATAAGGCCTAAATGCGCAAGGTTTCCAAATTGCAGCAAAGATATTGAAAAGATTGATAGTATATGGTCAGCTTTTTGTTCTACTAGATGCCGAGATCTTTATGATGCACCAAAACCTCAAGGACCGGTATGTTTAAGTCCTTTTTGTGATAATCTGATTGAAATTGATTCAATGGGTTATACTCAAAAGCCTTTTTGTGATGGTCATTTTGAAATTGAACAGTTGATTTGGAAGCAAAAAAGATTGCTTGAAAAAGAAAGCAAAGAATTGGGATTTGGTCCAATACGAGAATGGTGCTCATTATTAGAAGATTTTTTAAAATCGAAGCATTCTTTTCTTCGTGTAGAGGACTTGGTTATCAAACATTTGGATGGTATGACTGAAAAAATAGAAAGAAGTTTTCTAAAAGAAGAACAGAGGAATGCATTATACTCTAAAATATATTCTCAAGTTATGTTTGATGTTTTATTCAAAATTATTGAGCAAAAACTTGAATTATGTAAAAGACCGGAGCTTAATCGAACAGCACTTTTACAAGAAATAGAGAAAACCTTTGAAAGGATAAATAACAACCAAAGAAAATACAAAATGCCAGTTGATTATCAAAAAATGAAAGAGCTACAGAGGTCATTTAGATCTTTGCCATTGTCATAACATATCTTTATATGGTTATTTTTAATGAAATAATTTTGATTTGAATTTAAAATTTTAAAGAGACTAATTAAAATATTAGTCTCTTTTTTTTTGAAAATTAATTAATTAACTAATCTCTTTTTGGTTTTTCTAATAGAGCTTTATGAGAAAGTCTTAGTTTACCTCTATCATCAATTTCTATAACTTTTACTTCGATAGGATCTCCTTCTTTGTAAAAATCATTGATATCATCAATTCTGGAATAAGATAGTTCGGAAATATGACACAGTCCTTCTTTGTTATAGATTTTTACAAATAGACCAAAGGGTTTTATAGAAGTAATTTTACCTTTATAGACTTTTCCAAGTTCTGCATCACTTGTTAAAGAAATAACAATTTCTTTAGCTCTGTCGATAGCATTTTGATCTGAAGAAACAATTGATACTATTCCATCATCAGAAATATTAATATCAACACCAGTTTCTTCTACAATAGCTCTAATCTGTTTTCCTCCAGGACCAATAACTTCACCAATTTTGGATTGTTTAATTGGTATGTTAATGATTTTTGGAGCATATACTGAAAGCTTTGGTTTTGGTTGAGGGCAGACTTCTACCATTTTTTTAAGGATATGAATTCTACCTTGTTTAGCTTGTTTTAAAGCTTGAGCCATAATTTCACTTGTAATTCCCTCAACTTTGATATCCATTTGAAATGCAGTAATGCCATTTTCATCACCGGTGATTTTAAAGTCCATATCACCTAAAGCATCTTCAGCACCAAGAATATCTGATAAAACACAAAATTTTCCATCTTCAGAGAGGATGAGTCCCATAGCAATACCTGAAACAGGTTTTTTTATTGGCACTCCAGCGTCCATTAAAGCTAAGCATCCACCGCACACAGAAGCCATTGATGATGATCCGTTAGATTCTGTAATGTTAGATTCAAGTCTTATAATATATGGAAAGTCAGTTTGATCGGGTAGAGTTGCTAAAAGAGCTCTTTCAGCTAATTTTCCATGTCCTACCTCTCTTCTTCCGGGAGGACCAGACCTACCTACTTCTCCAACAGAAAATGGAGGGAAGAAATATTGTAGATAGAATCTTTGAAGACCTTCACCATGCAAGTCTTCGTATCTTTGACCCATATTTTCACCACCAAGAGTACAAACAGCTATTGCTTGTGTTTCTCCTCTTGTAAATAATCCGCTACCATGAGTTCTTCCAAGTAGACCTGTTTCAATATCAATAGGTCTGATTTCATCCATTTTTCTTCCGTCAATTCTTTTATTTTCATCTAAAACCATTTTTCTCATTAAATTAGATGAAACCTTTTTAAAGGCTAGATTTACATCTCTTTTTGGATATTTTGGTTCAGAAGAATCTAATTTAAACTCTTCTTTTACCTTTTCAAAAATATCATCAAATGCTTTTTCTCTTTGTTTTTTATCTTTTACTGTAAGGGCTTCTAAAATTGGAGCCGTTGATATATTGGCAACTTCATCAATTACTTTTTGATCAATAATATGTAAGTTATCTCTATATTTTTCTTTTCCAACTTTTTTTGCCCACTGGCTTATTGCATCACATATTACTTTTATAGATTTATGACCTTCGTCAATAGCTTGAAGTATTTGATCTTCTGTTAAAAAGTCACAATATCCTTCAATCATTAAAATGGCATCATCAGTTCCAGCTAAAACTAAATCAAGTTTAGAGTTATTCATCTCTTCAACAGATGGATTGATTACGAATTTTTCATTAATGAAGCCTACTCTTACAGCTCCGATTGGTTTTACAAGCGGTAAATCAGATATTGCTAATGCGGCTGATGCGGCGCAAATAGATAATACATCAGGCGAGTTTATTGAATCATAAGAATAAACATATGTTAGAACTTGAGTTTCTGCATAGTATCCATCTTCAAACATAGGCCTTAGTGATCTATCTATTAATCTGCTGATTAACACTTCTCTTGTAGAAGGTCTTCCTTCTCTTTTAATAAATCCACCAAGTGTTTTTCCGATAGCTGAAAATTTTTCCTGATAATCAACTCTAAGTGGTAAAAAATCTATTTCATCAGAAGCTTTTTTTTCCCCACATGCTGTTGCTAAAACTGTTGTATCTCCAACATGTAATAAAACAGATCCGCTAGCTTGTTTTGCTATTTTACCTGTTTCTAAAGTTATTTCTTTACCTTCTATCTCAAATGAAATCTTTTGTCGTTCCATTAAATTTTCTCCTTTATTAGTTATAGATAGAAAAGAAGTTTTTGAAAAAAAGTAAGATAGAAAATCAGAAAAAAGACTTCAAAAAAAATTTTGAAGTCTTTTTTCTAATCTCTATCATTTCCAAATTTTTTCTTTTCATCAATTTTAAATATAAAACTATCGCCAATAAAGGTTTTATTGGCGAGTACTAAAAATTAAATTACTTTCTTAAATTTAATCTTGTAATTAAAGTTTGATACCTTTTTGTATCAGTAGAATTTAAATAGTCTAAAAGCTTTCTTCTTTGACCTACAAGCTTTAAAAGAGCAAGCCTAGAGCTATGGTCTTTTGGAGCTAGTTTTAAATGCTCTGTTAGCTCAGCAATCCTTTCAGTTAAAATAGCTATTTGAACGTCCGCGGATCCTGTGTCTTTTTCATGTAATTGAAATTTTTTTGTTATTTCTTCTTTTGTACCTTTATCCAAAGACATTTTTTACATTTCTCCTAAATTAGTTTTTCTTATCTGCTAATATTTTATCTGAATAATAATAACATTTCAAGTATCTTGAGAGTTTAAAATATACTTTTAAAAATATTTAAAATTTTGTTTTTTCACTTATAATACTTCTAGAGCAAAATTTTTAAATGATATATATTCTATCTTTTATCAAATTAAATAAAAAAATTATCTATGAATCAAGATGAATTTTTCATGCTTCAAGCTTTGAAACAAGCAGAAATTGCATTTGCTTCAAATGAAGTTCCTGTGGGGTCAGTTATTGTATTTGAAAATAGAATAATTGCAAAAGCTCATAATCAAGTTGAAATGTTAAAAGACGCTACAGCCCACTCCGAAATGATATGTATTACTCAAGCAGCTTCTTATTTAAATGATTTTAGGTTAGAAAATTGCACATTATATACAACATTAGAACCTTGTATTATGTGCGCTGGAGCTATTATTAACTCAAGAATTTCAAAACTTGTTTATTCGGCTAAAGATCTAAGGGTTGGTGCTAATGGTAGCTTTATAGATATATTTGAAAAAAAACATCCTATCCATAACCTTGAAATTGAAAGCGGTATACTTGAAGAAATTTCTTCTGATTTAATGACTAAATTTTTTCAAAAAGTTAGAAAAACTAAAGTTATCAATAAATAAGATTTTTTATTTTTTTCTTTTTATGTTCGATCTATTTGCTATTTTTCTAGAAAAATAAATAAGTTCTCTTTCCAGTTTATCCAGGCGTTTAAAAGGACTATGTCGATTCCATACTATTATAGAAAAAAAGTAAGAAAATATAGCAGAAGATAGATATCCGAAAAAATGGACCATGTCTAAGCTAGATAGATTGCTAAATAGATTAAAACCTAAAAGTGCTAAAACTACCCAAAAGAGTTTTAATGGAATTGCAAAAAACAAAAAAATTCTAGTATCAGGGGGATTTAACATCATCCATGCTATTAAGCATGTATATAGACCAACGCCTGAGCTAGCTAACATTGTATACTTATATCCCAAAAACATTACAAGAAGCATTACAAGACCGGAAAACAGAGTACTTAAAAAATATAAAAGTGCAAAGCTTTTAGTAGATGTTTTTTCAATTATAGCTGATCCAATAATCCAAATAATGTAGGTATTAAAAAATAAATGAACTGCAAAAGATATGCTTAGTCCAAAACCTGGTTGTATGAAATTGTAAGTTATAAGCTGCCAAAAGTAAAAATTTTTAATTCCATGAAGCGATAAGCTCAAAAGGTATAATACATAGTTGAACTTTAAAAATGGTGCCAAAACTGCAGATATTACACTTATTGCTATTGTTATAAATAATATAGACTTAATTATAAGTGGCGTTCTATGTGGACCAATTCTATATCCGGCTCTATTATACATAAAAAATCCCTACTTTTTTTCACATATTAGAACAAGTAGGGATTTTTTTAAATAGGCTTATGGTTTA